>JAGRMO010000217.1:195-12482 GCA_020441205.1 Maritimibacter sp.
CCAGGTGCTGATGATGCGGCTGGGTGCCCAGGCGCTCGACCTGATGCTCGCCGCCGCCGAGGGGCGGCTTGCCGAGGCGCGGGTGAACTGGGCCGACGACCACGCGATGACGGTGGTTCTGGCGGCGAAAGGCTATCCGGGCGCCTATGCGAAGGGATCGGTCATCGGCGGGCTCGAGGGCGCGCGCGAGGATTCCGCCCATATGGTGTTTCACGCCGGCACCGCCGAGAAGGACGGCCGGATCGTCGCGACCGGCGGCCGGGTGCTGAACGTCACCGCCCGGGGCGAGAGCCTGCGGGTGGCCCGCGACCGGGCCTATGCGATGGTCGACGCGATCGACTGGCCGGAGGGCTTCTGCCGGCGCGACATCGGCTGGCGGGCGCTGTGACAGAATTTCACTTTTCGAACTTTTTGCGAAACTCGCGGGTAGGAAGGTGATATTTTGATCACTTTTGCCGCCCTGCGCCATCTTCACGGCAACAGCGGGGGGCTGTCTGTCCCCCGGCCCCCCCGAAGGAACTTCGGGCAAGAAAACGGGGGCCGGATTGCAGGAGCCTGACGTCACGCTGACCGATTTCGCCCTGGCGGCGCTGGCCTTCGGATTCGCGGGCGCGCTGGCGGCGGACGGCGGCGTCGCGGCGCTGTTCGCGGGCGTGTTCGCCGCGCTCGGGCTCGCCGCCTTTCTCGGGGCGCTCTCGCATGGCTGGTTCACCGACCGGGGGCACGGCGCGGGCGCGGCGATCTGGCTCGCGACGATGCTGGCGATGGGGCTCGCCAGCGCCTTCCTCTGGCTGATCGCGGCGCGTCTGTTCGGGCTCGCCCCGTGGTTGGGCGCGGCGGTCGCCTGGGGGCAGCTCGCCCTGCTCGCCGGGCTCGCGATCTTCGTCACCCGCAACTTCTTCCTTGCTTCGGGCTTCAGCCTGCCGCCGACGCTCGCGCTGCTGGCGGGCTTCGCCTGGGGCGGGCACTGGCTTGGCGTGGCGGGCCTCGGGCTCGCGCTCGCGGGCGCGGTGCAGCAGGCCCTGGGCATCCGGGGCCTCGGGCTCAGCCACAACGCGCTCTACCACGTGATCCAGGCGGCGGCCTTCGTGCTGGTGTTCCTCGCCGTGCCCGCGGTCGCCGGCGGCTAGCGGCAGGCGAGCGCCGCCTCGGAGGCCGGCCGCGACCAGGGGCCGAGATCGGCGGAGGCGAACGCCTGCCCGTCGAACCGGAGCGCGAGCAGCCGGGTCCAGTCCGCCGACGCGAGCACCATCTCGGGCCCCGCGCCGCAATCGCGCAAGCCCCCGGCGATGAAATCCCAGCCGATCTGGTGGTTGGTCACGCCCGCGTAGGCGGCCACCTCGGTGAGCGCGCCGCCGTCGAACCGCCAGATCCGCAGGGTGCGCGCAAGATGCGGGCGGTCGACATAGGCGATCTCGATCCGTCCGTCGCCGTCGAGATCCCCCGCCCCCACAGGCGCGAGCCAGCGGTGGCTCTGGCCGATGAACGGGGTGGCGGCCACCGGCCCGGCGGCATCGTAGAGCGCGAGCCGCGCGCCTTTCGCGAGATCGCTCTCGACCACCATCGCCAACGCCGCGCCGTCCGCATCCCGGATCAGGCGGGGCGCGATGTCTTCGAACACCCGGGTCTCGCCCAGACGGATCAGCCGCGACGTGCCGTCGACGAGATCGAGCCGCAGCGCCCCCCATTCGACCGCGTCGCCCAGCACGCCGTGATCGTAGCGCCCGGTCGGTTCGGCATAGGTCGCGGCGGCGATCCCCTGCCCTCGCGCGGCCCCGGAGAGCGCCAGAAAAGAAAGAAATGTCAATAAGCTGCGCATCGTCCTGCCCCGGCCTCGTGAAACAGGGAAAGCCTAGCGCCTGTCCCCGCCGCCGGGGACACACAAGCCCGTGAAAGCGTCAGATCTGCTTCTCGGGCATCGTCACCACCAGCCCGTCGAGCGCGTCGGTGACCTTGATCTGGCAGGTGAGCCGCGAGCGGGTCGGATCGGGCTCGAAGGCGAAATCGAGCATATCGGCTTCCATCGGCTCTTTCGCCGGCAGCTTCTCGACCCAATCCTCGGCAACGTAGACATGGCAGGTCGAACAGGCGCAGGCCCCGCCGCAATCGGCCTCGATCCCGGGAATGCCGTTGTCGCGCGCGCCTTCCATCACGGTGAGCCCGTTGGCCACGTCGACGACGTGCTCGGTGCCGTTGTGCTCGATATAGGTGATCTTCGCCATCTGGCCGTCTCCAATCTGGTTCGGGGGCTTTCTAGCGAAGCGATCCCGGCCCCGCCACCCCGTTTTGCACAGCGCACGGTCCGCTTGCGCGAATGTGAAATTGTTCTATGTTTGTTCCAAATTCGGAGCTTCCCATGAGCCTGCCATGAGCCTCTCGCCCGCCCTGACCCCGGACCCGACGGGCCACCGCTGGCCGCGCCCGCCGGCGGCGGTGCCTCATGCGCTGCTCGACCGCCCGCCGGTCGGCGCCCGGGTGACGGTGGCGGGCCTCGTCATGGTCCGCCAAAGGCCCGGCACCGCGAACGGGGTGATCTTTATCACGCTGGAAGACGAGACCGGCATCGCCAACATCATCGTCTGGCGCCAGGCCTACGAGCGCCACCGGCGCGCGGTGGTGGCCGGGCGCGCCCTGCGGGTCACCGGCCGGCTGCAGCGCGAGAGCGGCGTGGTGCAGATCATCGCCGAGACGATCGAGGATATCTCGCCGCTGCTCGACCGGCTGGCGCTGCCGGAAGGGTGAGGCCGGGCCAAAGCCGGTCGAACGGCGCCCCGCACCGGGCCAAACCGGCGCTAGGCGCGGGGCGAAAAACGCGCTAGACTCGCCGCAACGGTCGGAAGAACCGGAAACGAGCAACGAGCAGATGGTCCAGATGTCAAAACTTCCCGCCCGCACAACCGTGCGCGCAGCCGGGCTCGCCCTGATGGCGATGCTCGCCGCCTGCGCTTCGAACAACGATGCCGCCACGCGCCTCGACCTCGGCGACGAGGTCATCATCACCGATTTCACCATGGGCCCGCCCGACGCCCGCCCCGGCGCCTGCTACGGCAAGGACGTGACGCCCGCGGTGATCGAACAGGTGAGCGAGAAGGTGCTGGTGGCGGAGCCCGAGATCGCGCCCAACGGCAATATCCTGAAGCCCGCCCAGTACGAGGAGCGCAAGAGCCAGAAGCTGGTGACGGGCCGCGAGGAAATCTTCTTCGAGACCCCCTGCCCGCCGCGCTGGACGCCCGAGTTCATTTCCTCGGTGCAGCGCGCGCTGAAGACCCGGGGAGTCTACCAGGGCGTCGTCTCGGGCCAGCTCGACGGCGCCACCCGCACCGCGATCCGCAATTTCCAGATCGCGCGCGGGCTGAATTCCGGCATCCTGTCGACCGAGAGCGCCCGCGCGCTCGGTCTGGTGGAGATCGACCTCGAGGGCTGACGCGCACCGCCCCCGGCCAGGGGATCGGACGGGATCGCGTGACCCGAAAACGAAAACGCCGCGTCGTCAGGACGCGGCGTTCGGATGATCGCCTTCACGGGGCGGGCGGGCGACGGAGATCCCCGCCACCGCCCCGGAGTACGCGATCAGAACAGCGAACCGATCTGCTGGGCGATGAACAGCGTCACCGGGTCGGCGCGCATCGCCCAGGCGCCCATCTGCTCGACGACATTGCCCGCTTCCAGCGCGGCGACGCGATCGACATAGGTGAGCGCGCCGAGATGCGCCATCAGGAAGCCCTTGAACACGAGGAAGGCCAGCAGCGACAGCACGATGCCGCGAACCGGCAGACCGCGACGTCCGCGCGCTTTTTCGACCGGCGTCAGGATGCCGTTGCGCTCCACCAGGCGGACAAAGCCCGAAGCGCGGGCACTGTGGCGGGACTCGATTTCGTTCAGGCGCTGGTTGAAGCGAGCGTAGTTGGCGTCCGACATGTGAGGCTCCGTCTTCTGGTCGTCGCGGTGACGTGTTGCGTTGGTATGTGACGATATTTCCGCCAAAATGGGGCAGACCCGCGGCGCAAATGTGGCGCCGCCGTGTCAAACGCGGTGTTTCGGAGAAACAATACGTTTCTGTCACACCCGGTTTTCGACCACCAACGTCGTCCAGTCGCCGAATTCTCGCGACGAAATCGCCTTGAATCCTTGGGCTTCGTAGGCCTCGACCACGTCTTTCGCCTGGTCGTTGAGAATGCCGGACAGAATCGCGTGGCCTTGTGGCGAAATGTGGCGCGCCATGTCGGGCGCGAGCGCGATGAGCGGCCCCTTGAGGATATTGGCGAACACCAGGTCGTAGGGCGCGGCCGCCGCGAGATCGGGATGGGCGAAGCCCGCCGCCTCGATCACATGCACGCGGTCGTCGAGACCGTTCGCCGCCACATTGGCGCGCGCCACATCGACCGCCACCTCGTCGATGTCGGAGGCGATCACCGGCGCGGGCCACACCCGCGCCGCCGCCATCGCCAGCACCGCAGTGCCGCAGCCGATATCGGCGACGTTCTTCTTGACCGCGCCGGCCGCGAGCATCGTGTCGAGCGCGGTGAGGCAGCCGAGCGTGGTGCCGTGGTGGCCGGTGCCGAAGGCCATCGCCGCCTCGATCCTCAGCGCCACCGCGCCCGCCGGCACCTTGTCTTCGTCGTGCCCGCCGTAGACGAAGAACCGCCCCGCCACCACCGGCGCGAGCTCGCGCTTCACATGCGCGACCCAATCGGTCTCGGGCAGTTCGGAGACGGTGAAATCGCGCGCGCCATGCGCCTTGGCCAGCAGAGCGAGCGCGATCTGGTCCGGCGCCTCGGTGAAATAGCCGCCGATTTCCCACAGCCCCGAGCCGTCCTCGAGCTCGAAGATACCGACGCCGGTGGGTTCGGGATCGAGCCGCTCGAGCGCATCGGCGAGGGCCTGGGCCTCGGTCGGATCGGCAAGCGTGGTGAGCGCGGTGAAGGTGGGCATCGGCATCTCCTTTGCCCCTCGCCTATCGGCGGCCGGGGCGCGGGTCAAGGAACCGGCGCCTATTCGGCCGGCGCCGGGAGCCCCCGGGCGAACACGGTTTCGTACCCCTTCTCCGGATGGCGCGGGATCATCAGCGCGAGCACGAGCGAGCCGAGCGCGAGCAGGGCGGCAAGCCCGAACACCGCGCCGGGCGAGCGGATCCAGAGATATCCGAGCAGCGCCGGCAGGAACACCGCGGCGATATGGTTGATCGTGAAGGCGACGGCGGCCGTGGGCGCGATATCGGGGATGTCGGCGATCTTCTGGAAATAGGTCTTGAGCGCGAAGGCGAGCGCGAAGAACAGGTGGTCGATCACGTAGAGCGCGGCGGCCAGCGCCACGCCCCAGCCGAACAGGTAGATCCCGCCATAGGCCGAGAACACCGCGACCAGCCCGGCGTATTCGAACACCAGCGCGTTGCGCTCGCCGTAGCGCGCCACCGCGCGGCCCATGAAGGGCGCGAACAGCATGTTGGCGAGGTAATTGACGATGAACAGCGCCGTCACCTGATGCACCTCGAAGCCGAAGCGCTCGACCATCATGAAGGCGGCGAACACGGTGAAGATCTGCCGCCGCGCCCCGGCCATCGCCTGCAGCGCGTAATAGAGCCAGTAACGCCGGCGCAGCACGAAGGTCTTGAGCTGGGGTTCGGGGCTTTCGAACTGCGGATAGGCCACCCAGGCGAACAGCGCGACCGCGAAGGCGAAGCCGCCCGAGGCGAGATAGACGAAATTGTACGACAGATCGAAGGTCTTCCACGTGGCCACGATCAGCCCGTAGGCCACCAGCGAGGCGCCCGAACCGATCGCGACGAGCCAGCCGAGGAGTTGCGGTGCGCGGCCGCGCGCGATCCACTGGAGCTGGAGCGACTGGTTGACCGTCTCGTAATAGTGAAAGCCGATCGACGACAGGATGGTGATCGTGAGGATGCCGCCGAGCGAGGGAAACCAGGCGGTGACGGCGGTGGCCGCGCCGAGCAGGCCGAGGTTGAAGACGAGCAGCCCCTGTTCGCGGAAGAACATGATGAGCAGGATCACCCCGATGGCGAGAAAGCCCGGCAGCTCGCGCACCGAATGCAGCCAGCCGATCTCGACCCCGGTGAAATTCGCCACCTCGATGACGAAGTTGTTGAGCAGCGCCGACCAGGTGGCAAACGCGATCGGCATCGCCGCCGCCATCAGCATGAGCAGCGCGATCGGCTGCCGCCAGCGGGGCAGGTTCCGGGCCTGGTCGAGGGTGAGGGTCTGGCGTGCCATGCCCCTCCTTACGCCCGAGCCCGAGCCTTGGCGAGCGGAAAGCCGGCGCCCTGACACAGGCTGGATGGGGAGGGGATGAGTGCCCTACGGCAGCCCCGCGACCTGCGCCCGAGACGGCGCCGGGTCGGACCGCTGCCAGGATCACGACCCGAATGCGCCGCTCCTGCCTGAAATTGTCGCCGGCGGCAGGTCCGCCGGGTGGCAGGCGTTCGTCATCGGACGGGCCGCAAAAAGCACACCGCCCCGCAATGCCAATTTCGTGGGCCGCACCTGCGGCCCCTCGCTTCAGGCGGCGACCTTCGCGTCCCAGTAGCGCAGCACCTCGACCGGGTGATCCCAGGCGGTGCCGGACAACTCGCTGTCGAGCTTGATCTCGGCGGCGTCGAAATCGATCACCGCGAAGCGCAGCCGCAGCCGGTCGTATTCGACATCGGCGCCCAGGCCGCGTCCGAGCCCCTCGCCTTCGAGCACGTCGAGAATGCGCGCCATGGCCGCATCGCGAAACCTGAGAACGCGCGGATCGACCGGGTTGTCGGGATTGCGCCCCGGGATCGCGTTGAGATCGTAACAGATTTCGATAACACGGTGGTCCATGGAAAATCTCCTCCTCAGAAAATCCAGGGCTCACATGTGAGCCGATTGTCACCAGATCACGCGAATCTGGCGCATTGCTGTCAGAAAGTTGTCTGACCGAAGGATTGTTGATGACTAACTAACAATAGCATGGTCCGGCGCTCAATAAAAGCTCTGAGGGTCGATATCGACACTTAATCGCGTATCGCCCTTCGGCGAAAACTGGCCGATCCACGCCCGAAGCGCCGGTTGGAGGGCCACGGTCTTGTCGGACTTGACCAACAGACGCACCCGGTGACGTCCCCGGATCCGCGCGATCGGGGCCGGCGCAGGCCCGTACAATTGCGCCCCCACCGCGCGCAGCGGCGCATCGGCGCGCGCCAGCGCATTGCCGAGATCGAAGGCCGCCTCGGCCGAGCCGGCCGAGATCACGACCCCCGCGAGCCGGCCGTAGGGCGGCACTCCGGCGGCGCGGCGCTCGTCGGCCTCGGCCCGCCAGAACCCTTCCTCCTCGCCCGAGAGAATCGCGCGGATCACCGGGTGTTCGGGCTGGAAGGTCTGCAGCAGCGCGAGCCCCGGCCGTTCGGCCCTGCCCGCCCGCCCCGCCACCTGGCGGATGAGCTGGAAAGTTTTCTCGGCCGCCCTGAGATCGGAACCCTGCAGCCCGAGATCGGCGTCGATCACACCGACCAGCGTCAAGAGCGGGAAGTTGTGCCCCTTGGCCACCATCTGGGTGCCGATGACGATATCGGCCCCGCCGCCGGCGATGAGGCCGATCTGCTCCTTGAGCGCGCGGGCCGAGGCGAACAGATCGGACGACAACACCGCGACGCGGGCCTCGGGAAACCGCTCGGCCACCTCTTCGGCCAGCCGCTCGACCCCGGGTCCGACCGGCGCGAGCTTGCCCGCCACATGGCAGGACGGGCATTCCTCGGGCATCGGCTTCGACTCGCCGCATTGGTGGCAGACGAGGCGCTTCAGAAACCGGTGTTCGACCATCCGCGCATCGCAATGGTCGCAGGCCACCTGGTGGCCGCAGGCCCGGCAGATCGTCACCGGCGCGTAGCCGCGACGGTTGAGGAACAGGAGCGCCTGTTCGCCCTTCGCCATCCGGTCGCGCACATGGGCTTCGAGCGTGGGCGAGATCCAGCGGTTGGCCGGCAGGTCTTCGTCGCGCATGTCGATGGCGCGGAGCTCCGGCAGCACCGCCGGTCCGAACCGCGCGGTGAGATCGAGCCGCTCGTACTTGCCGGCTTCGGCATTGGCCCAGGTTTCGAGCGAGGGCGTCGCGGTGGCGAGGATCACCCGGGCGGCATTGACCGAGGCGCGCAGCACCGCCATGTCGCGCGCCGAATAGAGCACCCCGTCTTCCTGCTTGTAGGATTGGTCGTGCTCCTCGTCGACGACGATGAGCCCGAGATCGCGAAACGGCAGAAACAGCGCCGAGCGCGCGCCGACCACTAAGGGCGCCGCCCCCTCGCCCGCCATCCGCCAGAGCCGGCGGCGCTCGGTCATCGTCACGCCCGAATGCCATTCGGCCGGCCGCGCCCCGAACCGCGCCTCGACCCTAGTGAGAAAATCGGCGGTGAGCGCGATCTCGGGGAGCAGCACCAGCGCCTGGCGGCCGCGGCGCAACGTTTCGGCCACCGCCTCCATATAGACCTCGGTTTTGCCCGAACCGGTAACACCGCGCAGGAGCGTCGTGCCGTAGAGGCCCGAGCGGATACCCCCCACCAGCACCGAAGCCGCCGCCGCCTGATCCTCGGTGAGCGGCTTGCCGGGCGCGTCGGGGTCGAGCATCGGATAGGGCAGATCGCGCGGGCTCTCCTCCTCGCGCACCGCGCCCTGCTTGACCAGCCCCTTGACCACGGAGGTGGTAACGCCCGCCTGCTCGGCCAACTCGCCGAGGGTGAAGGCGAGCCCGCCGAAATCTTCGAGCACCGCGAGCACCCGCGTGCGCGCATCGGTGAGCCGGTCGGGCTCGGCCTCGCCCAGCCGGTAGACCTTGCGCATCGACGGCGGATCGGTGAGCCCGGGCGCCCGGGTCGCGAGCCTGAGCATCTGCGGCAGGGGGGTGAGGGTGTAGTCGCCCACCCGGGCAAGGAACTCGGCCATCTCGCCGCGCATCGGGGCGACGTCGAGCACCTTCGAGATCGCGCGCAGCTTGGATGCATCGAAGCCCGTCTCGCCCGCCCCCCAGACCACGCCCATCACCTTGCGGGGGCCGAGCGGCGCCTCGACATAGGCCCCCTGCCAGCAGCCGCCCTCGGGCGCGCGGTAGGTGAGCAGCCGGTCGAGCGGCTGGGTGGTCAGCACCGCAACCCGCGCGCCGGAATCGAAAAACACCGGATCAGCCATGGCTCTCACCGGTTTTTGCCTTTTTGCCCGCCCGCGAACCCGATAAGAGACGGGCGACAAAATACCGCAGCCACGAGGGGAGCCCCACGATGAAATTCTTTGCCGATACCGCCGATGTCGATGCGATCCGCGAACTGAACGAGCTGGGGCTGCTCGACGGCGTCACCACCAACCCCTCGCTGATCAAGAAATCCGGCCGCGACATCATCGAGGTGACCCGCGAGATCTGCTCGATCGTCGGCGGCCCGGTCTCGGCCGAGGTGGTTGCGACCGAAACCGGCGCGATGCTGGCCGAGGGCCGCCTGCTCGCCGAGATCGCCCCCAACATCGCCGTCAAGGTGCCGCTCACCCTCGACGGGCTCAAGGCCTGCAAGGTGCTCACGGGCGAGGGCAAGATGGTCAACGTCACGCTCTGCTTCTCCGCCAACCAGGCGCTGCTCGCCGCCAAGGCCGGGGCGACCTTCATTTCGCCCTTCATCGGCCGGCTCGACGACATCCACCTCGATGGCATGGACCTGATCCCCGAGATCCGCCAGATCTACGACAATTACGGCTTCGAGACCGACATCCTCGCCGCCTCGATCCGCAGCGTCAACCACGTGAAGGCGGCCGCGCTGATCGGCGCCGACGTGATGACCGCGCCGCCCTCGGTGATCAAGGCGCTGGCCACCCATCCGCTGACCGACAAGGGGCTCGACGGCTTCCTCAAGGACGCCGCCGACGCGGGCATCAAGATCGCCTGACCGCGCGGCCGGGGCGCGGATTTCGGACGCCCGATCCGGGCTGAGTCCTTTTCGCCATACTCCGCGCCCGCCTCCGCGCGCAGGGCAGAAATATGCAGAAATCCGACATCGGCTCTGCTAGCCTCGCCCCCAAACAAGAACGAACCACCGAGGCAGTCATGACGAGCACCGCTCCGATCAGCGAACAATTGCGCGAGCAGATCATCTCGCAACCCGAAACCATTCTCGACGACCACGACATGATGCGCGCGCTCATTGCCGCGAACGAGCGGACCATGGGCGCGAATATCGTCGATCTGCGCGGCATCGCGATGGAACGGCTGGAAAGCCGGCTCGACCGGCTGGAAGACACCCACCGCAGCGTGATCGCAGCCGCCTATGAAAACCTCGCCGGCATGAACCTGATCCACCGCGCGGTGCTCAGGATGCTCGACCCGACCGATTTCGAGACCTTCGTCAAGGATCTCGGCAGCGAAGTGGCCGAGCACCTCGGCGTCGATTGCATCCGCCTGATCCTCGAGACCGAGCTCGACGACGGCGCCGAGATCGCCGGCCGCCTCGGCGAGGTGCTGGTGGTCGGTGAACCCGGCTTCGTCGCCCGTTACGTCGACGGCGAGCGCGAGCTGCCGCCGCGCGCGGTGACGCTGCGCCAGGTCCACGAGCAGAACGCCCGGGTCTACGGCGAAAGCGGCTTCTGGGTGCGCTCGGAGGCCTGCCTGAGGCTCGACCTCGGCAAGGGCCGCCTGCCCGGCCTCCTGGTCCTCGGCGCCGAGGACCCGCACCAGTTCAAGCCCGGCCAGGGCACCGACCTGCTCGCCTTCTTCGGCGGCGTCTTTGAGCGGGCGATGCGCCGGTGGCTGGACTAGATTGCAGGATAAGTGATCTGATTGGCGGCGAAATGGCCGCCGAACCGCACGAAAATGTCCGATAAAGACAAATACGCCGCGCTCGACCTCGCGCCGGGCGCGCGCGATGCGCTGGCCGGATGGCTGGCCCATCTCTCCGCCCTCGACGGCGCGGCGGCGGCCACGATCGACGCCTACCGCGCCGATGTTGCGGGCTTTCTCGCCTTTCTCTCGGCCCATCTCGGCGGCCCCCAGGGCCGCGCCGCGCTGGCCCGGGTGGGCCTCGGCGAGATGCGCGCCTGGATGGCGCATGAGCGCGGTCGCGGCGTCGGCGCGCGCTCGCTCGCCCGCAGCCTCTCGGCGGTGAAGAGCTTCTACCGCTGGCTGTCGGACCGCGACCAATTCGACGCCACCGCCGTGCTCGCGACCCGTTCGCCGCGCTACAAGCGCAAGCTCCCCCGCCCGATGAGCCCCGAAGCGGCCGACGAGATGATCGCGATCGCCGGCGACCAGGCGGCCGAACCCTGGCTCGGCGCGCGTGACGCCGCCGTCGTCACCCTGCTCTACGGCTGCGGACTGCGAATCTCGGAAGCGCTGAGCCTCACCGGCAGGGACGCGCCGCTCAGGGATGTGCTGCGGATCACCGGCAAGGGCGGCAAGGAGCGTCTGGTGCCGGTGCTGCCGGCGGCACAGGCGGCCGTCGCCACCTATCTCGAGCTGTCGCCCTGGCCCGTCGAACCCGACAAGCCGCTGTTTCGCGGCCTTCGCGGCGGCGCGCTCAACCCCCGCCTCGTGCAGAAGGCGATGGAACGCGCGCGCCTGCAGCTCGGCCTGCCCGCCACCGCCACACCGCACGCGATGCGCCACAGCTTCGCCACCCACCTGCTCAACGCCGGCGGCGATCTGCGCGCGATCCAGGAACTTCTGGGCCATGCCTCGCTCTCGACCACCCAGGCCTATACCGCTGTCGACACCGCGCGGCTGATGGAGGTCTACGAGGCCGCCCACCCCCGCGCGCGCGCCGGCTGACGGCCCCGGCGAGGCCGCAAGCCCCCGCCCCCTTCAATTCCGTTGATATCGCCCGCCGTTTCGTCCAAGAAGGCGGCCATGACCCGCGCCGCCAAAGCCTATTTCGTTCATCTTTTCACGGCCATCGGCGCGATCTGCGCCATGCTTGCCATGCTCGCGGCGGTCGAGGAAAAATGGGGCCTGATGTTTCTCTGGCTGGTGGTCGCCTTCGTCGTCGACGGGGTCGACGGCCCGCTCGCCCGCCGCTACGACGTCAAGACCAATGCCCGCCAGATCGATGGCGTGCTGATGGACCTGATCATCGACTACCTCACCTATGTCTTCATCCCGGCCTACGCGCTGTTCAAGTCGGGCCTCCTGCCCGGCTGGACCGGCTGGCTCGCGATCATCGTCATCGTCTACACGAGCGCGATCTACTTCGCCGACACGCGGATGAAAACGAAGGACAATTCCTTCGCGGGCTTCCCCGGCTGCTGGAACATGGTGGTGCTCGGCCTGTTTGCCACCGGCCC
>JAGRMO010000217.1:12546-14936 GCA_020441205.1 Maritimibacter sp.
CATCCGGTGCGCACCAACCGCTGGCGCGCGCTCTCGCTGCCGATGGCGATCGGCTGGACCGTGTTCGCCGCCTGGGCCGCGCTCGAAAATTTCCAGACCGGAAGCTGGTCCCACTGGGGCATCGTCGCCACCTCGGCCTACCTGCTGTTCGCCGGCATCGCCCAGCAGATCTTCCCGGCCCGAAACGCCGCCGCCTGACAGGCTCCGCGCCGGAGCCTCAGAGCAACAGCCCGGCCGCGCCCTCGTGTCGCAGCAGCGCCACCTTGGTCTCGATCCCGCCCGCGCCGGAATAGCCGCCGAGCGAATTCGCCCCGAGCACCCGGTGGCAGGGAATGAAGAGCGGGATGGGATTTGCACCGCAGGCGTTGCCCACGGCCTGGGCACTCACATGAGAGCCCACGGCCTGGGCACTCACAGGAGAGCCCACCGCCTGGGCCGAGGCCCCGAGATCGCGGGCGATCTCGCCGTAGGTCCGCGTCGCGCCGAACGGGATCGCCAGCATCGCGTCGCAGACCGCCCGCTGGAATTCCGAGCCCGCGACCCGAAACGGCAGATCGAAAACGGTGCGCGTGCCGGCGAAATAGGCAGCAAGCTGGTCGAGCGCCTCGGCGAGAAGCGCGGTCGGCGGCCCATCCGCGACCCCGCCCCAGTTCAACCTTGTGATTGCGTCACCGTCCGCTGTGACACAGAGCCGCCCGACCGGGCTGTCGTAGACCGCGCGGCTCATCTTTGCGGGCGACCCCGCCGCCGGGCGTGGGGGAAGGCGCTTCGAAGCGCCTTCCCGAACGGGGTTCGCCCCCCGTTCGCCCCGCCATCCATCACGCCAGTGCGTCGTCGCAGCGTGCGCAGGTGCCCGCGTGCGGATGCGCGCCCACATCGGGCAGGATCTTCCAGCAGCGCTGGCATTTCTCGCCCTCGGCCATCTCGAACACCACGCCGACGCCCTCGACATCGGGCAGCCGGAACGCCTCGTTCGGCATCGGATCGGAATTGATCGAGATCGCCGAAGTGATGCAGATATCGGCGAAATCCACCGAGCGCAGCGCCGCCGCCACCGCGGTATCGCGCACATGCACCACGGGGGCTGCCTCGAGCGAGGCGCCGATCACCTTGTCGCGGCGCTGAACCTCGAGCGCCGCGGTGACCACCCGGCGCACGGCGCGGATGCCCGCCCATTTCGCCGCCAGCACCTCGTCGCGCCAGGCCGCCGGCGTCTCGGGAATGTCGACCAGATGCACCGACGAGCTTTCGCCCGGGAACCGTTCGAGCCAGACCTCTTCCATCGTGAACACGAGGATCGGCGCGAGCCAGGTGGTGAGCCGGTGGAACAGGATGTCGAGCACGGTGCGCGCCGAGCGGAGCGTTAGGCTGTCGGCCCCGTCGCAATAGAGCGCGTCCTTGCGGATATCGAAATAGAACGAGCTGAGCTCGACGGTGGCGAAGTTGAACAGCGCCTGGAACGCGCCCTGGAAATCGTAGGCGTTGAAGCCCGCGCGCACCGTGGCGTCGAGTTCGGCGAGCCTGTGCAGCACCCAGCGTTCGAGCTCGGGCATGTCCTTCGGGTCCACCGCCTGGTCGGGGTCGTAGCCCGCGAGGTTGCCGAGGATGAACCGCATCGTGTTGCGAAGCCGCCGGTAGCTGTCGGCGGTGCCCTTGAGGATCTCGGGCCCGATCCGCTGGTCGTTGGTGAAATCGGTCTGCGCCACCCAGAGCCTGAGGATGTCGGCGCCGTACTGCTCCGTCACCTCCTCGGGCACGATGGTGTTGCCGAGCGATTTCGACATCTTCATGCCCTTCTCGTCGAGCGTGAACCCGTGGGTCAGCACGCCGCGGTAGGGTGCCCGGCCCTTGGTGCCGCAGGCCTGCAGCATCGACGAGTGGAACCAGCCGCGGTGCTGGTCGGTGCCTTCGAGATAGAGATCGGCGATGCCATCCGCCGCCCCGTCCGCCCGGTCGCGCAGCACGAAGGCGTGGGTGGTGCCTGAATCGAACCAGACGTCGAGCACGTCGAACACCTGGTCGTAGTCGTCCGCGTTGAAATCGTTGCCGAGCACCCGGGCCTTGAAGCCCTCCTCGTACCAGACATCGGCGCCCCTGGCCTCGAACTCGGCGACGATCCGGGCGTTCACGGTGGCGGATTTGAGCAGGAAGTCGTCGTCGGTGGGAAGCGCCCCCCGCCGGGTGAAGCAGGTGAGCGGCACACCCCAGGCGCGCTGGCGCGAGAGCACCCAGTCGGGACGGGCCTCGATCATCGAGTAGAGCCGGTTGCGGCCCTTCTCGGGCGTGAATTTCACCAGCGCGTCGATGGATTTCAGCGCCCGCTCGCGGATCGTCTTGCCGTAGGTGTCCATCCCGTCGCCGAGGTCGCGGTCGATGGCGACGAACCACTG
>JAGRMO010000218.1:0-905 GCA_020441205.1 Maritimibacter sp.
AGCTGGCGCGAGATGCACCAGGGTTCGATGTTTTCAAGCCAGTGGTAATAGGTCTTCTCGCCCGCCGGCGGGATGATCTTCGTCCGCCCGTCGCGCACCGCGTCGAGCGCGGGACGCACCACTTTCTCGGCATCGACGAACCACTGGTCGGTGAGCATCGGCTCGATCACCACTTTCGAGCGGTCGCCGAACGGCTGCATGATCGGCTTGGCCTCGACATAGGGCTCCTCGACCGCCACCTCGTCGCCGGTGTCGGGATCGATCTTCATCACCGTGCGTGTCACCGCCAGCCCCTCGGCGGTGATCTGGTCGACCACCTTCTCGCGGGCCGCGAACCGGTCGAGCCCGCGCAGGTCGTCGGGCACCAGGTTCAGCGTATCGACCTCTTCGCCGGTGAACGCCGCCCCGGCCGCGATCTCCTGCGCGCGGTTGGCGCATTCGCCGTACGAGAGCCCGTCGGCCCGCATCCGGCCCGCCGTGTCCATCAGCCGATACATCGGGATGCCGCCGCGCGAAGCGACGCCGTAATCGTTGAAATCATGCGCCCCGGTGATCTTCACCGCGCCCGAGCCGAAATTCGGATCGGGGTAGTCGTCGGTGATGATCGGAATGAACCGGCGATGCTCCTTCGGCCCCACCGGGATCTCGCAGAGCTTGCCGACGATCGGCGCATAGCGCTCGTCCGACGGATGCACCGCCACCGCGCCGTCGCCCAGCATCGTCTCGGGCCGCGTGGTGGCGATCGAGATATAGTCGCGCTCCTCTTCGAGCACGATATTCCCGTCCGCGTCCTTCTCGACATAGGTATAGGTCTCGCCGCCCGCCAACGGGTATTTGAAGTGCCACATGTGGCCGGCGACTTCGATATTCTCCACCTCGAGATCCGAGATCGCGGTCTCGAAATG
>JAGRMO010000218.1:916-3413 GCA_020441205.1 Maritimibacter sp.
ACCAGCCGCTTGCCGCGGTAGATGAGACCCTTCTCGTACATGTCGACGAAGACCTTGATCACCGCGTCGTGGAAGTCCGGGCTGTTCTCGTGCCCCGTGCGCGGATCGCCCGGCGCGCCCGCCATGGTGAAGGCGTTGCGCTCCCAGTCGCAGGACGCGCCGAGGCGCTTCAGCTGCTCGACGATGGTGCCGCCGTATTGCGCCTTCCATTCCCAGACCTTGTCCAGAAACGCCTCGCGCCCCAGCTCGCGCCGGCCCGGCTGCTGGGTCGCCGCCAGCATCTTCTCCACCTGCAATTGCGTGGCGATCCCGGCATGGTCCTGCCCCGGCTGCCACAACGTGTCGAAGCCCCTCATCCGGTGCCAGCGCACCAGGATATCCTGCAGCGTGTTGTTGAACGCGTGGCCGACGTGGAGCGCGCCGGTCACGTTCGGCGGCGGGATCATCACGGTGAAGCTCGGCCGGCCGGGCTTGGCATTCGCGCCCGCCCTGAAGGCATGCGCCGCATCCCATTTTTGCGAGATCCGCGGCTCGGCGGCGGCGGCGTCGAAGGTCTTTTCCATGGCCATGTCGGGCGGCTCCCGTGAAGGTCCTGCAAAGGGTCGCCCGGGTGTATAGGCGAGCCCGCGCGGGAGGGGAAGGCGAAAGCCCATTTCGGATGACAGCGCCGATGGCCGGGCTATGGTGGCCCCGGAGGTGAAAGATGGACCCAGTCCTCGCATTCGCATTCGCGCCCGACGGGTCCGGTGGGCAGGTCACGCCCGCGGCCCGCGCCGCCGACCAGCTGGCGCCCGAAGGCGGTTTCGCCTGGATCCACGTGAACGCCTCGGGGCCGGAGGGGCAGGGCTGGATCGACCAGGCCGGCTTCGATCCGCTCACCCGCGCGGCGCTGCGCGCCACCGAGACCCGGCCCCGCGCCACCGTCCACGGCGATACCGTGCTGATGGCGCTGCGCGGCGTGAACCTCAATCCCGGCGCCGAGCCCGAAGACATGGTCTCGCTGCGCCTCTTCGTCTCGGCCACGCTGGTGGTCACCGTCGAGCGGCGCGATCTGAACGCGATCGACGACGTGATCGCCGGTCTCGCGCGCGGCCCCGGTCCCGGCAGCGCCGGTGAACTCATCGCCCGGATCGCGCTTCGCAGCGCCGACCGTGCAGAGCCGGTGGTGGCCCGGCTCAACGAGCGGATCGACGATCTGGAAGCGGCGAGCGAGGGCAGGCGGCCGCCGCCGGGCCAGCGTGCCGAACTCGCCAACATCCGCCGCATGGCGATCCTGATGCGCCGCTACATGTTCCCTCAGCGCGATGCGCTGTCGTCGCTCGAAATCGAAGACCTGCCCTGGCTCGGCGCCCACGCCCGCGCCCGGCTGCGCGAGGCGACCGAACGGGTGACCCGGCTCGCCGAAGAACTCGACGCGATCCGCGACCGCGCCCAGGTGGTGCACGACATGGTGATGGACCGCCGCGCCGAGGCGATGAACCGACAGATGCTGCTGCTCTCGGTGGTCTCGTCGGTGTTCCTGCCGCTCACCTTCCTCACCGGGCTCCTCGGCATCAATGTCGGTGGCATCCCCGGCAGCGCCTCGCCACGGGCCTTCTGGCTGGTCGTGGCGCTGCTCTCGATCCTTGCGGCGGCACTCGTGCTGCTGTTTCGCAGACTGGGGCTGTTCGGAGAAAAATCGGAATAGTACATTAATTGGTCAGTTGTTGCTGTCACATCGGTATAAAATAGTTCGAAAAATGTAAGACTTGGACACCACCCAGACGCCCGCCTTGCGCCACCCGCGCAGCGCGCCCAGCCCAGGAGACCGCCCATGCCGCAGGCCGAGATTCGCCTCGTCGAGCTCACTCCCGCCACCGCGAAGGCGCTCGGCGACGTCGCCGATGATGTCTTCGACGCGGTCATCGACCCGGCCCGCCTCGCCGAATTCGTCGCCGACCCGCGCCATCTCCTGTGGTTCGCCGAGGCCGGCGGCCAGGTCGTCGGGTTCGCCTCGGCGACCGAACTGTTCCACCCCGACAAGCCGCCGCAGATCTTCATCAACGAGATCGGCGTCGCCCCGGCCTGGCGCCGCCGCGGCATCGGCCGGGCACTGGTGGAGAAACTCGTCGCGGCCGCGCGTGAAAGGGGCTGCAACTACGCCTGGCTCGGCACCGACACCGACAACACCGCCGGCAACGCCTGCTTTCGTTCCGTGCCGGGCTCCGAACGGGCCGGGAGTTTCGTCATGTGGGAATGGCAACCGGGCGGCAAATCCGCCTGACCCGATCATCCGGCCCCTCGATCTTGGCCGAAATACCCTGCGGAGGTCCCGGGCTTGCAAACTCCCCGGCTTCGCCCGGTATCCGCAAACGCGCCCCGCCAACGCAAACGCCCGCGCGTCGGCGCGGGCGATGCTGCGGGCGCGCGCCCGCCGAAAAGGGCCTGGCCTCAGGCGACGTTCTTCAACGCCACCTTCGGCGTCACGCCCAGCGCGCGGGCGATGTCCTGGGTCAGC
>JAGRMO010000041.1:0-19009 GCA_020441205.1 Maritimibacter sp.
ATCAGGTTGCCGTCGATCAGCAGGCGATCGGGCTGCGGGTCGAGTGCCGCGACCGCCCGCAGCATCGCGATATGCGCGGCGCGCAGGATGTTATGGCAGTCGATCTCTTCCACCGTCGCATGCGCCACGCCGACGCTGGCGGTCGCCAGGATCGTTTCGTACAGCGCTTCGCGCCGGGCCCTCGTGAGTTTCTTGGAATCATTCAGACCGGCGGGGATGTTGGTGGGGTCGAGCACCACCGCCGCCGCCGTCACCGGCCCCGCGAGCGGGCCACGCCCCACCTCATCGACCCCGGCGACGCGGGTCGCGCCCTGCGCCAGCGCGGCGGTCTCGAACTCGAAATCGGGATAATTGACTGCCATGCCACTGGGTCGCCCAATGCATTTGGCGGTGCAAGCGGAAAGAGCGACACCCGCTGCCGCAATACCGGGCGGGTGCGATCGCTCGGGCCCATCGCCCGGCGCGGCACGGACAGAAGCGGGCACCGTCGATTGCGCACCGCCGACGCGGCGACGCCTGGGGCGCGGGTCGTGGGCGTTTGCCCCCCTCAGGTTGCGGCAATGAAAAGGGGGTGGCAGGCATTTGCCCACCACCCCCGGGGGACGCGCGGCGGAAACCTGCGACGAACCGCGCGCCTGCTCGAAAAACCTCGGAAACACCCGGTTTCGGCCGGGCCTTGCGCCCTGCCTTGTCACCTCACGGACGCACCCACCGGCGGCCGGTCGCGTCAATGGCGCCCGTCATGACCGTGGCCCCCCTGTCCCTGGTCATCTGCCATCAGGCCGTGCCGCCAGAGGCATCCGGCCTCGTAGGCGACGACATCGTAGCGCACGTTCGGCAATTCCACGCGCTCTGCGCAGACCCCCGGGAGCGTGCCCCAGTACCGGTATTGCGAGATCAAACACCGGCGCCCGTACCACGACCCGCGGTCGGACCCGAGCTTGATGTCGAAGCGGCAGGCGGAGGGCAGCGGGCTCTGTGGCACAACGACCGGCGGCAATGGATACCCGCCCGGATGCGCCCCGTCGCTGCGCGACGTCGCGATGACCGCGGCGGCGACAAGACCCAGGAAGGCGGCGGCCGCAATCGCATCGCCGTTGCTGTCGGCGCGCGCCGGCGCGGTTGTCGCGGTGGTGAGCGTCAAGGCCCCGGCGAGGGTGGCCGCACAGGCCATGTGGGAGGTCTTGCCAGCGAAGGTCCGGATCATCTCTTGCCCTTTCGTACTGCGCCTCTGCGACGCGTTGGGAACGGGACGACCCTGCCGCCGGGGGACAAAGACAGGCAATAACGCTGCGCTGTTAGGGGATAACAGCGCGCCCCAGGGCGAAGGATATTGAATATCTTCGGGCAGACGCGCAGTGTCCGGCGCATGAAAAAGCTCATCGCCATATTCGGGCTCGCTGCCCTCACCGCCCTCGCCGGTCTTCCGGCCGCGGCGGAATGCTATGCCGATTACAAGGCCAAGCGGGACGACCCGCTGCAGCTGCATTACGGTGTGATCCGATTGCCCGACGCGGCCTGCGGCAGCGCCGCGGCCGCCGGGGCGGAGATCGCGGGCCGGATCGGCGCCGACGGCTGGCACCTGCTCAGCGTGGTGTCGGTGTTCGACGAGGCTGGGCTGACGGATGCGAAAAGGAAAGAGAATGCAGGCCAATTCTACCTCCGTTACTGAGACGAAGGCGGCCGGCACGCGGGTGGCGCTGATCGGCATTCTCGGCGTCGTCGCGATCCTCGCGTTGGCGGCGGTGTTCCTGTTTGTCAACCTGCCCGACGCGAACGCGTTCAACGCGCGGGTCGAGCGGATCTTCATCGAGAACGACCTGACCAGCGGGGCCGAGATCAAGCTGCTCGAGATCCTCGCGCAATCGGGCACGGCGTTTTCGGACACGCTGTCGAGCTACCGGGTGGTGATCTTCGTGCTGCTGGTGTTTGCCACCGCGATGCTGGTGGCGGCGCTGGGGCTGCTTCTCACCATCGTCGCGCTCAACCGGCGGATGGGCGAGATCGAGCGGGCCGGGATCACGGTCAATTCGCTCCTGATCAGCCGGGCCGAACGCGCGGTGTATCTCAACAACATGGAGTTCTCGCTCACCGAGGCGGCGATCGAGACGCTGGCGGTGCTGGCGGAGGCGCGGATGGACGACGACGTGTTGTCGGGGGCCGAGCTCGAGGGGCTGATCTCAGGCAAGGACGCGGCCGATTGCGACGAGGCCGCCGGCGCGATGCGGATCAAGCGGCTGCGCGACGCGCTGGGCAACCAGTTGTTGTCGGAGGTGCTGGTGCGTACGATCGCGCGGCGCGGCTACATGCTGGCGATCGACAAGGACGTGATCCGGATGGTGTGAGCCGGCCGCGATGCGGCAAGGTCGCGATGGGCGCCGGGTGGGCGTCCGGCTGCCGGATCAGAGATCGAGAAAATAGCTGTCGACCCGACGCCAGAAATGCAGCAGGTCCTGCGCCTTGGCGGGGCGCTGGCCGATGCCCTCGACGGCGTAGATATCGGCCGCCAGGATCGCGGCGAGCCGGTAGGCGAGCGGGGCCACCTCGGTGGCGTCGGCGTCGCGGCGCAGGGTGTCTTCGAGGGTCGCCGCCGCCGAGGTCATGGCGAAGACCACCGAGAGCGCCGGAGCCTCGGGCCAGCGCAGGCAGATATGGCGTACGAGCCCGCGGCGGCGCGCGTCGCTGCCGGAAGCGAGCTCTTCCAGCGCGAAGGCGATCATCCTGTCGATAACGGCTTGCCGGGACATCGGCACCCCACCCCCAATTCGCAACAGACCCGCCGGGCAGTCTAGGCGAGGCCGGATGCGGACCCAAGCCATTCGCACCCCGCGACCGAGAAACAATCGGTTTACCATGCCGGGCTTTCGCCAGTGGCGCGTTCACGGCGCCTCGGGCCGACCACCGGGCCGACCGCCGGGGCTGCCGCCCCTCTCCGGGCGGATCAGTTTCCGGTTTGGTATGCCAAATTTTTGTGGAAACGCGCGCCGGGCTGGAGTGAGATAGGCGATGCAGCCGCGACGGAGAATCGTAACACACTGGAAAAATTGAATATGTAGGCGAACGGACCGCGCCGAACGACGGCCAGACTGCCTGCACCCCCGGGAGGAAACATGAACGTCCATGACCATTCGCTGGACCCGAAGCCCGTGGTCGAACTGCTCGGGATCGAGAAATCCTTCCCCGGCGTTCGCGCGCTGCACAACGCCCATTTCGATCTGCGCCGGGGCGAAGTCCATGCGTTGATGGGCGAAAACGGCGCCGGCAAGTCGACGCTGATGAAGGTGCTCACCGGGGTCTACCAGCCCGACGCCGGCGAGATCCGGGTCGACGACGCGGTGGTGGCGATGCACAGCCCGCAGCTTGCGCAGGGGATGGGGATCTCGATCATCCATCAGGAGCTGTTCCTGATGAACCACCTCACCGCGGCGCAGAACATCTTCATCGGCCGCGAGCCGCGCCGGGGAATGGGGCTGTTCGTCGACGAGGCGAAGATGAAGGCCGACGCGGCGGCGATCTTCCGGCGGATGAAGGTCGACATCGACCCCGCGGGCGAGGTGGGCGAAATGACGGTGGCGCGCCAGCAGCTCGTCGAGATCGCCAAGGCGCTGTCCTACGAAGCAAGGGTGCTGGTGATGGACGAGCCCACCTCGGCGCTCAACGGCACCGAGGTCGAGCACCTGTTCGAGATCATCCGCGATCTCAAGGCGCAGGGCGTGGGGATCGTCTACATCACTCACAAGATGGACGAGGTGAAGCGGATCGCCGACCGGATCACGGTGATGCGCGACGGCGAGTTTATCGAGACGCTGCCGGCGGCCGAGACGCCGATGTCGACGGTCATCTCGCTGATGGTGGGGCGCGAGCTGACCGACCATACGCGGGCGTCCGGTGCGGGCGCGGGCGAGGAAGTGCTGCGGGTGTCCGGGCTCAACCGGGGCAGCATCATCCGCGACGTGAGCTTTGCGCTCCGCAAGGGCGAGATCCTGGGGTTCGCCGGGCTGATGGGGGCCGGGCGCACCGAGGTGGCGCGGGCGGTGTTCGGGGCCGACCCGGTCGATGCGGGCGAGATCCGGGTGCATGGCAAGCCCTGCAGGATCGCCTCGCCGCGCGACGCGGTGGCGCGCGGCATCGCCTATCTCAGCGAGGACCGCAAGCATTTCGGCCTCGTTACCGGCATGTCGGTCCGCGACAACATCACCATGGCGTCGTGGACGCGGTTCACCCAGAACCGGATCTGGATGAAGGACGGGGCGCTCGCCGAGGTGGCGAAGGAGTATGTCGCCCGGCTCAAGGTCAAGACGCCGACCATCGCACAGGAGACCCGGCTGTTGTCGGGCGGCAACCAGCAGAAGGTGGTGATCGCCAAGTGGCTCCTGCGCGACTGCGATATCCTGATCTTCGACGAGCCCACCCGGGGGATCGACGTCGGCGCCAAATCCGAGATCTACGAGATGCTCAAGGAACTCGCCCGGCAGGGCAAGGCGATCATCGTGATCTCGTCCGAGCTCGAAGAGATCCTGCGGCTGTCGCAGCGCATCCTGGTGATGTGCGAGGGGAGGATCACCGGCGAGATCGACGGAGCGACGGCGACCCAGGAAAGCATCATGACATTGGCGACCCAGCGCGACAGCGAAGCGGCCTGAACGAGGAACAGACGACATGACCGAGACCACACTCGCGCCCGCCGCCCCGGAGAAGACCGGCTTCCTCACCGTTGCGACGCTGCAGAAGGCGGTGGCCTTCGTCGTGCTGATCCTGCTTCTGGGGTTCTTCAGCCTGTTCGCGCCCAATTTCGCGCAATGGTCGAACATGGTGAACATCATGCAGGCGACCGCGGTGAACGGCGTGCTCGGGGTCGCGGTCACCTTCGTCATCATCTCGGCGGGCATCGACCTTTCGGTCGGCACGATGATGACGCTGACGGCGGTGATCGCGGGGCTGATCCTGACCAACGCCGGGCTGCCGCTGCCGTTCGGCGTGGTCGGCGCGATGCTGTTCGGCGGCTTCATGGGCGCGATCTCGGGCGCCTGCATCGCCAAGCTCAAGATCCCGCCATTCATCGCCACGCTCGGGATGATGCAGATCGCGCGCGGGCTGGCGCTGGTGTTCTCCGGCGCCAAGCCGATCTATTTCAACGACACGCCGAGCTATTATTACATCTCGTCGGGCAGCGTGATCACCCGGCTCATTCCCGGGCTCGAAGTGCCCAACGGCGTGCTGGTGATGTTCGGCGTCGCCATCGCTGCCGCGGTGATCCTCAACCGTTCGATCCTGGGGCGCTACATCTTCGCGCTCGGCAGCAACGAAGAGGCGGCGCGGCTCTCGGGCGTCAATGTCGATATGTGGAAGATCGTCACCTACGGTCTGTCGGGCCTCATCTGCGGGGTCGGCGGGCTGCTCATTTCGTCGCGGCTCAACTCGGCGCAGCCGGCACTGGGGCTTGGGTACGAGCTCGACGCCATCGCCGCCGCGGTGATCGGCGGCACCTCGCTCTCGGGCGGGCGGGGGACGATCCTCGGCACGATCATCGGCGCCTTCATCATGAGCGTGCTCACCAACGGGCTGCGCGTGATGGGGGTGCAGGAGGAATGGAAGATCGTCATCACCGGCATCATCATCATCGCGGCCGTCTATGTCGACACGGTGCTGCGCAAGAAGGCGTAAATCTGGGAGGAGAAAGGAAACGCGCAATTAATCCAGATATTTAAGGGGCCTCCGAGGCCCGCGGAAGAAGAACCAACCCAACGGAGAGAGAGATGAAAAAGACCCTTATCGCTTCGGTCGTGGCGCTGGCCTCGACGACGATGCTGTGTGCGCCGGCCATGGCGCAGGAGACCTATTTCCCGATCATCGCCAAGGGCTTCAGCCACCAGTTCTGGCAAGCGGTGAAGCTGGGCGCCGAGAGCGCGGCCGAGCGCAACGGCGTGTCGATCACCTTCGAGGGCCCCAACACCGAGGCCGAGATCGACAAGCAGACCGACATCCTCAACGCCGCCATCGCCAAGAAGCCGCAGGGCCTCGGGTTCGCCGCGCTCGATTCGCAGGCGCAGGTGCCGGCGCTGCAGAAGGCGGCCGACGCGGGCATCCCGATCGTGGCCTTCGATTCGGGCGTCGAGAGCGATCTGCCGCTGACCACCTGCACCACCGACAACATGGCCGCCGCCGCCGCGGGCGCCGACGGGCTGGCGAAGGCGATCGGCGAGGAAGGCGAGGTGGCCGCGGTGATCCACGACCAGACCTCCGCCACCGGCATCGGCCGGCGCGACGGGTTCCTGAACCGCCTCGCCGAGGCCTATCCCAACATCACCGTGGTCGACGTGCAGTACGCCAACGACGCGCTGAAGGCGACCGAGACGATCAAGGCGATCCTGCAGGCGCATCCGAACCTCAAGGGCATCTTCGCCTCGAACGAGGGCGCGGCCATCGGCCTCGCGGTGGCGTTGAAGGAAACCGGCTCCGGGATCGTCGGCGTCGGCTTCGATTCCGGCAAGACCCAGAAGGACGCGGTCCGGGCCGGCGAACTGCTCGGCTCGATCACCCAGAACCCGGTGGGGATCGGCGAATGCGTGGTCGACTCGCTTGCCAAGGCGCTCGCCGGCGAGACCCTTCCGACGACGATCGACACCGGTTTCTACTGGTACGACGCGACCAACATGGACAGCCCCGAGATCGCCGCGGTGCTCTACGACTGATCGGGCGCGGGACGCAAACGCCCTCTCCCGCCACCGCGGGGGAGGGACGATGGGTTCGGAGAAGTCATGCGCCGCGCGGGTCGCGCGTTGACAAGCCCCGGCATTCGCCAGACCTTCGGCCGAAATGGCGCGGAGGCGATAGTGCAGAGTTCCCGGTTGACCCAGTTGAGATCTCGTGGCGCGGCAGCGTTGGCGCGGCGCGGCCTCCTGCGCCGCCTGCGCCTCGAAATTGCCGGCCGTACGGCCGTGAGCCCGGTGATCGGCGGCGCCTTCTGCGTTCCCAGCGAACCTTTCATGGTCGATCTTCTTTCGCGCATTCTCCCGGCCAAGCCGGGCCTGTTTGTCGATGTCGGGGTCAATCTCGGCCAGACGCTGCTCGCGGTGAAATCGATCGACCGGTCGCGCGCCTATCTGGGCTTCGAGCCGAATCCGGATTGCGCGTATTACGCCGAGCGGCTCATCGCCGCGAACGGGTACGACGGGTGCACGATCGTTCCTGCGGGGTTGAGCGACCGGCCCGGCCTCGCCGTCCTGCATCGCTACGCCCGATCCAGTTTCGACTCGTCAGCCTCGATCGTGACGGAGTTCAGGCCCGGCGAACCCGTTCTGGGCACATCAGTCGTTCCGCTGTGCACCTTCGCGCAGGTGGTCGAGACCGGCATTCCGGTGCAGACCGGCGTGGTGAAGATCGACGTCGAGGGCGCCGAGCTCGAGGTCTTGCGCTCGATGGAAGGTTACTTCGGCAGCCACGCGCCCTGGGTGATTGTCGAGGTGCTGCCTCCCTATCGGGCCGACAACGAGCAGAGGGTGACACGGATCAAGGGTATCGAGGCGCTTCTGGATCGGTGCGACTATGTCATGTTCCGTATCGAGAAGGACGGCGGCGACGGGCTGGCCGGCCTTCGCCGGTTGGACGTATTCGGCATCTACGACGACGTCCGGATGAGCGACTACGTGTTCGTGCCGCGCCGCGACATGCCGATTTTCGAGACCACGTTTCCCGACCGGGTCGTCGCACGCTGATCGGGCACAAGCAGGGGCATGACGGCGTGCGCGACGGGGGTCGCGCGGCCGGCCATAGCAGCAAGGTGAAAGTGCCAACTGGCGACCCCGGCAGGACTCGAACCTGCAACCTGCCCCTTAGGAGGGGGCTGCTCTATCCAGTTGAGCCACGGGGTCGCACGGGCGCCTTGATGCGGCGTCCGGCGGGGTTTGTCCACCTTATTCGGGGTAGGCCGCCTCGCTCGGGCGCTTGCGCAGCGTGTCGCCGAAATCGATCGTCGGGGTGAGCTCGATGCGCACGCCCTTGCCCTCGGTCATGCCCTCGTCGCCGGCCTCGACGCGGGCGGCGATGATCTCGGCCGCTTTCGTGCCGATCTCGCCGCGGCCCGAATCCATCGTCGCCAGCCGCTTCGAGAAGCCCTTCAGCATCGAGATATCGTTGAAGCCGGCGAGGCCCACCTTGTTCGGCACGTCGATGCCGTGGTCGGAGCAGTAGAGCAGCCCGCCGGCGCCGATGATGTCGTTCGAGTAGTAGAGGAAATCGAGGTCGGGGGTGCGCTTGAGGATCGCCTCGGTCATCTCGCGGCCCTTCTGCAGGGACGAGCCGCCCTCGTAGAACTCCTGGTCGGCGATCTCGAGCCCGGCCTTGGCCAGCGCCTCGGTGAAGCCTTCGAAGCGCTTGCGGGCGCGGTGGTCGAGCGAGAGCTTGGTGCCGAGGAAGCCGATCCGCTTGTAGCCCGCCTTGGCGATGGCCTCGGCCATCATCCGGCCGGCGCGGCGGTGCGAGATGCCGACGACCGAGTCGATCGGGGTGCCGTCGGTGTCCATGATCTCGACCACCGGGATGCCGGCGCCACGCAGCATCGCCTTCGAGGCATCGGAATGTTCGAGCCCCGCGATGATCACGCCGGAGGGCCGCCACGACAGCATCTCGTAGAGCACCTTCTCCTCGCGTTCCGGCAGGTAGTTGGTGACGCCGACGACGGGTTGCAGCGGGGTCTGGTCGAGCGCTTCCGAGATATTGGTCATCACCCGGGGGAAGACCATGTTGCCGAGCGAGGGGATGATGACGGCGACGAGGTTGACCCGCTGCGAGGCCAGCGCGCCGGCGATCTTGTTGGGCACGTAGCCCAGCTCTTTCGCGGCTTCGAGCACGCGCTCGCGGGTGGCGTCGGAGACGTCGCCGCGGTTGCGCAGCACCCGGCTCACGGTCATTTCCGAGACGCCGGAGGCTTCGGAGACGTCGCGCAGCGTCAGTGGGCGTTTCGGCGGGGTCTGGGTCTCGTCGGTCACTTTTTGGTCCCTCCGGCTGGTCGGTCGGGGCCGATGTTAGCGATGACAGGCTTTGCTGTCCAATCCTATCAAACAAGGCCGTTACCCGTAACGTTCGCCGCTAACATTTGCGTCGTCAGCAGGCGTTCGGGCGGTCAGGCAAAGCGGGCGAAGATCTCGGCGTGAAGCGCGGGGCCGGCGGCGACGAGGCCCGGCAGACGCGGATCGGGATTGGCGAAGCGCAGCGCCTTGCCGGCGCGGTCGGTGATGCGCCCGCCGGCTTCCTCGACCAGCAGGCTGCCGGCGGCGACGTCCCATTCCCAGACCGGGCGCTGGCGCAGCATCGCGTCGTAGCGGCCGGCGGCGACGAGGCCGAGCCGGTAGGCAAGCGAGGACCGGAACTGTCGGCGGACGTCGGGGACGCGGGCGTCGCGCCAGACGTAGGGTTCGAAATTGCGCTTGGACGCGAGGACCGCGGCCCCGTCGAGCCCCTGGTCGTCGCGCACCCGAAGAGGCTCGCCGTTCAGGGTCGCGCCCCGGCCGCGGGCGGCGGCGAAGAGCTTGTCGCGCATCGGCAGGTAGATCACGCCGGCGGTGACGCGGCCGTCCTCGACCACGGCGAGCGACTGCGCCCAGCTGTGATCGCCCTCGATGAAGCCGCGGGTGCCGTCGAGCGGATCGACGACGAAGGTTCGCGCGGCGTCGTGGCGGGCGGGGTCGGCGGGGCCTTCCTCGGAGAGCCAGCCATAGCCGGGGCGGGCGGCGGTGAGCTGGCCGTGCAGCGCCTCGTTGGCGGCAAGGTCGGCCTCGGTCACCGGGCCTGCGGCGTCGGGCTTGTTCCAGGCCTTCGCGCCGCGCTCGAAATGCGCGCGGGCGATGGCGCCGGCGGCGCGGGCGGCGTCGATCAGAAGCGCGAGATCGTCAGTTGCCGGCAAGGGTCAGTCCTTCGACCAGGAGCGAGGGCACCATGTGCGAGCGGTGCGGCTGGGCATCGTTCGCGGGCACGATCCGGCGCAGCATGTCGATCAGGTTTCCGGCGATGGTGCATTCGTTCACGGGGCGGGTGATCGCGCCGTTCTCGATCCAGAACCCGGAGGCGCCGCGCGAGTAATCGCCAGTGTTGGGGTTGACGGTGGAGCCGATCAGCGAGGTGACCAGGAGGCCGGTGCCGATCTCGGCGATGAGGTCTTCGCGCGACTTCTCGCCCTGGGTCAGGGCCACGTTCGAGATGCTGGGCGAGGGCGGCGAGGAGGTGCCGCGCGACGCATTGGCGGTGCTCTGCATCCCCAGCTTGCGGGCGGTGGCGAGGTCGAGCGTCCAGCCGGTGAGCAGGCCGTTCTCGACGATGGCGCGGGGTTTCGTCGGCAGGCCCTCGGCGTCGAAGGGGCGCGAGCCCGAGATGCGGGGTCGGTGCGGGTCTTCGATGAGCGAGAGCGCGTCGGGCAGCACCGGCTCGCCGAGCTTGCCCCTCAGGAAGGACGAGCCGCGCACGATCGAGCTGCCGTTGATCGCCATCAGCAGATGGCCGATCAGCGAGGACGCCACGCGCTCGTCGAACAGCACCGGATAGGCGCCGGTCGGAGGCTGCTTGGCGCCCGCGCGGGCGGCGGCGCGCTCGCCGGCGATGCGGCCGATTTCCTCGGGGCTCGGCAGGTCGGCCTGGAAGATCCGGCTTTCGCCGTTGTAGTCGCGCTCCATATGGGCGCCGGTACCGGAGATGGCGGCGAGCGAAAGGGCGCGGTCGGTGCGAGCGTAGCCGCCCGAGAACCCGTTCGAGGCGGCAATGTGGATCTGACGGCGGCCGTAGCCGGCCGAGGTGGCCTGCACCTGGCTCACGCCCCTCACCGCGAGCGCGGCGGCCTCGGCGCGGCGGGCGTGGTCCTCGAGTTCGCCCGGGGCGGGTTCGGGGGCGGGATCGTCGAGTTCGAGGGCCGCCACATCCCAGTCGCGGGCGAGCTGGCCCGGATCGGCGAGGCCGACGGTGGGATCGTCGGGCGCTTCCCTGGCCATGGCGACGGCGCGTTCGGCCATCGCGGCGATGGTGGCGGGCGAGGTGTCGGAGGCGGAAACGCTCGCCTGCCTGTGCCCGATGATGACCCTGAGGCCGATGTCGACGCCTTCGGCGCGCTCGGCATGTTCGAGCTTGCCTTTCAGCACGTCGATCGAGACCGAGGTGCCGTCGACGGCGATGGCATCGGCGGCTTCGGCACCGGCGGTGCGGGCGGCGTCGATCAGCTTTAGCGTCAGGGTTTCGAGCGATTGGGTCATGCGCATTCCTCTTCGCCGTCCGAGGTAACCGTCGCAAGGGCCGCCCGCAAGAGAGCGTGGCACTGGATTGGCGACCGCGCTTCGGGTAGGACTTGGGCAAGGCGGAGGGAAACGGATGGAAATGCAGGGAAAAACCGTGGTCATCACTGGCGCGAGCCGGGGGATCGGCGAAGCCGCGGCGCGGGCCTTCGCGGGGATCGGCGCGAATGTGGTGCTGCTCGCGCGTTCGGGCGAGGCGATCGGCACGATCGCGCGCGAGATCGGCGACAGGGCGCTGGCGGTGACCTGCGACGTCGCCTCGTGGAGCCAGGTGAAGGCCGCCGTCGACCAGGCGGTCTACCGGTTCGGCGCGGTCGACGTGTTCATCAACAACGCGGGCGTGATCGAGCCGATCTCGATGCTGCGCGCGTCCGAGCCGGAAGCCTGGAAGAAGGGGTTCGATACCAATTTCAAGGGCGTCTACCACGGGATGCGGGCGGCGGTGCCGGTGATGCGTAAGCAGGGCGGCGGTACGATCATCACCGTTGGATCGGGGGCCGCGCATAACGCGCTCGAAGGCTGGAGCCATTATTGCGCCGCCAAGGCCGCGAGCCTGATGCTGACCAAGGCAGTGCACAAGGAAGAGGCCCGCGCCGGGATCCGGGCGCTGACGCTGTCGCCGGGTACGGTGGCGACCGAGATGCAGACCCGGATCAAGGCCTCCGGGGTCAACCCGGTGTCGGCGATGAAATGGACCGACCACATCCCGCCGGAATGGCCGGCGAAGGCGCTGATCTGGATGTGTTCGGAGGAGGCGGACGAGTTTCGCGGCGGCGAGGTGGTGCTGAACGATCCGCATATCCGCGCCCGGGTGGGCGTGGGCCATTGATCCGGCTTGCCCGCGACGGCGGTCTGTGGACCGCGACCATCGACCGGCCGGAGAAGGCGAACTCGCTGACCGGGGCGATGCTGGACGAGCTTGCCGGGTTTGCCGAGGCGGCAGCACTGGAGGCGCGGGTGCTGGTGCTGACCGGCACCGGCCGGGTGTTTTCCGCCGGCGCCGATCTCGACGAGGCGCGGGCCGGGCTGGCGACCAGCCCGTTGTGGGAGCGGCTCTCGGGCGCGATCGCCTCGGCGCCGATCCTGACCATCGCCGCGCTCAACGGCACGCTCGCGGGCGGGGCCTTCGGCATGGCGCTGGCCTGCGACCTTCGGATCGCGGTGCCGGGGGCGAAATTCTTCTACCCGGTGATGAAGCTCGGCTTCCTGCCGCAGCCGTCCGACCCGGCGCGGCTCGCGGGGCTGGTGGGGCCGGCGCGGGCGAAGATGATCCTGATGGCCGGGCAAAAGATCGGCGCCGACGAGGCGCTGGCCTGGGGGCTGGTCGACCGGCTGGTGGCGCCGGAGACGCTTCACGAAACCGTCGCCGGGCTGGCGGCGGATGCGCTCGGGGCAACGGCCGCGCATGTGGCGGGGATCAAGCGGCTGATCCCGGGCGGGGCCGGGTGACGAGAGGTGGTCCCCCGGTCAACGCGGCTCTCCGTGCAAGTCTCTGATTTTTTGTAAAAAACCCTCGCGTCCGATGTCGGCCCCCCGGGAGGCCGGACAGCGGACCCGCGCCGCGCCGGCCGGGGAACACAACTAACGCCCGCGGCGATTGCCCGGGGTGCGCGGGTTGAACTCCGGCGGGCGCTTTGCGACCCATGCGGCGAACTTCGCGAGGTGCGGGTGCGCCCGCAGCGCCTCCGGGGTGGCGTAGCCGCGGGCCAGCTCCGCTTCGGTCAGCGTCGCGTGGATCTCCTTGTGGCAGACCTGGTGGAGAAGCACCGTCGGCCCGCCCTTGCCGCCCTTCAGACGCGGCACCAGGTGGTGGCGGCTCTGCGGTGCGCCCGGCGGGATCGGGCGGTGGCAGAGCGGGCAGATCGGCACCGGGTCGGCCATGATGTCCCCTTGTTTCACCGCGATTTCGATGCGACAGGGTAGGCCGGTGACGCAGGGGTGCAAGCGGGGTTTCGCGGCGATGGACAACCTGATGGACACGGCGCGGGGCTACGCGCTGGAGGGCTGGGCGCTGGCCGAGGGCTGGCTGACCTCGCCGGCGGCGTGGTCGCAGTTCGCGCTGCTGGTGGCGGCCTATCTTCTCGCCGTCGTGGCGGCGAAGCGGCTTTCGCCTTCGTTGCGGCGTCTGCTCACGCCGCCCGACACGCAGACGCATCCGATTGCGACGGCCCGCCGGTTCGTGCTGCCTTTCCTGGCGCTGCTGTTGCCGCTCCTGGCCTATGCGTTCACGGCGATCGGCGAAGCGGTGTCGGTGTCGCTGTTCGGCTCGGGCGCGGTGATCGCGTTCGGCAAGCGGGTGTTCCTGTTCCTCGCCGCGCGGATTCTCGTCAAACACATCATCTCCGACCCGTTCCTGCGTCTCGTCGGGCGCTACGTCCTCGTGCCGATCGCCGCACTCTATGCGCTCGGCATCCTCGACGACGCGCTCGGCTGGCTCGCGGGCATGAACGTGACGATGGGCAACATCAGTTTTTCGGTGCTGGCGATCCTCAGGGGGCTGATCGCCGGGTCGATCCTGTTCTGGCTCGGGCGCTGGTCGAACGACCAGTCGGCGGCCTATATCGGCAAGCAGGCCGAGCTGAGGCCGGCGACGCGTACCCTCGCGATCAAGGCGGCCGAGATCGCGATCTTCGGCATGGCCTTCCTGCTGCTCATGAACATCATGGGGATCTCGCTCACTTCGCTCGCGGTGATCGGGGGCGCGGTCGGTGTCGGCCTCGGGTTCGGGCTGCAGCAGATCGCGGCGAATTTCATCTCGGGCGTGATCCTGTTGCTCGAAGGCCAGGCCACGGTGGGCGATTACGTCGCGCTCGACGGCGGCGAGGCCGGTACCATCGTGAAGATGACCGCGCGCGCGATCATCCTCGAAACCTTCGACGGCAAATGGATCGTCGTTCCGAACGAGCATTTCATTACCACGCGGGTGGTGAACTATTCCGACAGCGGTTCGGCCAAGCGCTACGAGGCACCGTTCTCGGTCTCGTACGAGACCGATATCAACCTCGTGCCGGCGGTGGTCGAGGCGGCGGTGGCCAAGCTCGATTTCGTGCTCGCCGCGCCGGACGGGCCGGATTGCGAGCTCACGGGATTCGGCGAGTCCGGGATCGATTTCACGCTCGAATTCTGGGTGAACGGGATCGACGACGGGCGCAACAAGTTCACCTCCAAGGTGCTGTTCGCGATCTGGAACGCGCTGAAGGACGCGGGCATCGAGATCCCCTATCCGCACCGGGTGGTCGAGCTGAAAGGCGGCCCGGCGGGGTGAGCGTGGCGCTGGTGATCGGGGCCGGCCCGGCGGGGCTGATGGCCGCGGGAGCGCTGGCGCGGGCCGGGCGGCGCGTGGTGGTGGCCGAGGCCAAGCCCTCGGTCGGGCGCAAGTTGCTGATGGCCGGGAAATCCGGGCTCAATCTCACCAAGGACGAAGGGCAGGAGCGCTTTCTCGCGGCCTATGCCGGCAGCACGGCGGGGCTCGTGCGGGCAGCGGTCGCGCGGTTCGGTCCCGCGGCGGTGCGCGATTGGGCCGAGGCGCTGGGCCAGCCGGTGTTCACCGGGTCGTCGGGCCGGGTGTTTCCCGAGGCGATGAAGGCTTCGCCTCTCCTGCGGGCCTGGCTTGGGGATCTCGCGGCGCAGGGCGTCGAGATCCGTACCCGCTGGCGCTGGGCGGGGTTTGCTGAAGGGGGCTTTGTCTTCGACACGCCCGCTGGCCAGGAGGTGTTGCACCCGGAGGTGACCGTGCTGGCGCTCGGCGGGGCGAGCTGGGCGCGGCTCGGCTCCGATGGCGCCTGGGCGCCGTGGCTGGCCGCGCAAGGCGTGGCGCTCGCCCCGTTCGCGCCGGCGAATGCGGGGCTGGTCGTGGACTGGTCGGAGCACATGGCGCGGCATTTCGGGGCGCCGGTCAAGGTGGCGCGGCTCACGGCCGGCGATGTGGTGCTGCGCGGCGAATTCGTGATTTCGGCACGGGGGCTCGAGGGCAGCGCGATCTATGCGGTGTCGAGGCCGGTGCGCGAGGGTGCGGCGCTCTGGCTTGATCTCTGCCCGGACTGGACCGAGGCCGAGGTGGCGGCCCGGCTGGCGCGGCCGCGGGGCGGGGCGACAGTGGCGACGCATCTCAGGAAGGTGCTGAAGCTCGATCCGGCGCGGCTCGCGCTGGTAATGGAATTCGGACGGCCGTTGCCGGAGGGGGCGGCGCTGGCCGCGCTGGTCAAACACCTGCCGGTGCGCCATGCCGGGCTCCGGCCCTTGGACGAGGCGATCTCGACGGCGGGCGGTGTGGCCGCCGCGGCGCTCGACGGGTACATGCTGAAGGCCCGGCCCGGCGTGTTCGTCGCCGGCGAGATGCTCGACTGGGAGGCGCCGACCGGGGGCTATCTCCTGACCGGCTGTCTTGCCACCGGGCTTGCGGCGGGCGCGGCAGCGGCCGGCTGGACGGGGTGAGACGGCCGGACCGGGGGCCAGCCCCCGGACCCCCGGGATATTTGACGACCAAAGAAGGTGGGGCGAAGCGCGATGGCGGCGCGGAGAACCGGCCGGGTCAGGCCAGCGCCTTCACGCGCTGGAAGGCGGGGCGGGTGCGCATCCGGGCGAGATAGGCGTTGAAGCCCTCGTTCTCCATCGGGAATTTCGCGCCCCAGGCCCAGTTGCCGCAATGGGTGGCGATGATGTCGGGCAATGTCATCGTCTCGCCCATCACGAAGGGACCGTCACCCATTCGCCGCATGAACTCGTCCACGCTGCGGGCGAACTCCCATTTCAGCGATGCCTTGATCTCGGGCACGCGCTTGTCTTCGGGCAGGACGAAGCTGTGGCGCGCGGCGGTCCAGACGCAGGCGTCGAATTCGTCGTTGAGGAAGTTGGTGAAGCCGTCCTGGCGGGCGCGCTCGGTGGTGCCGGAGAGGTAGGTGAAGGCGTGGTGGCGGTCGGCGAGGAAGGTCATGATCGCGGTCGAATCGGTGAGCACCTCGCCCGCGACCTGCAGGACCGGCACCTTGCCGGTGGGGTTCAGCGCGCGCACCTCGTCGCTGCGGGGGCCGGCGTTGGTCCATTCGTAGTCGAGCCCGAGCTCTTCCAGCAGCCACAGGACCCGGAAGGTGCGCGAGGGGATGCTGCCGGTGACGTGATACATGTGATCCTCCCTGTCGCGATGATCTGAGCCGAGGCGGGCGGCGCTGGCAAGGCTCAACCGCGGGGCATGTAGGCGAGCTTGATGAGGGTGCGTTCGATCAGCGCGGTGTTGGGGGTGGGGTTCGACGAGCGCAGCATGAGATCGGTGTCGATCAGCATCTCGAGCGCCTGTTCGAGCCGCGCGGGCCCCCAGGCCTGGGCCTGGCGGACCATCCTTTCACGCGATTTGAAATGCACCCGGGCGCGGTCGATGCCGCGCGCGGTGCCCTCTGGATCGCAGGCGGCCGCGTGGAGCGTGCGGAAATGCCTTGTGGCGGCGATGCAGAGGGTGACGGGCAGGGTGCCTTGGGCCTCGAGCCGGTGCAGGAGGGGGCCGAGCTCGGTCGGGCGCCCCTCGGCGGTGGCGTGCAGCACCTCGTCGGTGGCGGCCTCGGTAGAGGCGGGCGCGCAGGCCTCGACGTCGGCGGGGCTGACGGGAGCGGGATCGTTCAGCTTGTAGAGCGAGAGCTTCTCGATCGTCTGGCGGAAATCGCCGGGATCAAGGGCGCGCGACAGCGCCGCGATCTCGGTCATCGCCTCGGGGGCGATCCGGGCCAGCCCGGCGCGGGCCAGTTCAGCCTCGATCTCGGCCCGGGTCGGCGGCTCGTCGTAGATCCCGGCCGCGTAGGCATTCTTGTGGGATTCGAAGAGCTTGCGCAGCGCCGAGCGCGGCGTGAGATTGCCGGCGGTCACCACGATGGTGGCATCGCCCGCGGCCCAATCCTCCATCGCGGCGGTGACGATCTTGGCGAACCCGTCGGTGGCGTCCTCGACGAAGGCGACGCGGGGGCCGGGGAAGAAGCCCTGGGCCTTGACCGCATCCGCCAGCAGGGCCGGGTCCTTGCGCAGATCGGCGGCGGGGACACGGGCCAGCCGCATCTCGGCCTCGCCCTCGGGGCCGACGAGGTTCGCGATCAGCTCCTGGCGTTTCAGCGCAACCCGCATCGCGTCGGCCCCGAAGATCAGCACGCCGGTGCGGCCGGGCTCGGGCCTGGCGCAGAATTTCGCCACGTCGCGGGTGGCGAGTTTCATCAGGCGACCACGTTGACGATGCGGCCGGGGACGACGATGACCTTCTTCGGGGCCTGGCCGCCAAGCGCGCGCTGGACGCCGTCGGTAGCGAGCGCCAGGGCTTCGATCTCGGCCTTGTCCATGTCTTTCGGCACGGTGATCTCGTCGCGGCGCTTGCCGTTGACCTGGATCGGCAGGGTCACGCTGTCGTCCACCAGCATCGCGGGGTCGGCGACCGGCCAGGGGGCGTTCGCGACGAGGCCCAAGCCGCCGAGGCGGGCCCAGATCTCTTCGGCGAGATGCGGGGTCATCGGGCTCATGAGCTGGGCCATGACCTTCGCCGCCTGTCGCTTCGCTGCCGCGCCGGCGGGCGACTTGGCGAGGGTGTTGGTGAAGGCGTAGAGCCGGGCGATCGAGGTGTTGAACAGGAAGCCGTCGATGCCGCGGGTCACCGCGTCGACGGTCTTGTGCATCTCGCGCAAGAGGTCGGCGTCGCCCGTGCCCTCGCCGGTCGCGCCGGCAATCTCGTCGGCGAGGCGCCAGACCCGGCCGAGGTGCTTCGAGGCGGCCTCGGCGCCCGAGGCGGTCCATTCGACGTCGCGTTCCGGAGGGCTGTCCGACATCACGAACCAGCGGGCGGTGTCGGCGCCGTAGCGGGCGACGATGTCTTCTGGGTCGACCACGTTCTTCTTTGATTTCGACATCTTGGCCGAGGGAATCACCTCGACGGCCTCGCCGGTGGCGCCGAGCCTTGCGCCCGATTCCGTCACTTCGACGTCTTCGGGGAAGTGGTAGACCGGCCGGTCGTTCTCGTCGCGGGTCACGTAGATCGCGTGGGTCACCATGCCTTGCGTGAACAGCGCGTTGAACGGTTCGATGCATTTCGCCGGCAGATGGCCGGTGAGGTGCATGGCGCGGGCGAAGAAGCGCGAGTAGAGCAGGTGCAGGATCGCGTGTTCGATGCCGCCGATGTACTGATCGACGTTCATCCAGTAATCGGCCGCCGCCAGATCGGTGGGCGTGGTGGCGTGGGGGGCGGTGAAGCGGGCGTAGTACCACGACGAATCGACGAACGTGTCCATCGTGTCGGTCTCGCGCTTCGCCGGCGCACCGCAGGCGGGGCAGGCGCAGTCGCGCCAGGTCGGATGGCGGTCGAGCGGGTTGCCGGGCACGTCGAAGGTGACGTCGTCGGGCAGGCGGACGGGCAGGTTTGCCTTCTTCTCCGGGACCACGCCGCAAGTCTCGCAATGGACGACCGGAATCGGGCAGCCCCAGTAGCGCTGGCGGCTGAGGCCCCAGTCGCGCAGGCGGTATTGTGTCACGCCGGTGCCCCAGCCGGCGTCCTCAGCGAAGCGAATCGTCGCCGCGATGCCTTCCTCGCCGGTGGCCTCGTCGATGCCGGTGAAGTGGTTCACCCATTTCACCGTTTCGGTCTTGGGCGGGACGAAGGCGTCGTTTTCCACCGGCACGGGGTTGTCGAGGGCGAAGAAGGTGTCCTTCACCGGCAGCCCGTATTTGCGGCTGAAGTCGAGGTCGCGCTGGTCATGGGCCGGGCAGCCGAAGAT
>JAGRMO010000041.1:19033-19504 GCA_020441205.1 Maritimibacter sp.
GATGAAGTTGGCGATCCAGACCGGGAGTTCCCAGCTCGGGTCGAGCGGGTGTTTCACTCTGAGCCCCGTGTCCATGCCGAGCTTTTCGGCGGTCTCGATGGCCTCGGCCGTGGTGCCGCCCTTGCGGCACAGGGCGGTGAAGGCGGCGATATCGGCGCGCTCGGCCTCCAGCGCCTTGGCGACGGGGTGGTCGGGCGAGATGCCGACGAAGCCCGCGCCCATGAGCGTGTCGGGCCTTGTGGTGAAGACCTCGATGGGCGCGCCACCGTCCACGCGCTCGAAGGCGAATCGCAGACCCTGGCTCTTGCCGATCCAGTTCGCCTGCATCAGCCGCACCTTGTCGGGCCAGTCCTTCAGCGTGTCGATGGCCTCGAGCAGCTCTTCGGAGAAATCCGAGATCTTGAAGAACCATTGGGTGAGTTCGCGCCGTTCGACGTCGGCGCCCGAGCGCCAGCCCTTGCCGTCGATCAC
>JAGRMO010000041.1:19608-28111 GCA_020441205.1 Maritimibacter sp.
TTCCGGGTCGCAGGTGGCGAACATCCGGCTCCAGTCGAGGCCGAAGCCGAGCGGCTTCATCTGCGCAACCATCGTGTCGATGTTATCGTAGGTCCAGGTCTTGGGGTGGCCGCCGGAGGCCATCGCGGCGTTCTCCGCGGGCATGCCGAAGGCGTCGAAACCCATCGGGTGCAACACGTTGTGCCCGGTGGCGAGCTTGTAGCGCGCGACGACGTCGCCCATCGTGTAGTTGCGCACATGGCCGATGTGGATGCGCCCGGACGGGTAGGGGAACATCTCGAGCACGTAGTATTTGGGCTTCGAGGTGTCCGGCTTGGCCTCGAAAGTGCCGGCGTCGGCCCAGGCTTTCTGCCATTTCGGCTCGATCTCATGCGCGTCGTAGCGGGACATTCCTGGCCTCCGGAAATCAAAACGCCGGGCACTGGGCCCGGCGCTGGTTTAATCATGCCTCTGCGTGGGGTCCAGCCCCGGGATCAGAGCTTGCGGTCCTGGATGCGCAGCTGGCGGGCGCGGGCGAGGATCGCGTCCTCGACCTGGTGGGCGGTCTCGGTCGAGACCGGGCCGCCGCGCGACATCAGCGCGACCTCGATCGAGCGGGCATCGAGCGCCGGGTCGCGCACCACGACGGTGGCACGGTAGGCGCCGCCACCGCCCGGCGGGGTGCCGTAGCCGAAGACCATGACGCCGGTGAACGGGTCGGCGCTTTCGAGCGGCATGAAGTTGAGCACGTCGAGGGCGGCGTTCCAGAGGTACTTGTTGACCTCGACGGTGGTGTTGGGGTCGTCGCGGTCGGCGAACAGATCCCAGATCGTCTCGCGTTCGGGCTGGCTGCGCTCGCGCGCGGGGCGCTCGTTGGCCACCGGCTGGGCAGCGGGCTGACCGCCGAAGATATTGCCCAGACCGCCCGAGCAGCCGGACAGGGCCAGGCCGCCCGTGATCATCACGACCGTGAGTGTGGTCCGCCCGATGCGCATGATTTTGCCCCGCTCTCCCAAATACCACCCCTAAGTAACCAAGGCCAAAACCACGGGCAAGCGTTTTCCCCGGCGCTCGCGCGGGGGGCGAAGAGCGGCCGCGGGCCGGGAACAAAAGGGAATCAACGCGGCGCGCGGCGTGGCCCGCGGGCGGCGCAATATCGGCCCCGCAATTCGGGCGATCAGCGGCGCATGGCCCATGTTTGCTGGGGTTAAGGGCAGTTACTGTGGCAATGCTGCACCATCCATGCCCGCAATCATCAGGCCAATTGAGGATCACTTGCAATGAACCCGGGAAAGAGGGAGGAAACAGCATACTCAATTCGGATTCCCCTGAATTGAGGTGCACCTTTAGAAAACGAGGGAAACGAAATGAAAAAGATCCTTCTCGCTTCGACGATCCTGGTGGGTACCGCCGGCTTCGCCGCGGCTGACAACGCCAACTTCACCTTCTCGGGCTCGGCCTACGTCGGCGCTGGCTACGAAACCGCCGGCGGCGTGTTCCGTCCGGAAATCAAGTCGTCGTTCACCGCTTCCATGGTCACCATGTCGGACATGGGCCTCGAGGCCGGCGCTTCGATCACCATCGACGCCCGCGGCGCTTCGTTCGAGAGCGACTGGACCGATGGCGCCTTCGGCACCTTCTCGGAAAACGGCTCGTCGATCTCCAACTCGTCGGTCTACCTGAAAGGTGACTGGGGCAAACTCGCCGTCGTGTACGATGACGATGGTTCGGGCGTTGGCGCCACCACCACCGACTGGGACATGGTCTTCACCTACTCCCACACCTTCGGTGACTTCGGCGTGTCGGCCTACTACACCGTCGCGATCGATGGCGCCACCGGCACCAACGGCGACTTCGGCGTCAAAGGCACCTACTCGTTCGGCGACTACTCGGTCTACGCCAAAGTCGACTACGACAACTCGGACCCGGCGTGGTCGGTTGGCCTCGGCGGCTCGGCGACCTTCTCGGGCGTGACCCTGGGCGCCTCGGTCGACTACGACAACTTCACCGCCGACTGGGACTGGAAAGCCACGGCTGACTACAAGTCGGGCGCCTACGGCGTCGGCGTGTTCGCCGAAGACGATGGCGTGGACGATGCGGTCGACTACGGCATCTGGGCCTCGTACGACCTCGGCGGCGGCATCTCGGTCAAGGGTGCCTACTCCTACGACCAGGACAACGCGACCGGCCTTGCTCAGCTCGGCGTGGCGATGTCCTTCTGATCCCACTCGGGATTTGGAACAGGAAGAGCGGGCTTCGGCCCGCTCTTTTCTTTTGCGGTTTCCATTTTCGGCGCGCTGTGGTCTCACCTGAACCGGTGACAGGGAGAGCCGCCATGCCGCTTGCCGATATACTCGACCGTATCCGCGCCGAAGAGGCCCGCGTGGGCCGGGCGCCGGGATCGGTGCAGCTCATCGCGGTGTCGAAGGTGCAGCCCCTCGAGCGGGTGGTTGCGGTGCTGGAGGCCGGTCACCGGCTGTTCGGCGAGAACAAGGTGCAGGAGGCCGCCGGCAAGTGGCCTGCGCTGCGCGAGCGCTTCCCGGGAGTCACGCTGCATTTGATCGGCCCGCTGCAGACCAACAAGGCGCGCCAGGCGATGGAGCTGTTCGACGCGATCGAGACCATCGACCGGCCGAAGCTCGCGCGCACGATCGCGCGGCTGAAGGACGAGCTCGGCCATTGCCCGAAGCTCTACGTGCAGGTCAACACCGGCGAGGAAGAGCAGAAGGCCGGGGTGCTGCCGGCGGAGGCCGACGGCTTCATCGCCGAGTGCCGCGGGCTCGGGCTCGAGATCGCCGGGCTCATGTGCATCCCGCCGGTGGACGAGGCGCCGGCGCTGCATTTCGCGCTGCTCGCGAAGATCGCCGCGCGCAACGGGATCGGCGAGCTCAGCATGGGGATGTCGTCGGATTTCGAGACGGCCATCGCCCAGGGGGCGACCCATGTGCGCGTCGGCTCGGCGATCTTCGGCGAACGCGACTACGGTTGAGGGTTCCACCTTTCAGCGCGATGACAGGGCAGCGCCCTTGAAGAGCGGTCACCGCACGAAAATCCGGCTCCGCTCCGTCCAGCGCGCGAGAATCCAGCGCAGGTGATCTTCGCGGAAGGCGAGGCAGCCCGCCGTGGGTCTGCGGGGGCCCCGCCAGACATGGACGAAGATCGCCGAGCCCCGGCCGGGCACCGCGTCGGGCCAGTTCCAGTCGGTGACGAGGACGATGTCGTAGAGCCGGTCGGCGCGGCGCAGGCGCTCGTGCGAGGGCGCGTAGGGCGCGCGGACGGCGTGGTTGTAGTCCGGTGCTTCAGGGTCGTCGGACCAGAGATCGCGCGGACCGATGGCATTCATCGGAACCGGCGCGTCCGGCGGCAGGAGACGGTCGGCGCGGTAAAGGCCGCCCATCAGGCGCCAGACGCCGGCGGGCGTGGCACCATCGCCTTCGCGCTTGTCGTGGGTCGTGCCGGCGCGGCCGATAGCGACGGGAAAGCGCCGGCCCATGAACCGGGCGCCCCAGCTCGTGACCAGCATGTCGGCCCGCCCGGGCCTCACAGAATATGCCCGGATTTCTCGGCCTTGGTGGCGAGATAGGCCCGGTTGTGCTCGCTCTCGCCCACCTTCAGCGGTACCCGCTCGGCGACCTCGAGGCCCGCGCGGCGCATCATCTCGACCTTCTTCGGGTTGTTGGTCATCAGTCGGACGGATTTGAAGCCGAGGGCGTGCAGGATCTCGGCGCCGGTGCGGAAATCGCGCTCGTCGTCCTCGAAGCCGAGACGGTGGTTGGCCTCGACGGTGTCGAAGCCCTGATCCTGCAGCGCGTAGGCGCGCATCTTGTTGGCGAGCCCGATGCCACGGCCCTCCTGGTTGAGGTAGAGCAGCACGCCCGCGCCTTCGGCGGCCATCGCGTCGAGGGCGGCGTGCAGCTGCGGGCCGCAATCGCATTTGAGGCTGCCCAGTACGTCGCCGGTGAAGCAGGCCGAATGCAGCCGGGCGAGCACCGGTTTCGCCCGGTCGGGCCGGCCGATCTCGACCGCATAGTGCTCCTCGCCGCCATCGACGGGGCGGTAGACATGCAGGCGCCCGGCGCGGCTCACTTCCATCGGCACGCGGGCGGCCGAGACCTCGGCGAGCGGCGAGGCGTCCCACAGGGTGTGGGCCTCGGTGAGGTCGAGCCAGGTGAGCCCGTGGGCGGCGGCCATGGCGGGGCCGTCATCGACGGCGACGACGAGGGAAGCGGGCAGCAGGTGGGCGGCTTTGGCGAGCCGGATCGCGGCCCGGGCGATGGTCTCGTCGCCGCCACGCTCGGTGGCGAAGGGGCCCTTCATCGGCGCCATCAGGTCGTCGGCCGGATCGGCGATGGTGGCGATCCAGCCGGCGTCGGCGTCTTCGGGCAGGATCAGCCGGGCGACGTGATCGGAATAGGCGCGCGCCTTCAGCGTCTCGGCCCGGCGCGGCGTGATCGCGAGCACCGGGGCGCCGAGGGCGCGCAGCGCCGCGAGGCGTTCGGGGGTCAGCGTCTCGGCGGCGGCGACGAGGGCCGCGCTTTCGCCCGCGCCCAGCACGACCGGCACGCCCATGCGCAGATCGGCGCGGGCGCGGGCGGCGAGTTCCTGTGGGGCGGGCCTCAGTGTCATGCAGTGCCTCGAAAAGATGCTTCTAGTTAGGGGGTTTGCCGGCAAATGTGAAACATATCCCGGCTTTCCGACACGAGCGCGTGAGGGATTTGCAGCAAAACTTGTCCGCTTCGCGATCCCCGCACACATGCCTATCACGAGAAACGGAGGACCATGCCATGGGCACCCAGAAGAATATCCTGTTGGTCGATGACGACGAGGACCTGCGCGAAGCGCTGGCCGAACAGCTGGTGATGACCGAGGATTTCGACGTGTTCGAGGCCGGCAACGGCGCCGAAGCGATGCAGAAGGCCCGCGAAGGGCTCTACGATCTGGTGATCCTCGACGTGGGCCTGCCGGATACCGATGGCCGCGAGCTCTGCAAGCTGATGCGCAAGCAGGGGGTGAAATGCCCGATCCTGATGCTCACCGGCCATGACAGCGACGCCGACACGATCCTCGGGCTCGACGCGGGCGCCAACGACTACGTGACCAAGCCGTTCAAGTTCCCGGTGCTGCTCGCGCGGATCCGGGCGCAGCTCAGGCAGCACGAGCAGAGCGAAGACGCCGTGTTCCAGCTCGGACCCTACACGTTCAAGCCGGCGATGAAGATGCTGGTGACCGAGGACGAGAAGAAGATCCGGCTGACCGAGAAGGAGACCAACATCCTGAAGTTCCTCTACCGGGCGCAGGAAAGCGTGGTGGCGCGCGATGTGCTGCTGCACGAGGTCTGGGGCTACAACGCGGGCGTCACGACCCATACGCTGGAGACGCACATCTACAGGTTGCGCCAGAAGATCGAGCCCGATCCGTCGAACGCGCGGCTGCTGGTCACCGAAAGCGGCGGCTACCGACTTGTGGCATGAAGGACACAGGGTCTGAGACCAGCCATATTCCCGTCCCTATTTTCGGGTAGAATGGAATTGTCTCGGGTAATGTTTCCACATGCGAGACAATCGAATCCCCTGGCCGCGTCGGGGTCATGATGCGGGATCCTCCCTGTTGGACTGGCCCGGGCTTCCCCCGGGCCTCTTTTTTTCTACTGGAGCGGGAGTACGGCCTCGAAGTGACCTGCGACCGCCTTCCTGCGGTCAGGGTCGGTCGCGAGGGTCGCGGGGTCGTCGGTGAAGGCGAGATTGGCCTCGAAACTGCCGCGGACCGCGACACTGCCGTCGCCCATCGTCAGCTCCTCGAGCGAGATCTTCGCCGCGGGCTCGTCGAGAGCGATCCAGAAGCCGGAATAGCTGTTCTCAAGATACTGGATTTCCGGCGCGAGGGCCGCGCCGCCGCCGGTCTGGGCGATGAAGCCGATGAGCAGGGCGCCGTTGACCTCGGCGAGCTTGCCGGCGGTCGGGTTGCCCCAGAGCGCGAGGTTGACGGCCGGGATGCCGCCCGACTGCATCGCCAGCGACTGGCTCTCGTCGCCCTGGGCCTCGAGATACCAGGTGGTCTCGGCGCCGCCGTCGATGGCGGCGGTGATGGAACCGATCTGCTCGGCCAACGCGGTCAGCGGCAACGCCGCGAGGGCGGCGGCCAGGGTGGAGGCAAGGCGCAAGTTTTCGTCCTTTCAAGGGATTGCGAGGAGGCTAGGGCCGGCATGCGCGCCCGGCAAGCGCTAATCCGCCGCGCGGTCGGCGATCAGGTATCGAGGCCCCGGGCCTTCGGCGGCGGCGCGGTCGTCGGGGTTGTAGAGCGCGCAGCGGTCGAGCGAGAGGCAGCCGCAGCCGATGCAGCCGTCGAGCTTGTCGCGCAGCGCGGTGAGCTCGGCGATGCGGCGGTCGAGCTCGCCACGCAGCTCGGTCGAGATCTTCGCCCAATCCTTGGCGTTCGGCGTGCGCCGGTCCGGCAGGGCATCGAGCAGGGCGCGGATGCGGGCGAGCGGGAAGCCCAGCTTCTGCGCGATCATCACGAAGGACAGCCGGCGGATGTCGGCGCGAAGAAACCGGCGCTGGCCGGCGGCGGTGCGTTCGGGATGCACGAGGCCCTCGTCCTCGTAGTAGCGAATCGCCGAATGGGCGAGGCCGGTGCGGGCGGCGAGCTGGCCGATGGCGATCTCGTGTCGACGGGCGGGCATGGAAACCTCTTGAGCTCAAGTTCACTTGAGGGATTACACCCCGGGGATCACGCACGAATCAAGGAGAATGATGCGATGGCCACCCTCGAACATGTGAACCTCACCGTCTCGGATATCACCGCCACCGGGCGATGGCTCGGCGCGGTGTTCGGCTGGCGCGAGCGCTGGAAAGGCGGCTCGATCCACAACGGCACCACCGCCCATGTCGGCGACGCGACCAGCTATATCGCACTCTATACGCCGCCGGATGGTCCCGGCCAGCGATCGGACGAGAGCTATTTCGTGCGCGGCGGGCTCAACCACGTGGCCGTGGTGGTCGACGATCTCGACGCTGTGGAGGCGCGGGTGAGGGCGGCGGGGTTCGCGCCGCACAGCCATGCCGATTACGAGCCCGGGCGGCGGTTCTATTTCGACGACGCGGACGGGATCGAATGGGAGGTGGTGAGCTACGCCTGACCGCCGGCGGGGGGCGCTGCCCTCCGCGCCCTTTGGAGTATCTTCGCCAGGATGAAGGAGGCGGTTTCCGTTCGCCGTGAATGCGGCTAGGGTCGCGCTTCCTTCAGTCCGGAGACCCCCGATGAGCTTCACCCTCGCCACCTGGAACATCAACTCGGTCCGCCTGCGCGCAGGCCTGGTGCAGAAGCTGATGGCGGAAGAGGCGCCGGACGTTCTGTGTCTGCAGGAATGCAAGAGCCCGGTCGAGAAAATGCCGCTCGAGGCCTTCGCCGCGGCCGGCTACCGCCATGTCGTGGCGCGCGGGCAGAAAGGCTACAACGGCGTGGCGATCCTGTCGAAGCTGCCGATCGAGGATGTGGGCGACAGGGATTTCGCCAGTCTCGGCCATGCCCGCCACGTCGCCGGGCGGCTGGAGAACGGGGTGGTGGTGCACAACTTCTACGTGCCGGCGGGGGGCGACGTGCCCGACCGCGCGCAGAACGAGAAGTTCGGCCAGAAGCTCGACTACCTCGCCGAGATGCGCGACTGGTTCCGGACCGAGGGGTTCGCGAAGTCGATCCTGGTGGGCGATCTCAACATCGCGCCGCGCGAGGACGATGTGTGGAACCACAAGCAGCTGCTGAAAGTGGTGAGCCATACGCCGGTGGAGGTCGAGCGCCTCGCCGAAGTGCAGGAGGCGGGCGGCTGGGTGGATATCACGCGGCAGGATCTGCCCGAGGGCAATCTCTATTCCTGGTGGTCGTACCGGTCGTCGGACTGGGATGGGGCGGACAAAGGGCGGCGGCTCGACCATGTCTGGGCGACGCCCGATATCGCGTCCGCCGGGCATTCGAGCCGGATTCTGCGCGCGGCGCGGGGCTGGGAGCAGCCCTCCGACCACGCGCCTGTGTTCGCAAGCTTCGATCTCTGAGTGCAGCTTCGCACCCGCAGGACCGGGGGCCGGCCCGAAGGCCGCGGCGCGGGCTAAAGCTCGGAGATGGTGCGGGCGACGGCGGCGCCGAGGGCCTGGTGGGCTTCGGGGTCGAAGTGGATGCCGTCCTGCGCGCTCACTTCGATCACGGTGCCGGCATCGAGGAAGGCCACGCCACGGGCGCGGCACTGGGCTTCGAGCAGCGGGGCGAGGCCCGCGCTGACCGCGCCGCCGCCGATGAACTCGCCGGCGATGGGCCCGACCTCCTCGACCGGGGGCGGGCAGATCACCAGCACCTCGAAGCCGTCGTGGCGGGTCTGCATCGCGTCGGAGAGCGCGATGTCGACGAGGCCCGCGAGGCCCGCGACGATGCGCTCGGGGGTCGGGTTGAAGCGGGTCTTGGCGTCGTTCGTGCCCAGCATGATGACGAGCAGGTCGAGCGGCCCGTGGCTTTCGAGCGCGATCCTCAGCCCGGTCTG
>JAGRMO010000041.1:28196-29629 GCA_020441205.1 Maritimibacter sp.
GCGCGGGCCAGCACCCGGGGCCAGCGGATCGCGGCGTCGAAGCGGTAGTATTCGCCCGGGGTGACGATCGGCGGGGTGCCGTGGCTGTTGGAATCGCCGAAGACCAGGAGCGTGCGCGACATCGGCGGATTTCCTTTCTTCTGCGGCTTCGCTGCGGCGATGCTAGGCAGGGGCGGAGCTGAGGTAAAGCGTCGCGCGCGCCGGGCGGGGTTGGAGCGCGGCCGATATGGGGCCATATAGGGCGCAACAGACGCATACGAGGAGCATGACATGCTTGAGATGGGACAGGCGCCCGCGGCCAAGGGCACGGGCGGCGCGCTGGTGAAGGACATCAGCGAAGCGACCTTCATGGAGGACGTGATCGAGGCCTCGAAAGAGGTGCCGGTGATCGTCGACTTCTGGGCGCCGTGGTGCGGGCCGTGCAAGACGCTCGGGCCGGCGCTCGAGGCGGCGGTTTCGGCGGCCGGCGGCAAGGTGAAGATGGTCAAGGTCAATGTCGACGAGAACCAGCAGATCGCCGGGCAATTGCGGATCCAGTCGATCCCCACGGTCTACGCCTTCTTCGACGGCCAGCCGGTCGACGGCTTCCAGGGCGCGCTGCCGCCGAGCCAGGTGAACGCCTTCGTCGACAAGATGGCGGCGCTGGCCTCCGAGGGGCCGCTGGCGGCGGCGCTGGCGGCGGCCGAAGAGATGCTGGAGGCCGGCGCGCTCGACGATGCGGCGCAGACCTTCGCCGCAATCATCGAGGAAGACGACAAGATGGCCGCGGCCTATGGCGGGCTTGCGCGGGTGAAGATCACGCAAGGCGATCTCGACGGCGCCGAGGCGGTGCTGAACGGGGCGCCCGCGCAGATCTCGCATGCGGCCGAGATCGAAGGCGCGCATGCCAAGATCGCGCTCGCGCGGCAAGCGGCGAACGCGGGGCCGCTCGACGAGCTGCGCGCCAAGGTCGAGGCCGATCCGGCCGATCACGCGGCGCGGTTCGAGCTCGCCCAGGCGCTGCATGCGGCGGGCGATGTGCAGGGCGCGGTGGATGCGCTCCTCGATATCGTCCGGCGCGATGCGGGCTGGGAGGACGGCAAGGCCAAGACCCAGCTGTTCACCATCTTCGATGCGCTGAAGCCGAACGATCCGGTGGTGCTCACCGGGCGGCGCAAGCTGTCGTCGCTTCTGTTCGCATGATCCCGCGCGGCGATCTGCCCGGAACGATCGCGCTGTTTCCGCTGCCGGGCGCGCTGATGTTGCCGCGCGCCCGGTTGCCGTTGCACATTTTCGAGCCGCGCTATCTCGCCATGCTCGACGACGTGCTGAAGACGCCGCACCGGCTGATCGGGATGATCCAGCCCGCCGATGCGGACGGCAAGCGGCTGCAGGCGATCGGCTGCGCCGGGCGGGTCACCTCGTTCACCGAGACCGAGGACAACCGCTACATG
>JAGRMO010000041.1:29766-31006 GCA_020441205.1 Maritimibacter sp.
CTCGCGCGGTTCCTCGACGCGACCGAGCTGCGCACCGATTGGGACAGTCTCAAGGAGGCCGACGACGAGCTTCTGGTGAACTCGCTGTCGATGCTCCTGCCGTTCGGCACCGGAGACAAGCAGGCGCTGCTCGAGGCGCCGTCGCTTGCCACGCGGCGCGAGACGCTGGTGGCGTTGATGGAATTTGCCATGGCCGCGAAGGGTCAGGGCGGGGCGGAGGACATGATGCAATGACGCGCGATGCAAACACGCCGGCGACGGCGTTCGACAAGCGGATGCTGGAGGCGCTGGTCTGCCCGCTCACCCAGGCGCGGCTGAGCTACGACGCGGAGGCGCAGGAGCTGGTGTCGGACAAGGCGGGGCTCGCCTTTCCGATCCGCGACGGCATCCCGATCATGCTGATCGACGAGGCGCGCAAGCTGAACGGCTAGGCGCCTTCAGCGTTTGCGCCGGTCGATCTCGGAGGTGATCGAGAAGGTGGCGGTGGGGAAGCTCCGGCCGGTCTCGACTTCGCCGAGGATCACTGTGGTCTGGGCGCCCGAGCTGTCGGTGATGATCCATTGCCGAAGCTCGATCGGATCGGCGGTGAACATCAGCTGGATATTGCCGTATTCCGGATAGTCCGGGTCCTGCGCCGTAACCGTAGTGGCGGTGCCGTCGAAATCGTGGCCGACGACCATACCGGAGCGGCCGAGATCGACATCGCGGGCGAGGATGAGGTTCAGCGGGGTTTCCTTCAGCGGGTATTGCTCAGGCCCGGTGTTCGACTTGGCGTCGAACACGGCAAGCTGGCCGCCGCCCGCGATCACCAGGGTATCGTCGGGCGGGTTGTATTCGAACCGGGCGCGGCCCGGCCGCTGGATCTTGATGATCCCGGTCGAGATGGTCTGATCGTCGTTGATCTGGGTGAACTCGGCCTCGAGCGTGGTGAGCCCGTTGAGGTAGCGCGAGAGATCGGCGAGCGCGAGCTTGTCGGCCATGGCGGGCAGGGCCAGCGTGGCGGCGGCGAGGGCTGCGGAGATCGTGCGGAACATCTTCATGCGGTTCACCTATGAAAAAGCGCGGGCGATACCAGAGCGCCCGCGCGTTTTTTGGCCCGTTCGCCTGCGGTTAGGCAATATCACGCCCGTCTCAGCCCTGTTCGGGCACCAGGATCTCGCGCTTGCCGACGTGGTTCGAGGGGCTGACGAGGCCCTCCTCCTCCATCTGCTCGACGAGGCGCGCGGCCTTGTTGTAGCCG
>JAGRMO010000041.1:31056-31293 GCA_020441205.1 Maritimibacter sp.
GACGATGGCGACGGCGGTGTCGTAGAGCGCGTTCTCGACATCGGTGTTGCCGCCCGTATTGAGGCCGAGCACCGCGTCGATATCGGCAGCCTTGTCCTCGTCGGGGCCTTCGACCACGCCGGAGACGTAATCGGGCGCGCCGAAGCTCTTGAGGTGCGTGACGATTTCCTCGACTTCCTCGTCGCTGACGAAGGGGCCGTGCACCCGGATCACGCGCCCGCCGCCGGCCATGTAGAG
>JAGRMO010000219.1 GCA_020441205.1 Maritimibacter sp.
AGGGGGCCGGATTTGCGCGCTGACATCGGGATGGGGGTGCCGTGGCCGGACATGGGCGTCTCCGTCGAAAAACCGTTTCGCTGATAGCGCAAGCGCCCCTGTGGGTCCATGCCCATTCATCTTGCCCGAAATACCTCCGCCGGAGGCATCCCGCCCTTACCGGCAGCGGAAGGTCACATAATGGGGTACCCGGCCCTCGCGCAGCGCCTTCCGCTCATAGCGGGTGGACAGCCAGTCATCCCAGGCCACGCCGCCCTCGCCGACAAGGTCGAACCCGGCCTGCGGCACCTCTTTCAACGTCTGGCGCACATAATCGGGAATATCGGTCGCGACGCGAAATTCCGCCCCCGGCCGCATCACCCGCGCCAGCGGCCGCAGATGATCCTGGGTCACGAAGCGGCGGCGGTGGTGGCGCCGCTTGGGCCAGGGATCCGGATAGTTGAGGAAGGCGCGGGCGATGCTTGCCGGGGGCAGCACCTCCATCAGGTCGCGCACGTCGCCCGGATGGACGACAAGGTTCGTCACCCCGGCGGCGCGGATCTTGCCGAGCAGCATCGCGACGCCGTTGATGAAGGGTTCGCAGCCGATGAGGCCGACCCCGGGATGGCGGGCGGCCATGTGAACGAGGTGCTCGCCGCCGCCAAAGCCGATCTCGAGCCAGAGCGGGCGATCGTCACCGAAGAACGCGCCCGGGTCGAGCAGCCTGCGTTCGGGGTTTTCGGCGCGTGAGACACCGGCGGGGCGGAGTGCGCCCAGATCCTCGGCCAGATAGGCCTTCTGGCTCGGCCGCATGGTCTTGCCGTGGATCCGGCCATAGAAGTTGCGCCGTTCCTCGGGGGCTGGCCTCTCGTCGGTCATGTCGTCTCCGGCCGTTCGCAGGCGCGCGGGGTCATTCGCGCAGCACGCCGGCCTTCTCGAGGTCGGCCCGCGGCGGGTACCACATCGTGTCGCGCGGCGCATGCATCTCGATGGCAAAACCCGGATCCACACCGCGCCGCACGTCATAGGCGAGGTCCTCGTAGACCTCGCCCTGGGTATCCTTGTAGATCCAGGAGCCGAACTCGAACGGCGTGTCCCAGTTCTCGGTCTCGCGGTTGCGTTCGTAGTAGCCCTCGACATCGCTGGCTGCCCACCAGCGCGAATGCAGCCCGAGCTTGGAGCCGCGTGTCATTCTGCGCCCGGCACCGCCGAGAAAGATGCGCACGCAGGAGCTGCTGCATTCGCCGTCGATCTCGGTATCAAGCTCGTAGTCGGTGACGATCCGCGCCATTTCCTCGGCCGCCCAGATACTGCCGCCACCGCTGTTGAGGCGCAGCGTCTCGAGAGCGGAGTTCGCGGCGAGGAGAGCGCGCAGGCTGTCAACATCACCCGCATCGATCTCGGCATCTTCCCCGCCGGATTCGGTGTCGTAGACTAGCACCGTGGCCTCGATGCGGAACCGCGGGTTCGCGTCCGGCTCGTCGGCGCCGAGCGCCGAAGTGGCAAGATGGGCGAGGATCAGGGGGATCGCGATCATGCGCGGAAGCCGACCTCTCGTTGCGGAACGCACTGGCAGGGTCACGGCCCTAGACGACCCCCAGCAGGGCGTCGACGAGGTCGGTCCTCTCCCAGGAGAACCCGCCGTCTGCCTCGGGCGCGCGGCCGAAATGGCCGTAGGCGGCGGTGCGCTGGAAGATCGGCCGGTTGAGCCCGAGCGCGCTGCGGATGCCGCGCGGCGTGAGATCCATCACCTTGCCCACCGCGGCCTCGATCGCGGCCTCGTCGGCCTTGCCGGTGCCGTGGGTATCGACATAGATCGACAGCGGGCGCGCGACACCGATGGCGTAGGAGAGCTGCAGCGTGCAGCGCCTGGCGAGCCCGGCCGCGACCACGTTCTTGGCGAGATAGCGCGCGGCATAGGCGGC
>JAGRMO010000220.1:0-2500 GCA_020441205.1 Maritimibacter sp.
CCCTCGCCCTGCACCGGCTCGATCAGGATCGCGGCGGTCTGGTCGGTGACGGCTGCGCGGAGCGCGTCGTTGTCGCCGAACGGCACCTGGATGAAGCCCGGCATGAGGGGTCCGAAGCCCTTGACCATCTTCTCGCCCTGCGAGGCGGCGATGGCGGCGGTCGAGCGGCCGTGGAAGGCGCCCTGGAAGGTGACGATCTCGATCCGCTCGGGGCTCCCCTTCTCGTACCAGTATTTGCGCACCATCTTGACCGCGAGCTCCAGCGCTTCTGTCCCTGAGTTGGTGAAGAAGACGGTATCGGCGAAGGTGGCGTCGACGAGGCCCGCGGCCAGTTTCTCCTGGCCCGGGATCTCGTAGAGGTTGGAGACATGCCAGAGCTTGTTCGCCTGCTCGGTGAGCGCCGCGACCAGCGCCGGATGGGCGTGGCCCAGCGCGTTCACCGCGATGCCAGCGCCGAGATCGAGGAAGCGTCGCCCGTCCGTCGTGGTCAGCCAGGCGCCTTCGCCGCGCTCGAAGGTGAGCGGTACGCGGTTGTAGGTCGGCAGGACGGGCGGGATCATCGGATCACTCCTTGGGAAAAGAGAAGCCTCTGGGTGCCCGAGGGCGGGCTTCGTGTCAATGATTTGGCGGGGTTGCGCCGGGTGGGCGCAGATCGTGACGACAGGACGTCAGGCGCGGGTGCGTCGGCGTCGGGTCTCGGCGGAGGCGGAAACGGTCGTCATGGAGCGGCGGATAGGGGGTTTCGGGGCGGCTGTAAAGCGGTTTCGCGTGAGCGGGCGGGCCGGGCGCGGGCAGGCCGGGGGCGCTGCCCGGTCGCCCCGGAAGGGCGCCACCGAAAGATCGGGGGGGCTGCCCCCCGTCACCCCGGAGGGGTGCGACCTAAGAGTGGGGGCGTTCCGCGCTCATGCCGGAACACCATTCGGAGGTCACGGACCTCCCGTCGGACCGCAAATGACGGCTGAGCTACGCCCGGACCCCCGGGATAATTGGGGACCAAAGAAGGGGCCGGGCGCGATCGGTCTTTCCAATCCGAAGGCCGCGCCGTAAGCGCAGGGGATGGACCGCAGCCAGAACCTCGCCGCCGCCGGCTTCATGCTGGTCGCCACCGCCTTCATCGCGGGCACCACGCTTCTGGCCAAGATGGCGGGCGCGGGGCCCGAGGGGTTGCACCCGCTGCAGATCAGCCAGGGGCGGTTCCTGTTCGCCTTCCTCGCGTTCTGGACGGCGGCGGCGGTGCTCAGGCCCCGCTTTACCCGGCCGGCCTGGCATCTGCATGCGGCGCGCACCTTCGCGGGCTGGGGCGGGGTGACGCTGATGTTCGCCGCCGTCCAGCTGGTGGCGCTGTCGGACGCGACGGCGATCACCTTCCTCAACCCGGTGTTCGCGATGGTGCTCGCGGTCGTGTTCCTGCGCGAAACGGTGGGGCCCTGGCGCTGGCTCGCGGCCTTCCTCGCCTTCGCCGGCGCGCTCATCCTGATCCGGCCCGGCCCCGGCAGCTTTCAGCCGGGCGCGCTGGTGGCGCTGGCGGCGGCGGCGGTGATGGGGGTGGAGATCACGCTCCTGAAGTTCCTCACCGGCCGCGAGAGGCCGTTCCAGATCCTGCTTCTCAACAACAGCTTCGGCGTCGTCCTCGCGACTTTGGCGGCGCTGTTCGTCTGGCACTGGCCGACGCCCCGGCAATGGCTGATCCTCGCCGCCATCGGACTGATGATGGCGGCGGCTCAATCCTTCTACATCCAGGCGATGCGGCGGGCGGATGCGAGTTTCGCGATGCCGTTCTCCTACGCCACGCTGGTGTTCGCCACGCTCTACGATCTCGCGGCGTTCGGCGTGGTGCCGGACGGGCTGTCGCTGATCGGCGCGGGGGTGATCCTCGCGGGCGGGCTGTTGCTCGCGTGGCGCGAGGGGCGCAGGGCGGGGCCGCCGCCCGCGGGGCGGGTTGTATCCCCCCGGGGGGCTGACTAGTATGCCGCCTTGCTGTAGAGAGGCGGCCGAGCGCCGCCTGCCAAGGGATAAATTGCATGTCGTGGACCGATGAACGGGTCGAAACCCTCAAACGGATGTGGGCCGAGGGCCAGTCGGCGAGCCAGATCGCCAAGGAGCTCGGTGGCGTCACCCGCAACGCGGTGATCGGCAAGGTGCATCGGCTCGGGCTGTCGAACCGGGCGGGCGGCACGCCGGCGGCGACCACCGCCAAGGCGCCGGCCAAGGAGAAGCCCGCGAAAGCGTCGGCCAAGCCCGCGCGCGCCCAGGCGAAGAAACAGACCGCCGCCGATCCGGAACCGGAAGCGGAGGAGGCGCCCGCCGCCGCCGCCGAGACCCCGGCGCCCGCGCCGGTGCGCAAGCCGATCATCCCCGCAGGCCAGCCGCTGCCGCCGCAGCCGTCTGCCAACGAGATCCCGGCCGAAGCGCTCGAGACGGTGCGCGAGGTCGAGAAGACGGCAAAGCGGCTCACGCTCATGGAGCTCACCGAGCGCACCTGCAAATGGCCGATCGGCGA
>JAGRMO010000220.1:2555-8964 GCA_020441205.1 Maritimibacter sp.
CTATTGCGAGGCGCATGTGGGCGTCGCGTTCCAGCCGATGTCGTCGCGGCGCGACCGCAAGCGGTAAGTGGGGCGCGCTATCTCGCGCAACCGTCCTGGCCACAACGCTTCGCGCGATCCGGGGACCGTAACAATGCCCGTCCGGAGGTGCGGCGCCCCCGGGGTCGAGACCCCGACGCGCCTAACCGCTACCGGAAAGGGGTCGCCCCTTCATCTTGGTCCAAGTACTCCGGGGGAGCGCGAGGGGGCTGCGCCCCCTCGCCCAGCCCGCCGCAGGCGGCGCGTCAGCGCAATCTCCGGTCGGGATCGGCCGCGACGTCAGCCCTTCTCGCGCAACAGCCGCGATTTCTGCCGCTGCCAGTCGCGCTTGGCTTCGTCGGCGCGCTTGTCGTGGGTCTGCTTGCCCTTGGCGATGCCGATCTTCATCTTCACCAACCCCTTGTGGTTGAAGTAGATCACCAGGGGCACCAGGGTCATGCCCTTGCGCTGGGTGGCGTTCCAGAGCCGCGAGAGCTCCTTCTTCGAGGCGAGCAGCTTGCGCCGGCGGCGCTCTTCGTGGCCCCAGGTCTTGGCCTGTTCGTAGGGCGCGATATGGGCGTTCACCAGCCAGAGTTCGCCGTTCTCGACGGCGGCATAGCTCTCGGCGATGTTGCAGCCGCCCTGGCGCAGCGATTTGACTTCCGAGCCCATGAGCACGACGCCGCATTCGAGATCGTCCTCGATCGCGTATTCGTGCCGCGCCCGCCGGTTCTCGGCGATCACCTTGTAGTTGGGGTTGTCGTTTTTCTTCGCCATCGGACGTAGTTAGGCGCGCGCGGGCGGCATGTCCACCGTCTCGAGCCAGGGCTTGATGTCGAGAAGCGGGGTGTCGTCGAAACAGTCGATGGCGTCGATCTCGAGGGTCGCGGCGGCGAGGTCGAGGGCGGTGACGATCACGGTGGCCGCACCGATCGGGTTAGGCCGCACCGGCGAGCGCAGGGCGAAGGTGCCGCGCGGCCCGTCGGCATGGGCGGGCGCCTGGACGACGAGATCGCGCCGGGCGCCGTCGAGCCAGTAGAGCAGCATCACCGGCTGGCCCGGTTGCAGCGCCGTGAGCGCCAAGGCGAAGCGCGGGTCGAGTTCGATCCGGGGGCGCGGGTGACCCTCTGCCGCGATCCGCTCGCGGGCCGCGCGGAGGTTGCGCGGGCAATCGCCGCGCGCCCAGGGGGTGCGGATGCGGCCGACGAAGACGAGGCCCGCGTCGTCGGTGGCGCCGATGCCGTGGGGCAGCAGCACCTCGCCGTCGCGGACCTCATTCGCACGCGTCATCGTCAGTTCAGCAGGCCCGCGTGGCGCATCGCGGCGTCGATCTCGGCCTTGGTCTCGTCGGTGGCCTCGGTCAGCGGCGAGCGCACGTCGGGCTCGCAGAGGCCGAGCCGCGACATCGCGTATTTGACGCCGACGACGCCCGGCTCGCGGAAGATCGCGATATGCAGCGGCATCAGCCGGTCGGACAGTTCCAACGCGCGGTCGTAATCGCCTGCGAGGCAGGCGGCCTGGACCTCGGCCGATTGCCGGGGCGCGACGTTGGCGGTGACCGAGATCACCCCCTGCCCGCCCATCGCGTTGAAGCCGACGGTGGTGCCGTCTTCGCCCGAGAGCTGGACGAAATCGGTGCCGCAGGCGATCCGGGTCTTGGCCACGCGCATGAGATCGCCGGTCGCGTCCTTGACGCCCACGATGTTGTCGAGCTTCGCAAGCTGGCCCATGGTCTCGGGCACCATGTCGATCACCGAGCGCGGCGGGATGTTGTAGATGATGATCGGCAGGCCGACCTCGTTCAGCGCGGTGTAATGCGCGATCAGCCCGCGCTGGGTGGGCTTGTTGTAATAGGGCGTCACCACGAGGCCCGCATCGGCGCCGACGCGCTTGGCGAAGTCCATGAAGCGGATCGCCTCGGCGGTGTTGTTCGAGCCCGCGCCGGCGATCACCGGCACGCGGCCGGCCGCGGTCTGGACCACGGTCTCGACCACCGCCTCGTGCTCTTCATGGGTGAGCGTCGGGCTTTCGCCGGTGGTGCCCACCGGCACGAGGCCCGAGGACCCTTCGGCGATATGCCATTCGACCAGCTTTTTGAGCGTGTCGAAATCCACGGCGCCGTTCTTGAACGGCGTGACCAGGGCGGGAAGGCTTCCCTTGAACATGACACGCTCCTTTGTTTCTCAAGTCTTTTCAATGCAGTTTTCCGCGCGCGACTCATGCGCCGCGAACGGGAAACGCGGCGGAAACTAGCCCGGCGGAAGCAAAATGCCAAGAAAGTGTGTTGAAGCGCGAATCGGCTTTGTTACCAATGCGCCATGATCGAGCAGAACAATAAAAAACCCGCCCTCCCGACCCTGTTGCGCGCGCTGATGGCCGCGCTCTGGGCCTTGGTTTTCACCGTGCCCCCGGCGCTCGCCGTCGACGCGGGCGAGGTGGCGAAGCTCGAACAGGGTTTCGCGCTGATGCGCGAGGGCAAGTGGGACGCGGCGCTGGAGGCGGCCGGGCCCGAGGGCTCGGTGGGGCGCGACATCCTGCAATGGGCGCGGCTGCGCGCCTCGAAAGGGAGCTTCGGCGAAGCCCAGGATTTCCTGGCCCGCCGGCCCGACTGGCCCGGGCTCGATCTGCTGCGCGAGCGTTCGGAGAAGACCATTCCCGAGGATGCGTCGGCTGCCGCGGTGCTCGATTTCTTCCTGCGGGTGAAGCCCGAGACCGGCGCGGGATCGCTGCGCTTCGCCCGGGCGCTGTGGGACACCGGCGCCAAGCAGGAGGCGATGGCGGAGGCGATCCGCGGCTGGACCTCGTTGTCGCTCGATCCCGAGGAAGAGGCGCAGTTCATGGTCGACTGGCCGAAGACGCTCGCGGCCTATCACTGGGCGCGGATGGACATGCTGCTGTGGCGCGGGCTCACTGGCGAGGCCGAACGGCAGATGGCGCGGGTCGACGATGCGCACAAGGCGCTGGCGACGGCGCGGATCGGGCTGCGCGACAACAAGCCCGGCGTCGACGGGCTGATCGCCCGGGTGCCGGCGGCGCTGGCCGAGGATCCCGGCCTCGCCTTCGAACGGCTCCTGTGGCGGGCGCAGAAGGGGCGCAACGACGGCGCCATCGAGCTCATGCTGCAGCGCTCGGGCTCGGCCGAGGCGCTGGGCGATCCTGCGCGCTGGGCCGGCTGGCGGATCGACCTCGCCCGCTGGGCGATGCGCGAGGGCAAGGCGAAGGTGGCCTATGCGCTGGCCGCGAGCCACCGGCTGGAGGCGGGCGACGACCGCAATGAGCTGGAATGGCTCGCAGGCTACGTGGCGCTGAAGCAGCTCGGCGACGCGGGCACCGCGCTTACCCATTTTCGCGCCTTCGCCGGCGGGGTCGAGACGCCGATCAGCCTCAGCCGGGCCGGCTATTGGGAGGGCCGGGCGCTGGAGGCCCTGGGCCAGACGGAAGAGGCGCGGGCGGCCTATCTGCGCGCGGGCCAGCACCAGACCGCGTTCTACGGTCTGCTCGCCGCCGAGAAGGCGGGGCTCGCGATGGACGCGGCGCTCGTGGGACCGCAGACCTTTCCGGGCTACGAGCAGGCGGCGTTCTGGTCCACTTCCGGGATGCAGGCGGCGCGGCTCAGCCTCGCGGCCGGCGAACTCTATTACGCGCGGCGCTTCGTGGCGCAGCTGATGGAGAGCCTCGACGCCACCCAGACCGGGCAGCTCATGCAATGGGCCGAGGACGCCGGTGCGCCCTATCTGCAATTGTCGCTCGCCAAATACGCGATCTCCTTTCACGGCACGGTCTACAACCGGCCCTATTTCCCCACGCCCGACATCGGCCGCGGCAACCGGACGGTGCCGCGGGCGCTCGAGCTCGCCATCGCCCGGCGCGAGAGCGAGTTCAACCCGGGCGTCACCTCGGGGGCCGGAGCCAAGGGGCTGATGCAACTGATGCCCGGCACCGCGAAGGACATGGCCAAGCGCGTGGGCGTCGAATACCGCGCCGCCGCGCTGCATGACGGGTTCGCCTACAACACGCGGCTGGGCTCGGAGTATCTGGCCTATCTGATCGAGGAGTTCGGCCAGAACCCGGTGCTGATCGCGGTGGGCTACAACGCAGGCCCCGGCCGGGCGCGGCAATGGATCAAGTCGCTCGGCGATCCGCGCGACCCGGGCGTCGACATCGTCGACTGGATCGAGGCGATCCCGTTCGACGAAACCCAGACCTACGTGATGCGGGTGACCGAGAGCCTGCCGAACTACCGCGCGCGGCTCACCGGCCAGACCGAGCCGATCCGGTTCACCGAGGAGCTGAAACGGCGCTGAGGGCGGGCTTTCCGGGCACGGAGGTTGCCGGAAACCGCACTGGGAGATAACGTAACGCTTTCCCGTGTCACGGTTTTCGTGGGCTTCAATGGGGCCGGCGTCCCCGGGAAACCGGCCGCCTTCGCCGGACGAACTCAACCGATCGTGCGGGCCGCCCCGGCGGCGCGGCGGCGGGCGCGGCGTTCGCGGGCGAGGGTGAAGATGCCCGCGCCGATGACGATGGCGGCGCCGATGGCGACATTGGGTTCCAGCCTCTCGCCGAACAGCGGGATCGCGATCAGGGTGACGAAGACCAGCTGGAAATAGGCGAAGGGCTGCACCGCGCTCGCCTCGACCACCTCGTAGCACCGGATGAGCAGCCAGTGGCCGGTGGCGCCGGTGACGCACAGCAGCGCCATCCAGCCCCAGTCGGGGCCGGTCATCGGCTCCCAGAACCACAGGCCCACCGCCGTCATGCCGAGCGCGCCGACGGTGCCGGTCCAGAAGAACGAGGTGGCGGCGCTGTCCTTGCGGGCGGCGAGGCGGGTGAGCAGCCCGTAGCCTGCCCAGAGGAAGGCCGCGAGCAGGGCGACGAGGGCTTGCGGTTCGAACACCGCGAAGCCCGGCCGCAGGATCACCAGGATGCCGAAGAAGCCCACGCCGATCGCCGCCCAGCGCGCCGGCCCCACCTTCTCGCCCAGCACCGGGCCGGAGAGGGCCGCGATGATCAGCGGGAAGGAGGCGAAGATCGCATGGGTGGGGATCAGCCCGAGCAGGACGAAGGCGGCGACGGTGACGCAGATCTCGGTGATGAGCAGAAGGCCGCGGGCGATCTGCAACACGGGCTGGCTGGTGGCGGCGGCGGCGCGAAGCCCGCCCGCCTTGCGGCCCGCGACGACGAGGACGAAAGCGGCGAAGAACCAGTAGCGGATCATCACCACCATGAAGACGTTGTATTCGGCCGCGAGATGGCGCGAGATGCCATCCTGCATCGCGAAGACGAAGCTCGCCCCGATCATCAGCGCGATGCCGAGGCGGGTGTCGTTCTGGCTCATCGCTTCACCCCCGCGCTCATGTGGCGCTTGCGGCCGTAGCCCGGCTGGCGGGTCACGGCGAAGCCCGCGGCTTCGAGGTTGCGGCGCACGAAACCCGCGGCGGTATAGGTGGCGAAGGTGCCGTTCTGCGCCGTGTGGTCGGCCACGTCGCACATCAGCGCTTCGCCCCAGAGTTCGGGGTTCTTCGCCGGGCTGAAGCCGTCGAGATACCAGGCGTCGGCCTTGCCGGGCCATGCAGGCAGGGTCTCGCGCGCGTCGCCGAGGATCACCTCGACCTGCATGTCGCCGAGCGCGAAACGGCGCGCGCCCTCGCCCCAGGCGTCGAGGAACGGGCCGGCGACGGCCCCAGCCTCGGGGAAGGCGCTGAGGGCGCGGGCGATCTCACCCGCCGCCATCGGGAAAGCCTCGAAGCTGGTGTAGTTGAGCGGGCCGGGGCTGCCGGCGGCCGCAAAGGCGAGGCAGGTCGCGAGCATGTTGAGCCCGGTGCCGAAGCCAAGTTCGGCCACGTGGAACCCCGGCGCAAACCGCTCCGGCAGGCCGTTGCCGGCGAGAAAGGTGTGGCGGGTTTCGGCGAGCCCGTCGTCGAGGTTGAAATAGGGATCGTCGAAGCGGGCCGAGACCGGCACACCTTGCGCGTTCCATGCGACCTCGGCGGGCTGGTCCCCGTCCATGGCTTCCCCTAGACATCGGCGTGCGAAAGTCTGGCGAAGATGCGGGAGGTCGGGCGGCTTGTCCATGGTCGACGTGACGATACGGGGCGCGGGCGTGTTCGGCCTTGCGGTGGCCTGGGCCTGCCTCGGGAGGGGCGCGCGGGTGCGGGTGGTCGACCCGTCCGGGCCCGGCGCCGGCGCCTCGGGCGGGCTGGTCGGCGCGCTCGCGCCGCACGTGCCGGAACAGTGGAACGAGAAGAAAGCGTTTCAGTTCGCCGCCCTCGACATGGCGGCGGATTTCTGGGCCGAGGTGGCCGAGGTCTCGGGCCGCGATCCGGGCTACCGGCGCAGTGGCCGGCTGCAGCCGATCGCCGACGCCGCGGCGCTGGCGCTCGCCCGCGCC
>JAGRMO010000221.1 GCA_020441205.1 Maritimibacter sp.
GCGGCGGCGCGGGCCGAGGCGGCGCGCGAGGCGGTTGGCGCCGCAGCGGCGCGGATCGAGGAAGATCTCGAAACCACGCCCGAAGGCCTTCTCGAAGGCCTCAGTACCGAGGCCGACAAGATGCCGTCTGCGGAGCAGATCGAACATGACGTGAACCGGCTGAAGCGCCAGCGCGAGGCGCTGGGCGCGGTGAACCTCCGGGCCGAGGAAGACGCGCGCGAGGTGCAGGCCGAACACGACACGCTGGTGTCGGAGAAGGCCGATCTCGAAGCAGCGATCACGAAGCTGCGGTCGGGCATCGCCAGCCTCAACCGCGAGGGGCGCGAACGGCTGCTCACCGCCTTCGAACAGGTCAACGCCAATTTCGGCCTGCTGTTCACCCATCTGTTCGGCGGCGGCGAAGCCAACCTCGTGCTGGTCGAATCGGACGATCCCCTGGAAGCCGGGCTCGAAATCATGTGCCAGCCGCCGGGCAAGAAGCTGTCGACGCTGTCGCTCCTGTCGGGCGGCGAACAGACGCTGACGGCGATGGCGCTGATCTTCGCGGTGTTCCTCGCCAACCCGGCGCCGATCTGTGTGCTCGACGAGGTCGACGCACCGCTCGACGACGCCAACGTGACCCGGTTCTGCGATCTTCTGGACGAGATGACACGGCGCACCGACACGCGGTTTCTCATCATCACCCACCATGCGGTGACGATGGCGCGGATGGACCGGCTGTTCGGCGTCACCATGGGCGAGCAGGGTGTGAGCCAGCTTGTCTCGGTCGATCTGAAGAAGGCCGAAGCGCTGGTCGCGTGATAGTGCGATTTGTGTAACGGCTTCCGGTAAACGGTTGCGGGGGCGGCGAAAGCGCCGTTGATCCCGACGCCGATGCGGCTAGACTGCGACCGACAGAACCGGGAGGGGCACATGAAACTCGGGACATCCACCGCAATCGCCGCGCTCGCGCTCGGGTTGGCGACGGCCGCCGAGGCCCAACAGGTGCTCGCTTCCCAGCCGCAGAGCTTCGTCGATTTCTTCGTCAAGGAGGGGTTCCGCCCGGAACTCACCCGCGATCCGACCGGCGATCCGATGGTGATGTTCCGCTACGAGGGCGCGACCGAGTACCTGTTGTTTTATGATTGCGCCGACCACGAGGCCTGCCGGTCGGTGCAGTTCTATGCCGCCTTCCCGACCGAAAGCCCGGTGGCGCTGGAGACGCTCAACACGTGGAATTCCGGCATGGAAGGCCGGTTCATGCGCGCCTATTCGCTCGACGACGGCGCGGTGCGGCTCAACATGGACGTAGCCACCAGCCAGGATGGGATCTCGGAGCGGGATTTCCGCGATCTGCTGTCACTCTGGCTCGACCGCAAGCAGGTGTTCGAACAGACCATCGGGTTCTGATCAGCGCGGCGCGGCGGCCGAATTGGCGGCGGCCACGATGGCACCGGTGACCGCATCGTAGAGCGCTTCCGAACGGCGGGCATGGTCGCGCCATTCGGCCTCGTCGAGTTCCAGCTTGCCCCAGAGTTCGAGGTTATCGAACATCCACCCCCTTTGGGCGGCATGGAGTAGCCGGCGCGCGGGTTCCGTCAGCGTGTCGGCCGGGCCTGCCGGGTGGTCGATGGGCAGCGGGTCTGGGGCGCCTTCGAGCAGGGCGAGGGCCGAGGTGAAGCGGATGTTGGCGTTCTTGGCCGCGCGTTCCCAGGCGAATTCGCTCATGTCTGCGAGCGCGTGGCGCAGCTCGACGGCGGCCGAACCGATGTCTGAAGCGCCCTCGCCGGGTTCGGCGGCCGTCGCCGTGTAGCGTACCGCCCAGATCCTCCCGTCGCGGGCATTCGGATAGGCCACTTTCCAGGCGCCATGCCAGCCCAGTGCGCGGCCGTCGTCGGTCTCTGTGGTCATCGTCCAGCGGCTGCCACCTCCGGCGAAGCCGGCGGCGATCCGGTCGGGAATGGTCTCGCCGGGGATCACCTCCTCGTCCTGCCTTGTGAAGCCGAGATAGACCCGCCTTGTGCCGGAGCGCGTAAGCTGGTCGAGCCAGGCCGGCGCCGTCTCGGCCATCGTGGTCAGCGCCGGCTTCTGCTCATTGCGGCGTCGGGTGGCGATCTCGAAGCTGATCGAGCCGCAGCGCGCGAAGGCCCGCTGCGTCGGAAACCAGCGCATCGGGTCTTTGGGATGAGCGAGCCGGTGGTTGGCCGAGATGACCAGGGCTGCCAGTTGTGCGACTTCGCCGTCCAAGGGGGCCTCAATTCTGCGGTCGCCGACGCAGCCGGCGTTTGACCTCTGTTTATCCGATCTGTCCAAAATTGTCCCTACCGCGACACGTCGCGGTGGAAAGTGGTGATGACACTGAATGAAAACCGATTTCGCAAATGGATGGTGACACTGGCCGCCGCTTCGCTGCTGGTCGCAATCGTCCGGCTCTGGATCGGGGTCTGGACCCGTGAAACAGAAGCCCCGCGGAGTTGGCGCTCCGCGGGGCACTTGATTTCGGTGATGACACTGAAACCGCTTTCGCTGCTTCAGATTCTGTCACAAACCTTTCAATTCTGCAAAGAACGCCCCGATTACAGCCGGTTGAGCAGATCCCAGGTCGGCCAGGCATCGGGCACCAGCCCGAGGCGCAGCTGTTCCTTCTGCACCGCGATGCGGGTGTTATAACCGAGGATGCCGTCGATCTCGCCGACGTGGTGGCCGAGCGCGTTCAGTTTCTGCTGCAGCTGTTTCATCGCGCCCTGGTCGAGCCCCTGCGAGGGGTTGCCCTCGTTGAACACCGCGCCGCCTTCCAGACGATTGGCGAAATAGGCAGCTGTCAGCACGTAGGTGAAGCTCTGGTTCCATTCGAAGTAGACGTCGAAGTTCGGGTAGGCGATGAAGGCCGGGCCGCCGGCGCCGTTCGGCACGATCAGCGAGGTCTGGGCCGAATCGAACAGCGTGCCCTCGCGCGGCGTCACCCCCATGATCGCCCATTGGCCGGTGGAGAACTTCTGGTTGGTGCCGGTCTTCGAATAGTCGAAGCCCTGCGGCAGGGTGACTTCCTGCAGCCAAGGCTCGTTCGGCCGCCAGCCGAGTTTCGACAGCATGTTGGCGCCCGAGAGCAGCGCGTCGGCGGCCGAGCCCTTCAGATCGACATGGCCGTCGCCGTCGCCGTCGACGCCCGAGTCGCGGATGTCGGCCGGCAGCATCTGCACCATGCCAATCTCGCCGGCCCAGGCGCCGGTGGTGCCGGTGGGCGAGAAGTCGCCGTGTTCGTAGAGATCGAGCGCGGCCAGCACCTGGGGCTGGAAGATGCCGGGGCGGCGGCAATCGTGGCTCAGCGTCATCAGCGAGTTGAGCGTGTTGAAATCGCCCTGGAAGCCGCCGAAATCGGTCTCGAAGGCCCAGAAGGCGGTGAGCACGCCGCGGCTCACCCCGAAGCGCCGCTCGATCTCGTCGAAGACATTCGCATATTGCTGCAGCTTCTGCTGGCCGACGCTCACCCGGTTCTGCGAGATGAGCTTGCGCGAGAAGTCGATGAACCCGCTGGTGAAGATGCCCTGCGCGCCGTCGGCGCCCAGGGTGCGGCCGTCCTGCGCGACAGAGGCGAAGAACTGATCGACCGTCGCCTGGTCATGGCCTTTTGAGACGGCGAGTTCCTTCATCCGTCCGACGAAGGACTGAAACGTGCCGCCGCATTCGATGATCGGCGGCGGGATGTCTCCCACCCCTTCGCCGGCGGCAAGGGCGCCGGTGGCGGGGGTGAGGCTCATAACAATGGCGGCAAGCAACTTACGCATTAGGGTCCCTCGACGTGGAATTTGACGCCGCACCCTAATGGGCAATTGCCACGGTGCAAACAGGGAAAAGTGGGGAAAATGCTATCCGGTTTCACCATCCAGTCATCCATGACGCAAACGTGGGCCTCGCGCCCGGATTTGCGTCACCAGACCAGCGCGAGCGCCGCAAGCAGCCCGAGGGCGGCCGCCCAGGCGCGCCACAGGCTCTTCACCGCCTCGTCGACGTCGGCCGCGCCGATTTCGTGGCGGCCCGCTTCGTTCACGAAGGGAAAGTCGCGCCGTTCGCCGTGATAGCTGCGCGGACCGGCGAGGGCGATGCCGAGGCCCACCGCCATCGCCGCCTCTGGCCAGCCCGCGTTGGGCGAGCGATGCAGACCCGCATCGTCGACGATGGTCTTCCAGCCGTCTCGGGTTCGGCGCGTGACGAACAGCAGGAGCGCCGTCAGCCGGGCCGGAATCCAGTTCGCGAGGTCGTCGAGGCGCGCAGCGGCCTTGCCGAACAGCTCATGGCGCTCGGTGCGGTAGCCGATCATGCTGTCGGCGGTGTTGATCATCTTGTAGGCCACGAGCCCCGGGAGGCCTGCGATGAGGAACCAGAAGGCGGGCGCGATCACCCCGTCCGAGAGGTTCTCGGCCGCCGATTCGATGGCGGCGCGGGCCACCGCGGCCTCGTCCATCTGAGAGGTATCGCGGCTGACGATCCGGGCCACCGCTGATCGGCCGTCTTCGACCGAGCGCGAGAGCGCTTCTGCCACGGCGCGCACATGATCGACGAGCGAGCGTTGCGCGAGCAGCACCGCCGCGGCCAGCGCTTCCGCAGGCCAGCCGAGCCGGGCGACCAGCGCGCCCACCGTCCAGGAAAGTGCCACCAGCACGGCGATCGCGATCCCGCCCATGACGAGGCGCCCATTGCCGTGGTTCATCATCCGGTCGGCCCAGCCCACGGCCCGGCCCATCAGCACCGCGGGGTGGGGAAACCGCGACCACAACGCCTCGGGCTCGCCGAACATCGCGTCGAGCGCCAGCGCCAGGAACAGGATCAGAGGCTGGCTCACGCAAGAGCCTCTTCGAGCTGTGTCCAGCCATCGGCCGGCGGCAGGCCGAGACGCAACCAGGTGGGATCGTAGGGGAAGATGCGGCTCCACACCTTGCCCTTCGCGAGCCGCTCCTGCCAGGCGGCGGAATCGTCGACGCGGTAGAGCCGGAACAGCACCGTACCGCCGATCATCTCGGCGCCCTTCGCCTCCATCAGCGCGTCGAGCCGCGCGGTCTCGACCGAGAGCACCTGCCGGGTCTCGTTGGCCCATTCCATCGCTTCCAATGCTTCGGCGCCCACATGCTGGGCCACGCCCGAGACTGGCCAGGGCCCGAGGCGTTCGCGCAGCGCGCCGATGAGGTCGGCGTCGCCGATGGCGAAACCCAGGCGCAGTCCGGGCAGGCCCCAGAATTTGCCGAGCGATTTCAGGATCAGCGTGCCCGGGCGGGTGGCGAAGTCGCGCACCCGCGAATTGGCGAGGATCACGTCGGCGAAGCTTTCGTCGATCACCAGGAGGCGGCGGGTGGCGGGCTCGTCGGTGCCCGAGAACATGTTGCCGGTCGGGTTGTTCGGATGCACGGCGACGCGGGCCTCGGCCGGATTGCCCTCCGGGTCGGCGCGCAGGATCTCCCAGCCAGCCCCCCGGAACGCGGCTTCGTGCTCGTTGTAACTGCGCGCGACGAGGCGGACGCGGGCGGGCGGCACGAGGTGCGGGATGCTGGCGATCAGCGCCGAGGCGCCCGGCGCGGCCAGAACCGCCGCCGCTTCGGGCACGCCCCAGAATGCTCTTGCCGCTGCCTCCAGCCGCTCGGCGGCCCGCCGGTCGGGCAGCTGGGTATATGCCGCGTTCGGGATCTCGGGCCACGGGAAGGCGTGCGGATTGATCCCAGTCGAGAGGTCGAGCCAGTCTTCGCGCCGGCCGCCATGAAGCGCGATGGCGTCGTCGAGCCCGCCGCCATGGTCGCGCGGCTCCGGCGCGCCGGTCATCGTGCCGCCTCCATCTCGGGCAGCGGCGGATGGCGCGTGATGAAATGGCCCTTCACCTCCTGCGGCCAGGCGCGGTAGGGCACCTGCCCGGTGTCGGAGGCCGCGTGGCCTTGCGCATAGGCGACGATGCCCCGGGCCGCGTCCTCCGTGGGCTCGAAGCGCCCCAGCGTATACGCGAGCTTGCCCGGGGCCTGGATCGCGACGTTGCAGGAATGGTCGCAGCCCATCAGGCAGGCGGTCCGGCGGGTGCGAATGGCGGTGCCCGCCGCCGCCGCTTCGACCAGCGCGGCGAGCCGCTCGCCGTCGGTCTCGCCCACGCCGCGTTCGGCCCAGTCGTCGCGCTTGCAGGTATCGCAGATGGTGATCCAGGTGGTCGTCACGCGCCTCGCCCTTCGCCGGTATCGTCACCGACCCATCAAACGGAAATCCCGGGCGTTGGCAACAGAGCGCGGCGGGCCGTGGGCGGTTTCGGCGGCGCGGCCACGCATCGGCCGGATCGCCGGCCGATCGCCGATTTCATCTTCCATCCCCGCGCCTTGGGCGTAGTCTCGTGCCATGAGTCGCGCCCCCTCCCCCCGCCCCGAGGCCGTCGTTTTCGACATCGGCAACGTGCTGATCGAATGGCAGCCCGAACGCGCCTATGACGCGATGATCGGACCCGAACGGCGGGCCGAGATGTTCGCGGCGGTCGATCTTCACCACATGAATGAGCTGGTGGATCGGGGGCACAATTTCCGCGAGACGGTCTATGCAGCGGCCGAGCATTACCCCGAGTTCCGCGACGAGATCCGGATGTGGCACGACCGCTGGCTCGAGGTCGCGGGGCCGGAAATGCCCCATTCGGTGCGGCTGTTGCGCGCGCTCAGGGCGGAGGGCGTGAAGGTCTTCGCGCTCACCAATTTCGGCATCGGCTCGTTCGCGGTCGCCGAGCGGGCCTGGCCGTTTCTCACCGAGTTCGACCGGCGCTATGTGTCGGGCCATCTGGGCGTGACCAAGCCCGATCCGCGGATCTACGAAGCGGTCGAGGTGGACGGCGGCGTCGCGCCGGAGCTTCTGCTGTTTGCCGACGACCGGCCCGACAACATCGCGGTGGCCGAGGCGCGGGGCTGGCAGGGGCATCTGTTCGAGACGCCGGAAGGCTGGGCCGCGCGGCTCGTCGAGGCCGGGCTGCTCACGCCGGAGCAGGCGAGATGAGCGTCGCCTTCATCCCGTTCGAGGCGGAAGAGCTGCTGGACTGGGGTGAATTGGCCGATGCGATCGTCGCCGGGCACCGGATGGCGCGGGCCGAGATCGCCGATACTTTCCTCACCCGCGAGCCCGACACGCTGATCACCCGCTCGGCGTGGATCGACGGGATGGGGATCGCGGTGAAGATGGCCACGATCTATCCCGAGAACCCGGCCGATGGCGTGCCGGCGGTGAACGGGGCGGTGAACCTCTACAGCGACGATCACGGCACGTTGGAAGCGATCGTCGATTTTCACCTGGTGACCAAGTGGAAGACGGCGGCGGATTCGCTGGTGGCGGCGCGTCTGCTGGTGCCCGAACCGCCCGATTGCATCTTGATCGTCGGCGCGGGACGGGTGGCGCGGTCGATGCGGGCGGCCTATGGCTGGCTGTTTCCCTCGGCGCGGTTCATGGTCTGGAACCGCACGCCCGCCGGGGCCGAGGAGATTGCCGCGCATTACCCCAACACGCTGTTCGCGACCGACCTCGAAAGCGCGGTCAGGGCGGCGGATCTGATCTGTTCGGCGACGATGACCCGGGAGCCGATCATCGAGGGACACTGGCTCGACCCGGGCCAGCATATCGACCTGATCGGCGCGTTCCGGGCCGACATGCGCGAGGCAGACGACGTGGCGCTGGCCCGGGCGCGGATCTTCGTCGACAGCCGCGAGACGGTGCTCGGGCATATCGGCGAGCTCAAGATCCCGCTCGAAGCGGGCGTGGTGAGCGCCGCCGACATCTGCGGCGATTTCTACGATATCGAGGCCGGCGCGTTCACCCGCGGCCCCAAGGATATCACCCTGTTCAAGAACGGAGGCGGGGCGCATCTCGATCTGATGACGGCGCGCTACATCCTGGAGAAATGGCGGGCGCGCTAGGGGCGTTTCCGGGCGTCGAGGGCGGTGCGGAGCACGCCGTTGGCCTGCGCGAGTTCGGCGCGGGCGGCGACGGGATCGAGGCCGGTGAGCTCGATGAAGATCGCGGTCTTGACCTCCTGATCCGCCGCCGCGAGCGCGCGGGCCGCCGCCCCGGCGTCGCAGCCGGTGGCCTGCATGACGATCCGGGCGGCGCGGGCCTTGAGCTTGTCGTTGGTGGCACGGAGATCGACCATCAGGTTGCCGTAGACCTTGCCGATGCGGGTCATGCTGGCGGTGGTCAGCATGTTGAGGATCATCTTCTGGGCGGTGCCGGATTTGAGGCGGGTGGAGCCGGTGAGAACCTCGGGGCCGACCTCGGCGACGATGGCGATGTCGGCCTGCTCGGCGACCGGGCCGCCCGGATTGCAGGCGACCGCGACCGTGGCCGCGCCGAGGCCGCGGGCGTGGCGGAGGGCGGCGACCACGTAGGGGGTGCGGCCGGAAACGGCGAGGCCGACGACGACGTCGCGGGGGCCGAGGGCGAGGCGATCCAGATCGGCGACTGCGGCGGCCTCGTCGTCTTCGGCGCCTTCGAGGGAAGTCCGGAGCGCCCGGTCGCCACCGGCGATGAGGCCGACCACCAGCCCGGGATCGGTGCCGAACGTGGGCGGGCATTCGGAGGCGTCGAGCACGCCGAGGCGGCCGCTGGTACCGGCTCCGATGTAGATCAGGCGCCCACCCGAGCGGAAGGCGGCGGCGATGCGGTCGACGGCGGCGGCGATCTCGGGGAGGGCCGCGGAGACAGCGGCGGCGACCCCCGCATCCTCACGGTTCATGAGCCCCACGAGATCGAGGGTCGAGAGCTCGTCGAGACGGTCGGAGGCGGGGTTCCGGCGCTCGGAGACGAGGCCGTCCAGCTCGGTCAGCAGGTCTTTTTTCATCGCGCCCTCCGGGTCGGCGTCAGGGTGGGCGAACTCGGACAAGGTGTCAAGACGCTGTAATCATTGAAGTTAGCGCTACCATGAACTTCGCCCGGGCGAGGCTGCCCGGGGGGATGGATCTGCCGGGACCGGGCCGCGCATGACCCGGGCCAGGCGGGCGCGCAGCAGACCAACGGCCGCGCTGGATGGGGCGAAATCCGGTCCCGGGCGGACAGGTTCAGACCGGCCCGCCGGGAGAGGCCGTCGGCCGGGGAACGGGGCCGTGGGAAACGGGAAAGGCCCGCATCGAACGGCCGGGATCGAAGCGCCCCCCCGGGCGATCAGTCGCGTGCCGGACGTCGTGGCGGGAGACGACAGACCCCGGGCCGGAAGCGTCCGGGCGATCCGACCTGCACCGGGGTCCGGCCGCGCGCGGGCGCGGCCAGGCCGGGTTCGGGACGTCCTGATTTCTGCCGGCCTCGCCCCGGGCGGCGGGTGTCCGGGACAGCCAAGCGCCGCCTGCGGGGCGCGAGGCAGTCGAGCAGGTCGCAGCCACACGGCCATACCGTCCTCGACCCGGTTGCGCGCATCGCCTTGCGGGCGGCGGCGTCCGGAAGACGCATGCGCATCGTCATCAACGTGCCGTCGCCGGCGGGATCGAAGCGGGTGTCAATCCGGTTGTCGGGTGTCGGATCGGGCATCAACATGCGCTCGACGTGGACGATCCGCGCGCCCGGATCGAGCGACAGGAAATCGCCGACAATCGCGAAACCGGGCTGGCTGTCGTGCTCGAACTCGTAGCGGAAGCGGCCGCCGGGGCGGGCATCGACCTCGCAAAGCGGCATCCGTCAGCCTTCCACCGGCAGCATCCAACGGCGGATGAGGTCTGGTTCGAGATGGGCGCGGTAGACCAGCGCGGGGGGCGCGCTGAACCGGCGGGTGACAATGACGTCGGCCTCGCCGTCGAGGACGAGCTTGAGCGGACCCGGCATGGCGGTCTCCAGTTGGAAGCGGCTGCAAAGAAGGCGCCCCGGCCGCATCGCGCGGCCAAGGGGCGGGGATTCAGAGCGGAGTGGCAACGAGGCGGTCGAGCGCCTGATAGGACAGTTCCATGCCCTCGGTCATGCCGGTCTCGAGCATCGCCTTGCGGGTCGCCGCATCGGGCAGGTGCATCCGCATCGTCATCCTTGTGCCGTCGCCATCGGCGGCGAACAGCGTCTCGACCCGGTTGTCGGGCGTCGGGTCGGGCATCAGCATCCGCTCGACATGGACGATGCGCGCGCCGGGTTCGAGGCTGACGAACTCGCCGACGATGGCGAAGCCGGGCTGGCCATCCGCCTCGTAGACATAGCGAAACCCGCCGCCGGGCCGCGCGTCGATCTCGCAGACCGGCATCCGCCAGCCCGGCGGGCCGAGCGCCCATTTCTGCACCAGCGCGGCCTCGGTATGGGCGCGGTAGACGAGATCGGGCGGGGCGGCGAAATGGCGCGTGATGGTGAGATCGGTCTCGCCGTCGAGAACCAGTTTGAGCGGTGCGGGCATGGTCAGACCTCCGGGTCGGGTCGTACGGGTTCGGTTCGGTTGACAAGCCTGGGCGCCGCGTGGCGCGCCTGCGGCTTCTGGGGCATTTCTGCCTGCATCTCGGCGAGCACGCCGTCGAGCCTGTCGTAGCTGGCGCCGAGGGCATGGCGCAGATGGCCGATCCAGGCCTCGACCTCTTCGAGCGTGCCGCCCGCCAGCCGGCAAGGCCGGCGCGTACCTTCGACCCGGCGGGTGATGAGCCCGGCCTCCTCGAGCACCTTCAGGTGACGCGAAACCGCCGGCTGGCTGATCGCGAAGGGTTCGGCGAGATCCATCACGGTGGCCTCGCCCTCGGCCAGACGGTCGAGGATCGCCCGGCGGATGGGATCGGCGAGGGCCGCGAAGGCGGCGGTGACGTGGTCCATGATGCAAGCCTTATATAATACTACCGTTATATAAGGCATCCCTGATCCAGTCAAGCCCCCCGCCCTGCCGAGCCTTGCGCCCGAGCCCGCGGGCGCTAGTGTGAGCGCGACTGAGAGGGATGCCGAACCGACATGACCGCCTATCTCATCCTCGCGGCGCCGGTGGTGCTGCTCATCGCCGTGGCCGCCGCGCCCTTCGTCATGGAGGCGCTGCGCAAACCGATGGGGCCCGACGCACGCGGGCGGGCGCAGGGCGAGATCGCCCATCTCGACAGCGGCGAGACGCATTACCGGTGGCATGGGCCGCGATCGGACCGGGTGATCGTGCTGGTACCGGGGCTGACCTCGCCATCGTGGATCTTCGACGCGCTGATCGGTGAGCTCTTGCGGCTCGACTACCGGGTGCTGAGCTACGACCTCTACGGGCGCGGGCTTTCGGACCGGGTGGCGGGGGCGCAGACGCTCGACTTCCACGCCCGCCAGCTCGGCGAGCTGTTGCAGGTGCTGGGGGAGAAGGGGCCGGTGACGCTGCTCGGCTATTCGATGGGCGGGGCCATCGCCACGCGGTTTGCGGCCGCCGAGAGCGACATCGTCGACCGGCTGGTGCTGGTGGCGCCGGCGGGCATGGGCTACCGGCCGGCCGCGCTTCTGACCCGGGCGGCGCGGGCGGGGATCGCGGGGAGCTGGCTCTGGGGATTGCTCGGACCGGCGGCGCTGCGCCGCGCGGCGGCAGCCGATGCGAAGAAGCCCGGGGGGATTTCGGACGTCAAGGCGCGGATCGAAACCGAGCTCGGGCGGCGCGGCTACCTCGCGGCGGTGCTGTCGTCGGAGCGGAACGCGCTGAAGGAATCGGTGGCCAGCGACCATCACGAGATTGCCGCGATGTACATTCCGACGCTGGCGATCTGGGGCGAGGCGGACGATACGATTCCGATCAGCGGCGTCGGCCAGCTCGCGAGCTGGAACCGGCAGGCGCATCAGGAGGTGATCGCCGGCGCCGACCACGCGCTGATCGTGACTGAGGCCGACCAGGTGGCGGAAACGCTGCGCGTGTTCCTGCACGACGTGCCGGCGTAGGGCCGGGCGCGGTGACCCGGCGCAAACATTTTGGCAAGGCCGGTGGCTTGGGCTAGGGTCGGAGCCAGTATGGAAGCAGATGTGAAGGCAGCGACAGGAATGGCCAACCCAACCGCCGCGATGCTGGTGATCGGCGACGAGATCCTGTCGGGCCGCACCCGCGACACCAACCTGCATCACCTCGCGGGGGTGCTGGCGACGCACGGGATCGACCTACGCGAAGCGCGGGTGGTGGCCGACGACCGGACAGCGATCGTCGCCGCGGTGCGGGCGCTGTCGGCGACCTATACCCATGTGTTCACCTCGGGCGGCATCGGGCCTACGCATGACGACATCACCGCCGACGCGATCGCCGAGGCCTTCGGCGCGGCGATCGACATCCGCGACGACGCTAAGGCGATCCTGATGGACTTCATCACCGCGCGCGGCGTCGAAGCGACGCCCGAGCGGATGCGGATGGCGCGCATTCCCGAAGGCGCCGTACTGATCGAGAACCCGGTCTCGGCCGCGCCCGGGTTCTCCTTGGGCAACGTGCATGTCTGCGCCGGGGTGCCGAAGATCTTCGAGGCGATGGTGGCCGGCGTGATGGCGCGAATCGAGCACGGCCAGCCGGTGATGAGCCAGAGCCTGCGGGTGGAACGCCCCGAAGGCGAGATCGCGGGGCCGCTGGGCGCGCTTGCCGAGCGGTATCCGGCGCTGTCGATCGGCTCCTACCCGTTCAGCGAGGGCGGGGTGTTCGGCGCCAATATCGTGGTGCGCGGGGTGGAGGGGGCGATGGTCTCGGCGGCGATGGTGGAGCTCGGGCGGCTGTTTCCGGAGGCGACGCGATGACAAGGCCGATCCATCTGCCCGACGCGGCGAAGCTCACCGAGGTCTGCGAGGCGACCTGGCCGCCGGCGGCGAAGACGGCGCTCGGCGCCTGGATCATCCGCGACGGCCAGGGCGGCGGCAACCGGGTGTCGGCGGCGACCGAGGCCTGGCCGGTGACGGATGCCGATCTGCCGGTGGCCGAACGCGCGATGGCCGAGCTCGGGCAGGTGCCGCTGTTTCAGATCCGGGTGGGCGACGACAAGCTCGACGCGCTGCTGGAGGCGCATGGCTACGTGGTGCGCGACCCGGTGAACCTCTGGGCGGCGGCGGCCGACAAGCTCGCGGCCGCGCCGATCCCGCGCGGGACGGTGTACACGATGTGGCCGCCGATGGAGCTGGTGCGCGACATCTGGGCGGACGGCGGCATCGGCCCGGCGCGGCAGGCGGTGATGGAGCGGGCGCGGGGCGAGAAGACGGCGATCCTCGCGCGCGCCGGCGACCATCCGGGCGGAGCGGCCTACGCGGCGATCCACGACGGGGTGGCGATGGTGCATGCGCTCTACGTGAAGCCCGCGATGCGGCGCCAGGGCGTGGGCGGACTGATGGTGCGGGCGGCGGCGAAATGGGCGCTGGGACAGGGCGCGAGCGTCATCAGCCTGTTCGCGACCCAGGGCAATCACGCGGCCAACCCGCTCTATGCCGATCTCGGCTTCACCCGGGTCGGGCATTACCATTACCGGGTGCGCGAGGCCGGCTGAGGGACGCCGGGACGACAAAAACCGCCCCGGTCGGCGTTTCGCCCCGAGAACGGGCTTTTTCGCGAAGCGGAAACGCTGTATTTTCGCGCCCGAAACCCGGTGCGCCGTCGACGCCGGGGAAAGGCAAGTTGCCATGGCAGGCCCGGTGCAGAGAGCACAGTTCAGGATCGCTTCGCGCGTGGCGGCGGCCTTGTTGGCCGTTGCGGCCGGGAACGCCGCGGGCGCCGAGCTGACCCTGCCCGAAGGCGCCACGCTCGCGCGCGAGATCGTCGATCCCTCCAGCAGCTACGCGATGCCGACCGGACCCTGGGACGAGGCCGGCGGGGTGATGGCCACGGAGATCGCGGGACGGGTCACCCGCCAGGCCTGGCGGATCGGCGGCACCGGGCTCACAAGCTTCGAGATCATGGCGACGCTGCGCGGCCAGCTCGCCCGGGCCGGCTACGATATCCTGTTCGACTGCAAGGACGAGACCTGCGGCGGGTTCGACTTCCGCTACGGCACCGAGGTGATCGGCGAGCCGGACATGCATGTCGATCTGCGCGACTTCTACTTCGCCGCCGCCCAGCGCCCGGGGGCGACGACCGACGCGGTGAGCCTGATGGTCAGCCGTTCGGCTTCGGCCGGTTTCGTGCAGGTGATCGCGGTGGGCGACGCCGAGGCCGCGCCGGTGGCGCTCGCGCCGACCGCCTCGACGAAGGCCGAGCCGGGCGCGGCGATGCCCACGGCGGTGCTCGACGACATCGGCGAGGCGATGGAAACGGTCGGCCGCTTCGTGATGGTCGACCTCGACTTCGCCACCGGCTCGGCCGAACTCGGACCGGGCGATTACACCTCGCTCGCCGAACTCGCCGCCTATCTCGCCGAGCATCCGGAGAAACGGGTGGCGCTGGTGGGGCATACCGACGCCGAGGGCTCGCTCGCGGGCAACATCTCACTGTCGAAACGCCGGGCGGCCTCGATCGCCGACCGGCTGGCAACGAAATACGGGGTGAACCGCGACCAGCTCGAGGCCGAGGGCATCGGCTACCTCGCCCCGATCGCCTCGAACCAGACCGACGAGGGCCGCACGCTCAACCGGCGGGTCGAGGCGATTCTGGTGTCGACGGAGTAGGGGCGCGTCACGATCTGAAGCGCGGCGGACAGCACAGGCGCTGCGAGTCTGGGGAAACGCCACCGCTGCGGTTTGCGGGCGCAGCCATCTGGATCAGGTCGTTCCGGTTTCCGAGCGACGTTCTGCCTTCAACGCGCGACTTGGCGGGCAGACTTCCTGAAGGAACTTCGCGAGAGTGCCACCGAGGTTATCGGCCTTCATCCCGTATGTAACGAACTGACCTTCGCGCTTCTTCCAGACAAGGTCGGCCGATTCCAGGATCGAAAGATGCTTGGACACTGCGGGTTGCGACATCTCAAACCGCTCCGAAATCGCGCCGGCCGTAAGTGGCCCTTCCGATAGGTAAGCGAGGATCCTGCGCCGCGGGGTAGATGCGAGAGCCTCAAAGACCTTGTCAGCGGTTGACATGTTTTCACCTTTTAACTTATTAGTTATATATCTTTATTTCTAACAAGTGTACGCCAACCGAGCGGGGTTTCAAGATGCGACTGTGGTCGACCGAACGCGTCTGTGCCGACGAGGCTACCGATGCGATCGCGGGGAGCATTCGCTGGGACGCTCTGAAATCGGTTTGGCTTTTTTTGATGACCACAGGCGGCATCGCGGCAATTGCCTACACGCCGAGTTGGGGAGGTTTCTTCGGATTTCTGGGAACCACGGCTGCGACCATCTGCGCGGGACATTCTGTCGGGATGCACCGGTTGCTCATCCACCGCGCGTTTCAAACGCCAAAATGGCTGGAGTACATCTTGGTCTGGCTTGGGACGCTCGTGGGTATGGCAGGCCCGTTTGGCATGATCCGCGCGCACGACATGCGAGACTGGCATCAACGGCAATCCGAATGCCCGCCCCACCCCAGCCACGGGGCCGGATTCTGGCGCGATGCATGGTGGCAGATGCACTGCCGATTCGACCTCGATCACCCGCCGCGTTTCGAAATCGAACCTGAGATCGCAGAGGACCGTTTCTATCGTTGGCTCGACCGCACATGGATGGCGCAACAGCTCGTTGTCGGGCTCCCTCTCTTCGCGGTGGGCGGGCTTGGTTGGGTTCTCTGGGGCGTCTGCCTGCGCGTCGCCGTTTCGCTTGTCGGCCACTGGATGGTTGGGCATTTTGCCCATCGGTCGGGGCATCAGGGCTGGGTTGTCGATGGCCTTCCGGTGCAGGGGTACAACATACGCGGACTTGGCCTCATCACCTTCGGCGAGAACTGGCACGGCAACCACCACGCCTTCCCGCATTCCGCGAAACTGGGGCTGGAGAACGGGCAGTGGGACCCGGGATTCTGGTTGATCGAGGCAATTGAAGCCGTCGGTCTTGCCCATTCGGTGCTTGGCCCGCATGACCGCGCTGAACGCGATGGGCTGAGACGAGTTAAGGCACCCGCCCAAGGCGACGGGCGGTTCGGCGCTGAGAGGTCCAGCTCCTGACCCAGCGTCGGAGTTCGATGTTGGACCTATTGGTCCGGTGACGCCGCAGCGGTCGAGGCGGGGCCCGGGAAGGCCCCGCGCAGGCTCAGCTTTCGCCGGCCTGGATGCCGAGCTTGATCTGGCTGATGACGTATTCGAGATGTTCCATCGCCACCTTGCGGTGACCGCCCTTGTTGGGCGTCGCGCCCTGAAGCTCGCCGAGCGCCGACTGGCACAGCGCGAGGGCACGGTTCATGCGGTTTTGCGCACCGAGCGCCGGGGCGGCGGCAAGCACCGTGGCAGCGGCGGTGAGACCGGCGAGATCGCGGCGGCTGAGCTTGGGGGTCTTGGTCGTGTCGGACATGATCGTCTCCTTCGTGGTCGGTCTGGGCCGGGGGCCGGATGACCGTTGGGGGGTGCCCGAAGGCGGTGGATATCCCGACCATAGCACGTTTTTTGGCCCTGCGGCCGGCCGGGAAGAAAAAGGGCGCCGGAGCTTTTGGCCGCGGCGCCCGAGTAAGTCCCTGGGATTCTCAGGACTTGGGGAAACGGAACTCGTAAGTCACCAGCTGTCGGGGCCCTTGTCGGCGAAGGCCGAGACAAGGAAATCGATGAACGCGCGGACCTTGGGCTGGGTGAACCGGCCCGGCGGGTAGACGGCGTAGATGCCCTGGACGTCCTGCGGCAGATCGGGGATCGCGTCCTCGACCTGGCCCTTCTCGAGCGCGTCGGCGTAGAGGAAGCTGGGCAGGTAGGCGATGCCGAGGCCGGCGATGGCGGCGTTCAGCAGCGACTGGCCGTCGTTGACCGAGAGCCAGCCGGCGGTGCGCACCTGGCGCACCTCGCCCGACGGCGCCGGCACCTTCCAGACGTTGCCCGAGGCCTGGCTCGAGTAATGCAGGAGCTTGTGCTCGTTGAGATCGTCGATCCGGCTGGGGCGGCCGAACTTGTTGAAATAGGCGGGGCTGCCGACCATGCGCCGCGTGGTCTCGGCAATCTTGCGCGCGCGCAAGCTGGAATCCTCGAGTTCCCCCACCCGGATGGCCATATCGAAGCCTTCCGAAATCAGTTCGACGTAGCGGTTGTTGAGCACCATGTTGACGGTGATATCGGGGAATTCGGTGAGGAATTCGCCCAGCACCGGCGACAGGTGATTCACGCCGAAATCGGTGGCGACCGAAATGCGCAGAAGCCCCGAGGGGGCGGATTGCATCGAGGTCACGAGCGCATCGGCTTCGCCGGCGTCGTTCAGCACGCGACGGGCCCTGTCGTAATAGGCCAGCCCGATCTCGGTGGGGCTCACACGCCGGGTCGTGCGGTTGAGGAGGCGTGCGCCGAGACGTGCTTCGAGGGAAGAGACGTGTTTCGAAACGGCAGATTTCGAAATCCCCATCTTCTTCGCCGCATCCGTGAAGCCGCCCTGGTCGACCACGGTTGCGAACGCCTCCATTTCGGTCAATCGGTCCATGTCATGTCTTTCTACAGTCATCGCCCCAACGAGAAATTGTATCGGGGTCAAATCGGGCAAGACTGTGGAGCGGGTCGGACGATTGCGCGGTTTTTGCAGGGATTGGTGGCGGCGGCGGAAACGTGGCGCAAGGGCTCAGAAGGCGAGGGCAAGCCTTGTGCCCTGGTCGATGGCGCGCTTGGCGTCGAGCTCGGCCGCCAGATCGGCGCCGCCGATGACATGGGGGTTGCGGCCCCGGGCGTGGAGCTCGTCGGCGAGGTCGCGGGCGCTCTCCTGGCCGGCGCAGATGACCGTGGTTTCGGCCTCGATCAGGCGGGGGCCGTCGGCGGTGGTGATCCAGAGGCCGTCGGCGGTGGTCTTTTCGTAGGACACGCCGCCCAGCATGGCCACGCCCCGCGCCCGAAGGCTCGCACGGTGGATCCAGCCGGTGGTCTTGCCGAGCGACTTGCCGGGGCCGCCGGGCGTTCGTTGCAGGAGCGTCACCCGGCGCGGGCTCGGGGCGGGACGGGGCGGGACGAGGCCGCCCGGGGTCTCGGCCGGATCGCCGACGCCCCATTCGGCGCGCCAGGCGGCGAGATCGGCGGTGGGGCTGTGGTCGTGGGTGAGGAACTCGGCGACGTCGAAGCCGATGCCGCCGGCACCGACCACGGCGACGGTGCGGCCCACGGGCGCGCCGGCAAGCACGTCGGCGTAGCTCAGCACATGGCCGCCGTCGTCGGGGATGGCGGGATCGCGCGGGGTGACGCCGGTGGCGATGACGATCTCGTCGTAGCCCTCGAGATCGTCGGCGCCGGGCGCGGTCGACAGCCGGGTGTCGACGCCCGTTCTCGCCACCATGGTTTCGAACCAGGCGATGAGGGTCTTGAACTCTTCCTTGCCCGGCACGGCGGCGGCGTAGTGGAGCTGGCCGCCGATGCGGGGGGACTTCTCGAAGAGCGTGACCTTGTGGCCGCGGGTGGCGGCGGCGATGGCGGTGGCAAGCCCGGCGGGGCCGGCGCCGACGATGGCGATGCGTTTGGGGGCATCGGTGGGCGCAAGCGCAAGCTCGGCCTCGTGGGCGGCGGCGGGGTTGACGAGACAGGACGCGATCTTGCCGGAGAAGGTATGGTCGAGGCAGGCCTGGTTGCA
>JAGRMO010000042.1:0-427 GCA_020441205.1 Maritimibacter sp.
GGACGATTGGGAGAGCCCGACGCTCGGCGCCTGGGGGCTTGGCTGGGAAGTCTGGTGCGACGGGATGGAGGTAAGCCAGTTCACCTATTTCCAGCAGGTCGGGGGGCACGATTGCCGGCCGGTCTCGGGCGAACTCACCTACGGGCTCGAGCGCCTTGCGATGTATGTGCTCGGTATCGACCACGTGATGGACATGCCGTTCAACGACCCCGATGCGCCGATCCCGCTCAGCTACGGCGACGTGTTCCGCCAGACCGAAACCGAGTATTCACGGCACAATTTCGACGCGGCCAATACCGAGATGCTGCTGAGGCATTTCGAGGATGCCGAGGCAGAGTGCCAGCAGATCCTTGCCCATCCGGCGGACGACCCGAAGACCGGGCGGCGGATCATCATGGCGCATCCGGCCTATGACCAGTGCATCAAG
>JAGRMO010000042.1:448-12273 GCA_020441205.1 Maritimibacter sp.
CGGCGTGATCTCGGTGACCGAGCGGCAGGCCTATATCGGCCGGGTCCGGGCGCTCGCCAAGATGTGCGCCGACGCCTTCGTGCAGACCGAAGCGGGCGGGGCCACCGCGTGAGTGCCGCGTGTTCAGCCCAAGCCCGGCAGCAGCGCCTTCAGCCCGGTGACGGTCATGTCGACCGCCACGGCGGCCAGGATCATGCCCATCAGCCGCATGGTGATGACACGCAGGCTCTGCGACATCACCCGGCCGATCTGGGCGGCGAAGGCCAGGACCAGGGCAAGGGTGACCAGCACGATGCCGGCGGCCGCGCCGACGGCCAGAAGACTCCCGGGATCGGCCTGGGCGGTCAATACGAGGATCGTGGCGATGGTGCCGGGTCCGACGATCATCGGGAAGGCCATCGGGTAGAAGGCGAGCGCGTTCAGATCGCCGTGATGCGCCTTTTCGGCCGCGGTGCCGTGATGGGCGGGCGAGGCCGTTCCGTTCAGCATGCCGAGCGCGATGGTGAACAGAACGATGCCGCCGGCGACGCGAAAATCGTCGACGCTGATGCCGAAAAACGCGAGCACCCGGCTGCCCGCCAGCATCACCGCCGCCGCCAGCAGGGCGCTGAAGCCGGCCACGGCGAGGCCGAGCCTGCGTTGTTGGCCGGGATCGTCGTCGGCGGTCATGGCGAGAAACACCGGCAGCATCACGAACGGGTTCATGATCGCGAAAAAGGCGCCGAGCGCCCTGATGAAAAGGGCCGTATCCACCGCCAACCTCTAGCACGCCGGGATGCGCCGGTCCAAGGAGCGGCAGCATGAACGGCAAGATCGTCGGGAGTTTCGTCGTGATTTCAGCGCTCATTTTCGGCGGTGTCGTCTATTACACGCAGGAATACGCGTATTACGCCCCGGTCGCCGAGGACGCGGCCGAGGTCTCGCTGGTCAACGTCGCCACCGGCGCGCCGGAACCCCTGGTGATCGCCGGGTTCGAGGGGATCGACGGCTCGTCTTCGCCTATCCGGTACCGGGCCTGTTTCACCACCGCGATGAGCCTGCCGGCGCTGACCGAGACCTATGTGGTCTACGAGGCGGCGACGCCGCTTACCGCGCCGGGGTGGTTCGGCTGTTTCGACGCCGAGGCAATCGGCACGGCGCTCGAAACCGGCGAGGCGGTCGCCTTCCTCGGTACCAAGGATATCCAGGACGGCGTCGACCGGGTGGTCGCCGTCTTCCCGGACGGCCGGGCCTACGCCTGGAACCAGCTCAACGAGAAATACAGCGAGTAAGCCCATGGCCGATCTGCTCATCGAACTCTTTTCGGAAGAAATTCCGGCCCGGATGCAGACGCGGGCGGGCGAAGACCTGAGGAAGCTCGTGACCGACGGGCTGGTCGAGGCCGGGCTGACATATGCGGCCGCCGCCGCCTTCACCACGCCGCGCCGGCTCGCGCTCGCCGTCGAAGGGTTGCCGGCGCGCTCGGCGGATACGCGCGAGGAGCGCAAGGGGCCGCGCACCGATGCGCCGGAGAAAGCCCTCGAAGGGTTCCTGCGCTCGACCGGGCTCACCAAGGACCAGCTCGAAGCCCGGCCCGACAAGAAGGGCGAGGTGTGGTTCGCGGTAATCGAGAAGCCGGGCCGTCCGGCGGCCGAGATCGTCGCCGAGGTGCTCGATGGGGTGGTGCGCAATTTCCCCTGGCCGAAGTCGATGCGATGGGGCGCGGGGCCCCTGCGCTGGGTGCGGCCGCTGCATTCGATCCTGTGCATCCTCACCGACGAGCACGGCGCCGAGGTGGTGCCGGTCGAGATCGAGGGCATCTCGGCCGGCAACACCACCATGGGCCATCGGTTCATGGCGCCCGGCGCCTTCGCGGTGAACTCGTTCGACGATTACCGGGCCAAGCTCAAGACCGCGCATGTGGTGCTCGACCCGGCCGAGCGGCGCGAGGCGATCTGGCACGACGCGACGCAGAAGGCCTTTGCGCTCGGCTTCGAGCTGGTCGAAGACCAGGGCCTGCTCGCCGAAGTCGCGGGGCTGGTCGAATGGCCGGTGGTGCTCATGGGCGACATCGCCGACGACTTCATCGAGCTGCCGGCGGAGGTGCTGCAGACCTCGATGCGCGAGCATCAGAAGTTCTTCTCGGTGCGCAATCCGGGTACGGGGCGGATCGAGAAATTCGTCACCGTCGCCAACCGCGAGACCGCCGATCACGGCGCCACCATCCTCGCCGGCAACCGCAAGGTTCTGGCGGCGCGGCTGTCGGACGCCAAGTTCTTCTGGGAGAACGACCGGCGTACCGTCGCGAGGCACGGGCTCGACCCCTGGCTCGACAAGCTCGCCCATGTGACTTTCCACGCCCGGCTCGGCAGCCAATCGCAGCGGATTGCCCGTGTCCGGGCGCTCGCGGGCGAGCTCGCCCCGATGGTGGGGGCCGAGGCCAGGGCGGCCAAGGAGGCGGCGCGGGCGGCCAAGGCCGATCTCGCCTCGGAGATGGTCTACGAATTTCCCGAGCTGCAGGGGATCATGGGGCGCTATTACGCCAAGGCTGCCGGGTTGTCCGACGCGGTCGCCGATGCTGTGCGCGACCATTACGCGCCGCTCGGCCCCTCGGACGCGGTGCCGGCGGCACCGGTCTCGGTCGCGGTGGCGCTGGCCGACAAGCTCGACGTGCTCACCGGGTTCTGGTTCATCGACGAGAAGCCCACCGGCTCGAAGGACCCGTTCGCGCTGCGCCGCGCGGCGCTGGGGGTGATCCGGCTGGTGCTCGAGAACGGGCTCCGGCTCAACCTCGACCGGCTGATCGATGCGCAGATCCTGCGTCACCAGATCGAGCCGCTGGAGGACCCCGAAGAGAAGTCGCTGCTCAAGGAGCTGCTCGGGAACATTGCCGAACATGGCGTGTTCGGTTCGGCGGTGCGCTCGCTGGTCGAGAAGCTGAATGACAACCCGCCCGACTGGCTCGACGCGATCCGGGCGCACAAGCCCGATCTGTCGGACGACCTGCTCGCCTTCGTCCACGACCGGCTCAAGGTCTGGCTGCGCGACCAGGGCGTGCGTCACGACGTGATCGACGCCTGCCTCGCGATGCCGCACAAGGACGATCTCACGCTTCTGGTCAAACGGGCCAGGGCGCTGGGCGACGTGCTGGCGACCGATGACGGCACCAACCTGATTCAGGGGTTCAAGCGGGCCAACAACATTCTCGCCCAGGCCGAGGCGGCGGATGGGGTGGAATATTCCTACGGGCCGGACGTGAAGTTCGCCGAGGACGAGACCGAACGGGCGCTGTTCGCTGCGCTCGACGCGGCCGAGGCGCGGATCGGGCCGGCGATGATCGCGGAGGATTTCGAGGCAGCGATGGCGGCGATGGCGGGGCTTCGCGGACCGATCGACGCGTTCTTCGACACCGTGCAGGTGAACACCGACAACCAGGTGGTGCGGCGCAACCGGCTGAACCTGCTCGCGCGCATCCGCGACATCTGCCTGCGCGTGGCCGACCTCACCAAGATCGACGGCTGAACCCGGGGCCGGCGGCGAGCCGGTTCGACGCGGGTTGGACCCGGCCTCGTCCACGCGCGCGACGGCGTTCGTATCGCCGTCGCGTCGCGACCCGAATCGAATGCTTGCCAGACGGAAAACGAAGGTTATGCTGCGCGCTCAGGAGGTTGCCGCAGTGCAGAAACGTTCCGCGCCGTCCGAACACGAAGGCTTCGTCGAGATCACGCCCAGCGCACCGATCGCGGCCGACCGCCACGGCGGGCGGGCGAAGTGTCTGCAGCGGCTGGTGCGGCTCGAAATGCCGGTGCCGCGCACGGTCGCGCTCGATTTCGCCACGGTGGCGGCGATTTCGCGCGGGCAGATGCCCGATTTCGATGCGATGCTCGCGCGGTTCGGGTCTTCGCCGCTCTTGTCGGTAAGGCCCTCATCGCAAGACCCCGACTGGGGCGGTCCCGGGGCGATCCTCAACATCGGGATGAACGATGCGCTGCATCGGGAGCTCAAGGAGAGCCACGGCGAGACGGCGGCGAACGCGCTCTATCTGCGGTTCATCCAGGCCTATGCGATCCATGTCGCCCGGCTCGACCCGGACGAGTTCGAGATCGTCAACGACCCCTCGGCCGGGGCGCTCGAAGCGGCGCTCGACACCTATCAGGACGAGACCGACGAGCCGTTTCCGCAAGATATCCGCACCCAGCTCGGCCAGGTGCTGCGCTCGATGGCGCGGGCCTGGGAGGGCACCTCGGCGCGGCTTCTGCGCGAGGCAAAGGGGGCGCCGGCGGATGCGGGGCTCGGCCTCGTGGTGCAGAAGATGGCGCTGGGGGTGGGGCGCGAACTTTCCGGCTCGGGCGTGATCCAGTTCGTCAACGGGGCCACCGGGCTGCCCGAGATCATCGGCCGATACATGTGCCAGGCGCAGGGCCGCGAAGCGCTGACCGGCGATCCGACGCGCGGGCGGATCCTCTATCTCGCCGCCGACGAGCGGGGCCCGTCGCTCGAAGAAGCGCTGCCTTCGGTCTGGGCCGATCTCCTGCGCTACGGCACGCTCAGCCGGTCGCGGCTGCGCGAGGAAATGCAGATCGAGTTTACCGTCGAGAACGGACGGCTGTTCATCCTCGACGAGATGCGCGTACCGCGTTCGGCGCGGGCCAACCTTCGGATCGCGGTGGCGATGGCGAAGGAGGGGATCATCTCGGAGGACGAGGCGGTGTTGCGGGTGCCGCCGCGGTCGCTGCCCGAGATGCTGCACAGCCAGGTCGACCCGTCTGGCGCGCGCGACGTGATCGCCCAGGGCATCGCGGCCTCTCCCGGGGCCGCCACTGGCAAGATCGTGTTCACCGCCCGCGCCGCGCAGGCGGCGCTGGCGCAGGACGAGGCCTGTATCCTGGTGCGGCGCGAGACCAGCCCCGAGGATATTCGCGGCATGCATGCCGCCAAGGGCGTGCTGACCGAGCGGGGCGGGGTCACGTCGCATGCGGCCGTTATCGCGCGTGGCCTCGGCCTGCCTTGCGTCGTGGGTGCGGCGACGATGCGGCTCGATCGCAAGGCCGGCACGCTCACCGCGGCCGACGGGCGGGTGTTTCGCGAGGGCGACGTGATTACCATCGATGGCACCGCGGGCCAGGCTCTGGCCGGGGCTGCGCCGATGTTGGCGCCGGCGCTCGGCGAGAATTTCCGCCAGCTCCTCGCCTGGGCCGACGCGGCGCGCGATATCGGCGTGCGCGCCAATGCCGATACCCCCGAAGACGCCCGCACCGCACGCCAGTTCGCGGCCGAGGGGATCGGGCTCTGCCGCACCGAGCACATGTTCTTCGCCGAGGACCGGCTGCTCGCGATGCGCGAGATGATCTTCGCCGACGATGCCGACGACCGCCGCTCGATCCTCGAGCGCATCCTGCCGATGCAGCGCGCCGATTTCATCGAGCTCTTTGAGATCATGCAGGGCGAGCCGGTGACGATCAGGCTGTTCGATCTGCCGTTGCACGAGTTCCTGCCGGCCAGCCGCGAGGGGCTGCGCGAGCTTGCCGATGCGCTCGATCTGCCGGTGTCCGACGTCACCCGCCGCGCCCAGGCGCTGACCGAGTTCAACCCGATGCTGGGGATGCGCGGGGTACGTCTCGGGCTGACCGTGCCCGAGATCTACGACATGCAGGCGCGGGCGATCTTCGAGGCGGTTGTGGCGCTCGAACGCGCCGGAAGCCCGGTGGTGCCCGAGATCATGATCCCGCTGGTCTCGGCCAAGCGGGAGGTCGAGATCGTGAAGGGCCGGATCGACGCGGTCGCGGCGGCGGTGCGGATCGAGCTCGGCGCCGAGTTTGATTATCGTCTCGGCGTGATGGTCGAGACGCCGCGTGCCGCGCTTCGGGCCGGCACCATCGCGCCCAATTGCGAATTCATGTCGTTCGGCACCAACGACCTCACGCAGATGACCTATGGGCTCTCACGCGACGACGCCGGCCGGTTCATGAGCCAGTATGTTGCGCAGGGCGTCTATGTCGAGGACCCGTTCCACTCGCTCGATCCCGATGGGGTGGGCGAGCTCCTGGTGATCGGTGCGCAACGCAGCCGGGCGGCGCATCCGGGGCTCACGCTTTCGGTCTGCGGCGAACATGGCGGCAACCCTGCCTCGATCGCCTTCTGCCGGGCGGCCGGGTTCGACTATGTCTCTTGCTCACCGTTCCGGGTGCCGGTCGCGCGACTCGCTGCGGCGCATTTCGCCATCGCCGAGCGGGGCGCCGAGCGTCCGCCGCGGATGTACTGAGGCGACACCCGCCCCCGAGTCTCGCGGGCGACCCCTTTTGCGACCACAAGATTTTGCGTTCGATCCGGACAAGATCGGCCATTCACGTGAAAACGTGGACAGAAACGACTGAATCGGCATATCTTTTCGTCCAAGGAAACGGCTCCCGTCAGGGAGGCGGTTGGGGAACGAACCCGAAAGGGGGGGATAGTGTATAGATTTGCGAGGGCCGCAGTTGCGGCCATAGGGCTATTGGCCCAACCCGTCATGGCGGGGTCGGAGGGTGTGCCGGCCATCGGGTTCGCCAATCTCCTGTCGCCGGCGCCGAACCCGGCGGCGCGCACCATCACGTCGACGATGTCGTCCCGGGTGTTCGTGCCCGACCTTCCGGCGGTGCCGCGCTCCGCGTATCTGGCGCGCGCGACGGTGACGATGCCCGCGCCCGAACCCAAACCGCTCGACCTCGCAACCCGTGCCAGCGCGTCCGGTCCCATGCCGAAACTCGTGCCGCTCGACGAGCTCCGGGCCGCGAGCGCGCCGAAGCCCGCGCCGCGGTTGGAGCCGCTCGAGACGATGCGTCAGGCGAGCGCCGCGCGGCCTCTGCCCGCGCCCCGACCGGCGGTGGCGGCGATTGCGGTGAGCGCCGCGCCGCGCGGGATGGGGGTGGTGCCGAAGGCCAAGCCGCTCGATCTGGCGGCCCGGCCCGTGGCGTTCATTCCCGCACCGCGCGCGAAACCGCTGGACCTCGCGCGCAAGGCCTATCTGCGCGCGAATGCCGATTTGCTGCATTCCGAGAAATGGATCTCGGCCCAGGCCGAGGCGACCGGCGGCGACGAGTGGGAATGCCTCTCCGAAGCGCTCTATTTCGAAGCGCGCGGCGAAAAGGCGCCGGGGCTGTTCGCGGTGGCCGAAGTGATCCTCAACCGGGTCGACAGCGGCCGGTATCCCGACAATGTCTGCGACGTCATCAATCAGGGCACCGGGCGCAAATTCGCCTGCCAGTTCAGCTATACCTGCGACGGGCGGCCCGAGCATGTCGACGAGCACACGGCCTGGGAGCGGGTCGGCAAGGTGGCGCGCGCCATGCTCGACGGCGCGCCGCGTACGCTCACCGACGGGGCGCTCTACTACCACACCAGCTTCGTCTCGCCGTCGTGGTCGCAGACCAAGGCCGAGACGGCGCTTATCGGCACACATCACTTCTACCGCTAAGGCATCGTCTGGACCATACGCGAAGCCGCGACGGTCGGTGCAACGCGGGCGCCGTCTCGTGCGGCCGCCCCTTTCCTCCCGTGCCCCGATACGCCATGGTGCGGCCGCAGAGGAGTTGTGCATGACCTCAGACATCCGGCTCGCCTTCGAGCATCCCAGCGCGCGGGCCGAGGCCGCCGGACAGCCCAGCCGGCCACCGGACCGGATCTCGTTGCGCGACCACGTGGTCGCGGCCGATATCGGTGCGTTTCAACAGGAGCGGGGACGCCAGCAGCGGCTGGCGTTCAACATCGTGGTCGAGGTGACGCCGCCGGCCGAGCGGATCGACGACGATGTCGACAAGATCCTCTCCTACGACACGATCACCGAGGCGATCGCGCATGAGTTGGCCGAGGAGCGGCTGAACCTGCTTGAAACCCTCGCGGAGCGCATAGCCGACCGTATCCTCCACGCGCCGCAGGCGCTTCGGGTCTTCGTTCGGATCGAGAAGCTGGACCGCGGGCCCGGCGCGCTCGGGGTCGAGATCGTGCGCACCCACGGCGATGTTCCGCCTGCGGAAACGGATGCCGACGATGTGCCGCATCCGCGGGTGGTGCATCTAGCGAACGGGGCGATCGCGGATGCGGGGCTTTCGGCCTTGCTCGATGCCCTGGAGGCGGCGGGGGCGCCGGTCATTCTCTGCGTGGGGCCACACGATCTGGCCCGGCCGACCACCGGGCACGCGATGACACAGCGGCGGATAGACCTGCTCGCCGTCGAGCAGAACGCCTGGGTTCTGGCGGCGCGCGATCCGCGCTGCGTGGTGGTCGCCACCCGGACCGAGCTCGACTGGGCAATGAAACATGGCCAGATTTCGGTCTGGGCGCCGTCCAAGATCGTGCTCGACGCGGTCGACGGGCCGAACGCGGGGCCGGGCGATCCCACGCGCCTTACCGCCTGGTTCGCGGGCCTCATGCAGGCCACCGAGCTTGTGGTGGTCGGGGCGTCCGCGCCCGAGACCGGTCTCGCCACCCGGTCGCTTGCGGTGGGCGCGTTGCCGTGAGCCCGCGCCTTCGGCCCATCGCCCGGCTCGGCGACCGGTCTGGCGGCCATGGCGGTGCGCTTGCCGTCGCCGGCAGCCGTTTCGCCTGGTTCAACGCGCTCGAGCGGCGCTGCGACGACGGCGGCGTCAAGGTGATCGGCCCCTCGGGGATCGACGGTGCGGCCCGTGCACGCCTGTCGGCGCTGCGGCCCGATCTCTGCGGCCTCACGCTCGACCGTCCCCGGGTGATGGGCATCCTCAACGTGACGCCCGACAGTTTCTCCGATGGCGGCGATTTCTCGGGTCGGGCCGCGGCGGTGGCCCGTGCCCGAGAAATGGCCGAGGAGGGGGTCGATATCATCGACATCGGCGGCGAGAGCACGCGGCCCGGCGCCGCGGAAGTATCGCCGGCCGAAGAGATCGCGCGGACCGCCCCGGTGATCGCCGAGATCCGGGCCGCCGGCGTGACCACGCCGATCTCGATCGATACCCGGAAAGCCGCCGTTGCCGAGGCGGCGCTCGATGCGGGCGCCGATATCGTCAACGATGTCGCCGCCTTCACCTTCGATCCCGATCTCGCGGGGCTCTGTGCCACACGGGGCGTACCGGTGGTGCTGATGCATGCGAAGGGCACGCCCGCGACGATGCAGCGCGATCCGAGCTATGCGGATGTCGTCTCGGAAGTGCTTGATTTTCTGGAAGAACGGATTGTTTTCGCCGAGGGGCAGGGGATTGCTCGCGCGCGTATCGTCACCGACCCCGGCATCGGTTTCGGCAAGACCGGGGCGCATAACATCGCGCTCCTGCGTCACCTTTCGGCGTTTCACGATCTCGGCGCTCCGGTGTTGCTGGGGGCGTCGCGCAAGCGGTTCATCGGCGCGCTCGGCGGCGCGGCCGAGGCGAAGGACCGGCTCGGCGGGTCGCTTGCCATCGCGCTCGATGCGGCCGCGCAGGGTGTTCAAATCCTGCGGGTTCATGATACGCAGGCGACGATCCAGGCGCTGCGGTTGTTCGCGGCGCTGCACGAAGACGAGGCAACGGGCACGTAGAGATGAGCCGGAAATTCTTTGGTACCGATGGCGTGCGCGGGCTCGCCAACACGAGCCCGATGACGGCGGAGATGGCGCTCAAGCTCGGCGCGGCCGCGGGGCAGTATTTTCGCCGCCACGATGCGGTCAGCCACCATCGGGTGGTGATCGGCAAGGATACGCGGTTGTCGGGCTACATGCTGGAAAATGCGCTCACCGCCGGGCTGACCTCGACGGGGATGAACGTTCTTCTGCTCGGTCCGGTGCCGACGCCGGCGGTGGGGCATCTCACCCGGTCGATGCGCGCCGACCTCGGGATCATGATCTCGGCGTCGCACAACGCGTTCCACGATAACGGTATCAAGCTGTTCGGGCCGGACGGCTACAAGCTGTCGGACGAGGACGAGATGGCGATCGAGGCGCTTATGGAGGGCGAGGTCGAGCTCGCGCGACCGGCCAATATCGGCCGCGCCCGGCGGATCGACGAGGGCCGTCACCGCTACGTCGAGTTCATCAAGACGACCTTCCCGAGCGGCCAGAAGCTCGACGGGCTGAAGGTGGTGGTCGATTGCGCCAATGGCGCCGCCTACCGCGCCGCGCCCGAGGCGCTGTGGGAGCTCGGCGCCGAGGTGGTGGCCATGGGGGTCGAGCCGAACGGCGTCAACATCAACGCGAAAGTCGGCTCCACCGCGCCCGAGGCGGCGGTCGAGCGGGTGCTTGCCGAGGGGGCCGATCTGGGCATCTGCCTCGACGGCGACGCCGACCGGGTGATGCTGATCGACGAGACCGGGCGGATCGCCGACGGCGACCAGGTGATGGCGCTGTTCGCCAAGCACTGGGCCGGCGCCGGGCGGCTCGCCAAGGGCACGCTGGTGGCGACGGTGATGTCGAACCTCGGGCTCGAGCGCTATCTCGAAGGCGAGGGGCTCACGCTGCTGCGCACCCAGGTGGGCGATCGCTACGTCGTCGAGGCGATGCGGGCGGGGGGCTACAATCTCGGCGGCGAGCAATCGGGCCACATCGTGATGTCGGACTTCGCCACGACCGGCGACGGGCTCTTGGCGGGGCTGCATTTCCTTGGCGAGATGGTGACCACCGGCAAGCGCGCCTCAGAACTTGCCGATGTGTTTCCGACGATCCCGCAGATGTTGAAAAATGTTCGCTACTCGGCGGAATCCGCTCCATTGGAGAGCGAAAAGGTTCGAAAAGTTATTTCTGATGGAGAATCTCGACTGGCCCGCAACGGCCGCATCCTGATCCGAAAATCCGGAACCGAGCCGCTTATCCGGGTGATGGCCGAATGCGAGGACGAGGCGCTGATGACAGCGGTGATCGACGAAATCGTCGCCGCCGTCGCCGAGGCGGCCGGCTAGGCTTATTCCACCCGATCCACGGCAGCGCATTGCTCGGGGCTGGCGCGGCAGGGCTTGACTTATCTGTAAGCGCGCTCTTACCGTAAGTCATGTCTTACGCTGAGTCCATCGTCGCCCTTGCCGATCCGACCCGCCGCCAGCTGTTCGAGCTGCTCGCGGCGCATCCCGGCCCGGTAGGGGCGCTGGCCGAGCATCTTCCGGTCTCGCGTCCGGCCGTCTCGCAGCATCTCAAAGTGCTCAGCGAGGCGGGCCTCGTGACCGTGCGTGCCGAGGGCACGCGACGGATCTACGCGGTGCGCCGCGAAGGGCTCGCCGAGCTCCGGGCCTGGATCGACGGGTTCTGGGACGATGTGCTCGCCGGTTTCGAAGCTGAAGTCCTCGCCCGAAAAGGAAACGACACGTGACCCTGCCAATCGTCAAGACCCTCGATCTGCCCTGCGCCGCGGCGCGGGCCTTCGACATTTTCGTCAACGCGACCACGAGCTGGTGGCCGGGCGGGCATTCGGTCTCGGCCGGCGCCGGGGCAGTGCCGCAGGCGATCACCATCGAGCCCAGGGTGGGCGGGGCGGTCTACGAGACGATGCACGATGGCGCGCGCGCCGACTGGGGAAGGGTTCTCGACTACCAGGAGGGGGTGCGGCTGGCGATGACCTGGCATCCGGGCAACAACGCCGACAACCCGACGCGGGTCGAGGTGGCGTTCGCGGATCTGCCGGGGGGCCGGTCGCGGGTCACGCTCACGCATACGGGCTGGGAGGCCTGGGGCGACACGGCGGACGACCGGCGTCAGGGCTACGATGCCGGCTGGGATATCGTGCTGGGCGAGAATTTCGTGCCGGCCTGCGCGGTGGCGGCCTGAGGGCTGCTGAGGGACAAGCACGAAAAAGGGCGCCCCGATGGGCGCCCTTTGTACCTCGATCCTGCGCGGATCAGTTCTTCGACTTGTCGACCATCTTGCCGGCCGAGATCCA
>JAGRMO010000222.1:0-1285 GCA_020441205.1 Maritimibacter sp.
CGCTTGATGTTGGTCTGGCCGATCGCGGCCACGGCGCCGAGGAACATCGAGAGCAGCGCGAGGAGAGCCACGATCTGGCTCCAGTCGGCGACCGCGCCGCCGAACGCGTCGAACATGACCCGGGCGAAGAGACCCATGGCCGCGAGTTTCGGCGCGGTGGCGAAGAAGGCGGTAACCGGGGTCGGCGCGCCTTCGTAGACATCGGGCGTCCACATGTGGAAGGGCACGGCAGAAACCTTGAAGGCCATGCCGGCGGCGACGAAAGTAAGACCGAACAGGAGGCCCATCGACAGATGGCCGTCGGTGGCGGCAGCGAGTATACCGTCGAACCGCGTGGTGCCGGCGTAGCCATAGGCAAGCGAGGAGCCGTAGAGCATGAGCCCGGACGACAGCGCACCGAGGATGAAGTATTTCATGCCCGCCTCGGTGGATTTCACGCTGTCGCGGTTCATCGCGGCGACGACGTAGAGCGACAGAGACTGCAGTTCGAGGCCCATATAGAGGGTCATGAGGTCGCCCGCAGAGACCATAACCATCATGCCGACGGTGGCGAGCGCGATCAGCAGCGGATATTCGAACCGGTCGAGCCCGCGGCGTTTCAGCGTGTCCTGGCCCGCGAGCAGCACAGCGGCGCCGGCGATCAGCACGCCGACCTGGCCGAAGCGCGCAAAGGCGTCGTCGGTGATGAGCCCGCCGAAGGCGCCGCCCGAAAGCGGCGCCGCGCTGCCCACCAGCACGGCGAGGGCGACCATCACCGCCGCCGTCACCCAGGTGACGAGCGGGGTGAGTTTGTCCTTCCCGGTGTAGACCGCCGCGATGAGCGCCAGCATCGCGTAGACGGCGAGCAGCATCTCCGGCAGGATCGCTTGCAGATCGAACGAGGTCATTTTCCCGGGTCCTCTCAGTGTGCGGCCGGAGCGGCGTCCGCAATTGCGGGCGCGGCGGCATGGTAATGGTCAAGCAGCGTGCTCACCGACGGGCCGATGATGTCGGTAACCAGGCTCGGGTAGACGCCGAGCAGCAGGGTCATCACCACGAGCGGCGCGAAGATCGCCTTCTCGCGGCGGTCCATGTCGGTGATCGTCTTCAGGCTTTCCTTCAGCAGATCGCCGAACACCACCCGGCGATAGAGCCAGAGCGCGTAGCCGGCCGACAGGATCACGCCGAGCGCGGCGACGGCGGCGATCCAGGTGTTGGCCTGGAACATGCCGATGAGCGTGAGGAACTCGCCGACGAAGCCCGAGGTGCCCGGCAGACCGACGTTGGCCATGGTGAAGAACATGAA
>JAGRMO010000222.1:1302-1984 GCA_020441205.1 Maritimibacter sp.
CCGGTTCACCAGACCGCCATAGGCCGCGATCTCGCGGGTGTGCATCCGGTCGTAGATCACGCCGACCGCAAGGAAGAGCGCGCCGGAGACGAAGCCGTGCGAGATCATCTGGAAGATCGCGCCGTCGACGCCCTGCTGGTTGGCGGCGAAGATGCCCGCGGTCACGTAGCCCATATGGGCGACAGACGAGTAGGCGATGAGCTTCTTCATGTCTTCCTGCACGAGCGCCACCAGCGAGGCCCAGACGATGGCGATGACCGAGAGCCACAGGACGAAATCGGTCATTACCTGGGAGCCCACCGGGAACATCGGCAGGCTGAACCGCAGGAAGCCGTAGCCGCCCATCTTGAGGAGCACGGCCGCCAGGATCACCGAGCCGGCGGTCGGAGCCTGGACGTGGGCATCGGGCAACCAGGTGTGCACCGGCCACATCGGCATCTTGACCGCGAAAGAGGCGAAGAAGGCGAGGAACAGGAGCGTCTGGGCGCCGCCGACGATGGTGAAGCCCAAGAGGCTGAAACTGTCGGTCGGGAAGCTGTGGGTGAGCAGGCTGAACTCGCAGCCGCCGATGCAGGTCGTGCCGGCCTCGACATACATGTAGATCATCGCCACCAGCATCAGCACCGAGCCGAGGAAGGTGTAGAGGAAGAACTTGAACGCCGCGTAGATCCGGTCCTTGCCG
>JAGRMO010000223.1:0-11091 GCA_020441205.1 Maritimibacter sp.
ACCACAAAAGTTTGCGACAGAACCTTGGAGCCTAGGGTAGGATTTCGCCCCCTCCGCAAACACCCCCGGGATCGATGTCTCTGCCGTGGCCGATGCCGCCCCCTGGCGCGGGCAGTTATACTTACGTTACCGTTAAAGTACAGAGCTTGACGCAAACGTCAACTCATGCTAGCCCCCAGTCAAAGGCGTGAAGACCCAACACAAAAATTGCCGACATAGACACCAGGGAGGATATCTTGGCCGGACGCGCTATCCGTTTGACATTCGTGATTTCTGGGGCGTTGCTCGCCACCGCCCATGCGGGCGGCGTGAGGGCCGCCGGCTTCCAATTGCGCGAACTGAGCGCACCGGGCGTCGGCACGGCGATGTCGGGCGCGACGTCTGCCGCAACCGACTATTCCACGGCGTTCACCAACCCCGCCGGGATGACCCGCTTCGGGCGCAGCGGTGTGCAGGCCGACCTCAGCTACGTTCTCCCCAGCATCAGTTTCTCCGGGACCGGCGTCAGCCCGCTCGGAACGTTCTATGGCGGCGGCGACGGCGGCGATGCGGGCGAGGACAAGCTGGTGCCGGCCTTCTATGGGGTCTGGGCGATCAACCCGCGGCTCGCCCTCGGCCTGTCGCTCAACGCGCCCTTCGGTCTCGCGACCCAATACGATGACGGCTGGACCGGCCGATATTTCGCGCTCGAGAGCGAGATCCAGAATCCAGTCCTGACCCCGTCGCTCGCCTGGAAGGCCACCGACAAGCTCTCGCTCGGCGCCGGCATCCAGATCGGCTATGCCGACGCCACCCTGTCGCGGGCGGTCAACCTCTCGGCGCTGGGGCTGCCCGACGCCACTTCGGAGCTCAAGGGCGACGATTATGGCGTCGGCTACACCCTCGGCATGCTCTACGAGTTCACGCCCACCTCCCGGATCGGCCTCTCCTATCGCTCCAGCGTCGATTACACCCTCGACGGCAGCGCGACCTTCTCCGGGGTTCCGGACGGGGTCGCGGCGCTGGTCCCGGCGCTCAGCGACAGTGACGCGACCGCCAAGGTTACCACGCCCGACGTCGTCTCCCTCGGCGCCTATCACGAATTCAGCGAGAAATGGACAATCATGTCCGAGGTTTCCTGGACGAACTGGTCGACGTTCAAGGAACTGCGTGTGAAATTCGACGACGGGCGCGCCGACGACGTGACCGAGGAGAACTGGGATGATTCGTGGTTCTTCTCGCTCGGCGCGGAATACCATCCGTTCGAGCAGCACACCTTCCGCTTCGGCGTCGCCTACGACGAGAGCCCGGTGCCCGACGACAGCCGCACCGCGCGCATCCCGGATTCGGATCGCTACTGGCTGTCCCTCGGCTATGCCTATGATTTCGCGCCGGGCCGACGGGTCAACATCGGCTACACCCATATCTTCTTTGACGATATCGAGCTCGCCGAAGCCACGAGTTCGGGCAGCCTGACCGGCGATTATACCGGATCCGCCGATGTCGTGAGTGCCGGCATCCAGTTCAGCTTCTGACCTCCCACCAGGCGCACGCCCTGGGGCGCGCGCCCACACCTTCCCGACCAGGAGGACGCCCATTGTCTCCCAGGCCTTCCGCGCTGCCGCAGCCGCTCTACGTGCTTCTCGACGAGGCCGCTAAGGACTACGGCCACCGCCCGGCGATCAGCTTTCTCGGGGCGCGCATCACCTATGCCGAACTCGCTACCCTCGTCGACCGCGCGGCCGCGGGTTTCGCCCGGCTCGGCCTCGGCAAGGGAACGCGGGTCGGCCTTTGCCTGCCGAACTGTCCCGCCTTCGTCATCGCGTATTTCGGGGTACTCAAGGCCGGCGGAACGGTGGTGAACTTCAATCCGCTCTATGCGCCGAAGGAGCTGGAACAGCAGATCGCCGATGCGGGCGTCTCGACCATGGTCACGACCGACCTCACGCTGATCTACCCAAAGCTCAACGCCCTTCTGGGGGAGGCGGGTCTGGAGCGGCTCGTGGTGGCGCGCATGGCGGACATGCTGCCGCCGGTCAAGCGGCTGCTCTTCCCCCTGCTGAAGCGCGGGGAAACGGTCGCGGTGCCCGATGACGGCCGGCATGTCCTGTTTCGCCAGCTGCTGGACAATGACGGGTCCTTCACCCCTCCCGCCATCGAACCCGAAATCGACCTCGCGGCCCTGCAATATACCGGCGGCACCACCGGGGTCTCCAAGGGGGCGATGCTGACCCACGCGAATCTCGTCGCCAACACCGAGCAGGTGTTCGCGTGCATTCCCGATCCGCGGATGGGCGCGGAACGGACGCTGACCGTCCTGCCGCTGTTCCACGTCTTCGGCATGACGGCGGCGATGAACCTCGGTATCCGCCTGGCCGCGGAACTCGTTCTGGTGCCGCGCTTCGACGCCGCCGACATCGTCCGGATCATCGCCCGCCAGCGCCCGACATTGTTCCCCGGCGTGCCGACGATCTATACCGCGATCAGCAGCGCGGTGGAAAAGCAGCCGGCCGATCTTTCGTCGATCCGCTACTGCATCTCGGGTGGCGCGCCGCTGCCCGCGGACGTCCGCGCACGCTTCGAGGCGCTGACGGGCTGCCGTCTCGCAGAGGGCTACGGCCTGTCCGAATGCTCCCCGGTAGTCTGCGTGAACCCGCTAGACGGCGGCGCGCGCGACGGTTCGGTCGGGAGGCCCGTGCGCGACACGGTGCTGGAATTCCGCCCGGTCGACGACCCCGGCCGGCCGGCGAAACCGGGCGAGCGGGGCGAGCTCTGCGTGCGCGGACCCCAGGTGATGCGCGGCTACTGGCAGCGTGACGAGGAGAATGCCGTCCTGTTTCCGGGCGGGGCGCTGCGCACCGGCGATATCGGCTACCAGGACGAGGACGGCTTTGTCTATCTGGTAGACCGGATCAAGGACATGATCCTCTGCGGCGGCTACAACGTCTATCCGCGCACCATCGAGGAGGCGCTCCACCAGCACCCGGCGATCCTCGAAGTGATCGCCGTCGGCTTCCCGCATCCCTACCGCGGCCAGTCTCCGAAAGCGTTCGTCGTCTTCCGCGAGGGCGAGACCGCGACGCCCGAGGCGCTGCGGGCCTTCCTCAAGGACTACCTCTCCCCGATCGAGATGCCCGACGAGATCATCGTCCGCGACAGCCTGCCGAAGACCATGGTGGGCAAGCTCTCGAAAAAGGACCTGCTCGCCGAGGTCGCCGTCGAAACCGGGACGCCGGCGCCCATGACGGCCGCCGAGGGTTGAAAGGACACCGCATGTCTGCACAAATGCGCGTCGAAAAGGAGCGGCAGAAGCAGGCGGTGGCGCCGGCGGCCGCGCGGTGTGTGCTCTGGCATGTCAAGTGTATTTTCGATCTCGGATCTCGCCCGCGAGCTCGGCGTCACGCCCCGAACCATCCGCTATTACGAGGAACAGGGGCTGATCCTGCCCGAACGGGCGGGCTCGCAACGGATCTACTCGATGCGCGATCGGGCGCGGCTGATCCTGATCCTGCGCGGCAAGCGCCTCGGCTTCTCGCTGCAGGACATCGGCGAATATCTCGCGCTCTACGATGCCGATCCCGCGCATCAGACGCAGGTTTTGACGCTGGTTGGCAAGGTCCGGGCCCGGATCGCCGACCTGGAGGATCAGCTCGAGACCGTTCGGATCACGCTGGCCGAACTGCGCGAGATCGAGACGATGGCTGTCGCCGCGCTTGGCTGCGACGTTTCCGACCCGGACGGGGCGTAACCGCCCCGACACCCGTCCCGGACCCGTGCCGGACGCCCCCCTTCCACTTGGAGATGAACCGATGACACGTGTCGTTGTCGCGGGCTATGCCCGCTCGCCCTTTACCCTCGCGACCAGGGGGGCGCTTGCCCGCGTCCGCCCCGATGACCTGGCGGCCCAGGTGGTGCGCGGCCTCGTCGCCCGGACCGGGGTGAACTCCGAGGACATCGAGGATCTCCTGCTCGGCTGTGCGTTCCCCGAGGGCGAGCAGGGCCTGAACCTCGCCCGGCTCGTCGGGCTGATGGCCGGCCTGCCGCGCTCCGTCGGGGCCGCCACCGTTAACCGCTTCTGCGGCTCGTCGATGACTTCGGTCCACATTGCCGCCGGCTCGATCGCGATGGGGGCGGGCGACGTCTTCATCTGCGTCGGCGTCGAGAGCATGAGCCGGGTGCCGATGATGGGCTTCAACCCGCTGCCGCATCCGATCTTTGCGAAGTCGAACCCCGAGTTCTACATCGGCATGGGTGATACCGCCGAGAACGTGGCGCAGCGTTGGCAGATCTCGCGTGCAGAGCAGGAGACCTTCGCGCTCCGTTCGCAGCAACGCGCCGCTGCTGCGATCGCCGAGGGTCGCATCACCGATGAGATTATACCTATCACCGCCGGCGACAGCGTAATCGAGACCGACGGCTGCCCGCGTCCAGAAACAACGCTCGAAGGGCTCGCCAGTCTGAAGCCGGCCTTTTCCGCCGAAGGCCTGGTGACCGCCGGCACCTCTTCGCCGCTGACCGATGGCGCTTCCGCGGTCCTCGTCTGCTCGGAAGCCTATGCCGAAAAGGCTGGCCTGCCGGTGCTTGCCTATGTCCGCGCCGTGGCAGTTCGGGGCTGCGACCCGGAGTTCATGGGCATCGGCCCGGTCGGCGCCAGCCGCCGCGCGCTTGAGCGCGCCGGGATCTCGGCGGGGGATCTCGACGTCGTTGAGCTGAACGAAGCTTTCGCCAGCCAGTCGATCGCCTGTATCCGCGACCTCGGCCTCGACCCCAAGCGGGTCAATCTCGACGGCGGCGCCATCGCGCTCGGCCACCCGCTTGGCGCCACCGGCGCCCGCATCGTCGGCAAGGCCGCGAGCCTGCTTGCGCGTGAGAAAGGCCGCTATGCGCTGGCGACTCAGTGCATCGGCGGCGGCCAGGGCATCGCCACGGTACTGGAGGCTGCGTGATGGACGACATCCAAACCGTCGCCGTGATCGGCGCGGGCGTGATGGGCGCGGCAATCGCCGCGCATGTCGCCAACGCGGGCACAACGGTGCTGCTGCTCGACATCGTACCGGAAGGCGCGAAGGACCGCAATGCGCTCGCCGCCGGCGCCATCGCCCGGATGATGAAGGCCGACCCCGCGCCCTTCATGGGCAAGCGGGCGGCGAAGCTGGTCACCCCAGGAAACCTCGAGGACGACCTCGACAAGCTCGGCGAAGTGGACTGGATCATCGAGGCGGTAATCGAGCGGCGCGACATCAAGCAGGCGCTCTATGCGAAGATCGACGCGGCGCGCAAACCCGGCTCCATCGTCTCGTCGAACACCTCGACGATCCCGCTCGTCACGCTGGTCGAGGGCCTGCCGGAGAGCTTCCGGCAGGATTTCCTCATCAGCCATTTCTTCAACCCGCCGCGCTACATGCGGCTGATGGAGCTCGTCGGTGGCCCCGATACGCGGCCCGAAGCGCTCGAAACCATCCGCGCCTATGCCGATCACCGGCTGGGCAAGACGGTGATCGACGCCAGGGACACGCCGAGCTTCATCGCCAACCGGCTCGGGGTCTACTGGTTGCAGGTGGCGGTCGTCGAGGCGGCCGGGCGCGGCATTCCGGTCGAGGAGGCGGATCTCCTGATCGGCAAGCCCTTCGGCTTTCCCAAGACCGGCGTCTTCGGCCTGCTCGATCTCGTCGGGCTCGATCTGATGCCGCATGTCAATGCCAGCCTATCGGCCGCGCTGCCCGAGGCGGACGCCTTCCACGCGGCCAACCGGCCGGTACCGGTCATCGCCGGGCTGATCTCCGAAGGCTATACCGGCCGCAAGGGCAAGGGTGGTTTCTACCGCATCAACCGCGACGGCGGCAAAAAGGTAAAGGAGGCGGTGGACCTCGCAACCGGCGTCTATGCCAGCGCCCGGAAGCCGAAGTTGGAGGCGATCGCCGAAGCCGGCCGCTCACCCCGCGCGCTGATGGAGCACGACAGTGAGCACGGCCGCTACGCCCGCGCGGTCATGGTGGCGACGCTCGCCTACGCCGCATCCCTCGCCGGGGAAGTCGCCGACACGATCGCCGATATCGACGAGGCGATGTGCCTCGGTTACGCTTGGAAGGACGGGCCCTTCGTGCTGATCGACCGGATCGGTCCGGACTGGCTCATCGCCCGGCTGGAGGCGGACGGCGCTCCGGTGCCACCGATCCTCGAAGCCGCGCGCGGGCGGAGCTTCTACCGCGTCGAAAACGGCTCGCTCGAACAGCTCGGCCTCGATGGCGCCTACCACCCGGTGCCGCGCCCCGTAGGCGTGCTGCTCCTCTCCGATATCAAGCGCGCGTCGCAGCCGCTCCTGAAGAACGGCTCCGCCGCGGTCTGGGACATCGGCGACGGGGTCCTGTGCTTCGAGTTCACCTCCAAGATGAATTCGATGGACGACCAGATCATGGCGCTGATGGCCAAGACCCTCGGTCTTGTCCAGAAGAGTTACAAGGCGCTCGTGATCCACAACGAAGGCGCGAATTTTTCGGTCGGCGCCAATCTGGGGCTCGCCCTCTTCGCCGCGAACATTGCCGCCTGGCCGCAGATCGATGCGCTGGTGGTGGGCGGCCAGCAGACCTATCAGGCGATGCGCGCGGCACCCTTCCCGATCGTCGGCGCGCCCTCGGGCATGGCGCTTGGCGGCGGCTGCGAGATCCTCTTGCATTGCGACGCGGTGCAGGCCCATGCCGAGAGCTATATCGGGCTCGTCGAGGTCGGCGTCGGGCTCATCCCCGGCTGGGGCGGCTGCGTCGAGATGCTGTACCGCTGGCGGACCTATGGACGCCTGCCGAACGGGCCGATGCCCGCGACGGCGAAGGTCTTCGAGATCCTTTCGACCGCCACGGTGGCGAAATCCGCCGCCGAGGCCAAGGCGCTCCTGTTCCTGCGCCCCGAGGACGGGATCACCATGAACCGCGCCCGGCTGCTTGCCGATGCCAAGGCCCGCGCGCTCGCCATGGTTGAGGGCTACACTGCACCGGGCCCCCGGGACTACAGATTGCCCGGGCCGTCGGGCCGCGCCGCGCTCGACATGGCTGTCCGGAACTTCCGCCGTCTTGGCAAGGCGACCCCCTATGACGAGGTGGTGGCCGGCGCGCTCGCCGGCGTCCTATCCGGTGGGGAAACCGACCCGATCGAGGTCGTCGGCGAGAAGGAGCTGCTCGCACTCGAGCGCAGCGAATTCTCCCAGCTGGTCTGCCAGGCCGGCACGCTCGACCGCATCGAATCGATGCTCCTCACCGGCAAGCCACTGCGCAACTGACGCCCCCGGACAGGGAAAGGACTCAATCATGGCGGCTTATGCGCCCCCCCTGCGCGACATGCGCTTCGTCTATCACGAACTCCACGACTGCGGCGCGCTCGCCGCGCTGCCCGGCCTCGCCGAATTCACCGCCGACCTCGTCGATCCGGTGCTGGAGGAGGCCGGCAAGATCTGCGCCGAGGTCCTGCAGCCGCTGAACCGCCCCGGCGACGAGGAGGGCTGCCGGCTGGAAAACGGCGTCGTCTCGACACCCGCGGGTTTCCCCGAGGCCTACCGGCTGTTCCGCGAGGGCGGCTGGACCGCGCTCGCCTGCGACCCGGACTATGGCGGCCAGGGCGCGCCGGCCGTGCTCGACACGCTCATCTCCGAGATGATCTGTTCGGCCAATCTTTCTTTCGGCATGTATCCGGGCCTCTCCCACGGCGCTTACTGCGCGCTACATGACCACGCCTCGGACGCGCTCAAGGAGGCCTATCTGCCGCAGATTGTCGACGGGACCTGGGCCGGCACGATGTGCCTGACCGAGCCCCATTGCGGCACCGATCTCGGACTGATCCGCAGCAAGGCGCTCCCCTCCGATGATGGAAGCTACCGCATCACCGGCACGAAGATCTTCATCTCCGCCGGCGAGCACGACCTCACCGAGAACATCATCCACCTTGTTCTCGCCAAGCTTCCCGGCGCGCCGAAGGGATCGGGAGGCATCAGCCTGTTCCTCGTGCCGAAATTCCGGCCGAGGGAGGACGGCAGCCTCGGGCCGCGCAACGGCGTGCAGTGCGCGAGCCTCGAGCACAAGATGGGCATCAAGGCATCGGCCACCTGCGTCCTCAACTTCGACGACGCGCAGGGCTGGCTCGTTGGCAAGCCCCATGGAGGCCTGAAGGCGATGTTCACCATGATGAACAACGAACGCCTGGCGGTCGGTGTGCAGGGCCTGGGCCTCGGCGAAGCCTCCTACCAGGGCGCCGTCGCCTATGCCCGCGAGCGGCTGCAGGGCCGCGCGCTCTCCGGCACCAAAGCCGCAGACAAGCCCGCCGATCCGATCATCGTCCACCCCGACGTGCGGCGGATGTTGATGATCCAGCGCGCCACTTCCGAAGGCTGCCGGGCGCTCGCCGTCTGGGTCGCCCGCGCCCTCGACGAGCAGACCCACCATCCCGACCCCGAGACCCGCAAGGCGGCCGAGGATCTGGTTGGGCTGATGACCCCGATCGTGAAGGCGCTGCTGACCGACATCGGCTTCGAGAACGCCAACCTCGGGATGCAAGTGCTGGGCGGGCACGGCTACATCCGCGAGCACGGGATGGAGCAATATGTCCGTGACGCCCGGATCGCGCAGATCTACGAGGGCACCAACGGCATCCAGGCGCTGGACCTCGTGGGCCGCAAGCTCGGCATGAACGGCGGGCGCGCGCTGCGCCGCTTCTTCCACCCGGTCTCCGACTATGTGACCGAAAGGGCCGAGGACAAGGATCTCGCCCCCTTCGTCGGCCCGCTCGCCAAGGCCCTCGGCAGGCTCCAGCTCGCAACCGCCGAGGTCGCCCGCAAGGGTATGTCAAATCCCGACGAGGCGGGCGCAGCCGCGACCGATTATCTGCGCCTCTTTGGCCTCACAGCACTTGCCTACATGTGGGCGCGCATGGCCGAGATCGCGGCGGCGAAGGTGGCCGCCGGCGAGGACGGCAATGGATTCTATGCCGCCAAGCTCGCCACGGCGCACTTCTTCATGGACCGCGTCCTGCCGCAGACCGGCGCGCTTTTTTCCCAGATCTCGGCGGGCGCCACCTCGATGATGGCGCTCGACGAAGCGGCGTTTTGACGCGGCCAACTCGGCGGGTTCGCTCTCTCCCCCCCTAGCTGCGAACCCGCCCTTTTTTCCACGACGGCGCCGCCTGTGCCGTGTCATCCGAGGTCAAAGGACATGAATCTCTGGCTGCGTATGCTCTGGATCCTTTTCGCCGCCAGCTGCGCCCCCCGGGTCGATCCGACCGACCCCCTCCGGCTTCGCTTCCGGGTGATGCCGACCGATCTCGACATCAACCTCCACATGACCAATTCGCGCTATTTCGCCTTCATGGATCTCGGCCGAATGGACCTGATCCTGCGCTGCGGCCTCGGCCCGGCCCTGCGCCGGGACGGCTGGGCCCCGGTGATCGGCGGCTGCATGGTGCAGTTCCGCCGCCCGCTGGCGCCGTTCGAGCGTTTCGAACTGACCACGGAGGTCAAGGGCTGCGACGAGAAATGGCTCTATATCGAGCATCGCTTCTCTTCGGCCCGGGGGCTTGCCTGCGTTGCCTCCGTCCGGGGGGCCTTCCTTCGCCGCGGCGCAATCGTCCCGCCCGAACTGGTTGCCGCGCGCGGCGGCTTTCGCGACCACGTGGGCGCCGTTCCCGATAACTTGACGGCAGCATGGCAGGGCTTTCGGGCGGCCGCCGAGTAGCGCCGCACCATCTCAGGAACAGCGACAATGACCGATCTTAGCGGCAAGACCCTCTTCATCACCGGCGCGAGCCGCGGCATCGGCCGGGCCATCGCGCTCCGTGCGGCGCGCGATGGCGCTAACGTCGCGCTCGCCGCCAAAACCGAAATGCCGCACCCGACCCTTCCCGGGACGATCGGCGATGTGGCGGCCGAGGTCGAGCGGGCGGGAGGTGCGGCGCTGGCACTGCGGCTCGATATCCGCGATGCCGAAGCGGTGGAGGCGGCCGTCGCCACCGCGGCGGCTCATTTCGGCGGCATCGACATTCTCGTCAACAACGCGAGCGCCATCTCGCTCACGGGCACGGCCGAAACCCCGCTCAGGACATTTGACCTGATGATGGCTGTCAATTGCCGGGGCACCTTCGCCGTCACCCGCGCCTGCCTGCCCTACCTGCACGAGGCCGCGAACCCGCACGTCGTCACTCTCTCGCCCCCGCCGGGGCTCGACCCGGGCTGGTACGGGCCGCATGTCGCCTACACGGTGGCGAAGATGAACATGAGCCTGCTCACCCTCGGCTGGGCCGAGGAGTTCCGCCCGCTCGGCATCGCCGCCAACGCGCTCTGGCCCGCGACCATGATCGACACCGCGGCGATCCGCATGCTGGGCGACGCGGTGGATCCGGCCCGCTGTCGGACGCCCGCGATCGTCGCCGATGCCGCGCATGCGATCCTCTGCCGCCCCGCCACCAGCTGCACCGGCCGCTTCTTCATCGACGAGGACGTGCTGCGGGCGGCGGGCATCACCGACTTCTCGACCTATGCCGTCAGCCCCGGGGCACCCCTGCTGCCGGACGCCTTCCTCCCGAAAGAAAAGGAACACGTACAATGATGAGAAACCTCGCGGTCCTTGCCGTTTCGCTCGTTCTCGCCGCGCCGGCCCACGCCGCCGATCCCGTCATCGGCAGCTGGAAAACCCAGCCCGACGACAATGGCCATTTCGGGTTCGTGGACGTGGAGCCCTGCGGCGCCGAGATCTGCGGCACCCTCGTTCACGCCTTCGACAATTCCGGCAATGAGATCGCCTCCGGCGCGGTCGGCCGCAAGATCATCTGGGACATGCAGCCGGCCGGCGGCGGCAAATACGGCAACGGCCAGATCTGGTCCCCCGACCGCGACAAGACCTACGCCTCGAAGATGGCGCTGTCGGGCGACACGCTCAAGGTCTCGGGATGCGTCCTCGGCCTCTGCCGCAGCCAGACCTGGACGCGGGGAAAGTAGCCGGCCCACACGGCAAATCATTACAACAGATCAAGGAAAATGACATGAAGGTCCTCATACCCGTCAAGCGCGTGATCGATTACAACGTGAAGGTGCGGGTGAAGGCCGACGGCACCGGCGTCGATCTCGCCAACGTCAAGATG
>JAGRMO010000223.1:11096-12505 GCA_020441205.1 Maritimibacter sp.
GATGTCGATGAACCCCTTCGACGAAATTGCCGTCGAAGAGGCCATCCGTCTGAAGGAAAAGGGCGCGGTGAAGGAAATCGTCGTGGTCTCCATCGGCGTCAAGCAGTCCCAGGAAACCCTGCGCACCGCACTCGCCATGGGCGCGGACCGCGCGATCCTTGTGAAGGCCGCCGAGGACGTCCACACCGACATCGAGCCCCTCGCGGTGGCGAAGATCCTCAAGGCGGTGATCGATGCCGAGGAACCGGGTCTGGTGATCGCCGGCAAGCAGGCGATCGACAACGACATGAACGCCACCGGCCAGATGCTGGCAGCGCTTCTGGGCTGGCCGCAGGCCACCTTCGCCTCCGAGGTCGAGATCGCGGGCGATACGGCCAAGGTGACGCGTGAGGTGGACGGCGGGCTCCAGGTGATCGAGGTGAACCTTCCGGCCATCGTGACCGCGGACCTGCGCCTCAACGAGCCGCGCTACGCCAGCCTGCCCAACATCATGAAGGCAAAGAAGAAGCCGCTCGAGGAAAAGACGCCGGAGGAGTATGGCGTCGACGTCACGCCGCGGCTCAAGGTGGTCAAGACCTCCGAACCTCCGACGCGCAAGGCCGGCGTGATCGTCGGTTCGGTCGACGAACTGGTCGAGAAGCTCAAGACCGAAGCGGGAGTGATCTGATGGCGGTTCTGGTTTACGCGAAACACGACAATTCCGCGCTCAACGACGCCACCGCCAAGGCGATGACGGCCGCGAAGGCGATGGGCGGCGACATCACCGTCCTGGTCGCAGGCGAGAATTGCGCCGGCGTGGCCGAGGCCGCTGCGAAGCTCGAGGGTGCCGCGAAGGTGCTCCATGTGGAGGGCGCGCAGTATGCCCACCGCCTGGCCGAGCCGCTCACGGACCTCTTCCAGAGCCTCGCGGGCGACTACGAGCATATCGTCTTCCCGGCGACGACCACCGGCAAGAACGTGGCCCCCCGGCTCGCGGCGCTGCTTGACGTGATGGTGATCTCCGACATCACCGGCGTGGTGGACGCCAATACCTTCGAGCGGCCGATCTATGCCGGCAACGCAATCCAGACCGTCGAGAGCTCGGATGCGAAGAAGGTGATCACCGTACGCGGCGCGAGCTTCGAGGGCACCGGCGAACAGGCGCCTTGCCCGATCGAGACCGGCTCTGCTGCCGCCGACCCGGCCGTTTCCTCCTGGGTCGAGGACCGGGTGCAGGAAAGCGACCGGCCGGAGCTTGCCTCTGCCAAGATCATCGTCTCCGGCGGGCGTGGCGTGGGCTCGGAAGAGAACTTTGCCATCATCGAGAAGCTCGCCGACAAGCTCGGTGCTGCGGTCGGGGCCTCCCGGGCGGCGGTCGATTCGGGCTTTGCGCCCAACGACTGGCAGGTCGGTCAGACCGGCAAGGTCGT
>JAGRMO010000224.1 GCA_020441205.1 Maritimibacter sp.
GTGAGCCAGGGCAACCTCACGCTCAGGATCGAGGAACAGCCCCTCGTAGTCTCGCCAAACCCGTTTACCGAGGCCGCCCCCATCGTGATCCCGCGCACCGACGCGAGCCTTACCGAAGAGCCCGGGATCGGCCTCGCCGAAGTGCCCGGCGGCACCTCGCTGTCGGAGGTGATCGCCGGTCTCAATGCCCTCGGCGTTTCGCCGCGCGATATGATCGACATCCTGAAGAGCATCAAGGCGGCGGGCGCCTTGCATGCCGAGTTCATCGTCCGCTAGACCCGCGCGGTCGATGCCCCTTGCCCTGCGGCGCAGGCCCCGGCGGAGGCCGGAGGACCCGGTGCGGGCGAGGGGGCGCCCCGGACGAACAGGCGGCGCCGGCACGGTCCGGAACCGTGGGCGGGAACCGAAGATCAGAAGTCACCCGCGCGGCAAGGGCCTTCGGGACGCGCGGCCCGCGGATCGCAGCCGAGGATCTCGCGTGATACCGAGGGCGGACAGATGGCGGGCAGGTGTTGACAGCGCCGACCTCGGGAACGGGGGCGGGTTCGGAAGGTCTGGTCTGTGGCGCGGAAGTGCAGATACCGACTTTGGCCATGGCTGCCTTGCGGTCGGTCTCGCAGATCTCGCGCCGCCCCAGCCGGAACGGGGGGCGGCAGCGCGCCAACGTCTCGCAGAATCAGTATCTGCGCGGGGGTAGGTCCGGACCCGAGGCCACCGCGAGGGTGGCCACAGGGATGTGCACCCCTCAGAAGTAGCTGCGCACCAGCGCGCCCGACACGAGGCTCCAGCCGTCCGCGACCACGAAGAAGGCGAGCTTGAACGGCAGCGAGACGATCGCCGGCGGCACCATCATCATGCCCATCGACATCAGGATGGCCGCGACCACGAGGTCGATAATGAGAAACGGCAGAAAGATCAGGAACCCGATCTGGAAGGCCCGCGAGATCTCGCTCAGCATGAACGAGGGCACCAGCACCGAGAGCGGCGCCTCCGGCCCCGCGACGAGGTCTTGCGCGTCCGGTCTCAGTGAAGCCAGCGAAGCGAAGGTCTCGCCATCGACCCGGCCCGCCATGAAGCCGCGAAACGGCACGAGGGCCGCGGAAAACGCGTCTTCGAGCTCGATTTCGCCATTGGCATAAGGCTCGGCGCCGGCCTCCCAGGCTTCGGTAAACACCGGCTCCATCACGAAATAGGTGAGAAACAGCGCCAGCGACACGATCAGCATGTTGGGCGGTGATTGCTGCAGCCCGATCGCCTGCCGCAGGATCGACAGCGTGGTGACGATGAACGGGAATGCGGTGATCATCACCGCGAGCCCTGGCACCAGGCTCAGGAGCGTGACCAGCACGATGAGCTGGATCGAGCGGGTCGCGAGCCCCTCGCCGGCACCGTCGAACGAGATCGACACATCCTGGGCGGCGCCAGGCTGCGCCGCCGCGATGAGCGCGGCGATCAGCAGGAGGCCGACGGCGTGGCGCGCGGAAAGCGGGAAAGCGCGCATCGGTTCAGAGCCCGGCTTTGAGATCGGCCACCTCGGTGAGCCGCACCGCAAGCCCGCCGGCACCATCTTCGCCGACCTCTTCGAGCTCGCCCCGCGCGATCAGCCGGTCGCCGACATAGAGCTCGACCGGGTCCGACACCTTCTTGTCGAGCGCAAGCACCGCGTCGGGCTTCAGCCGGAGCAGATCGCGCACCAGCGGCCGGGCGCGTCCGACGGTGACGACGATCTCGATCGGCACCTGGGTGAACGGGTTGGCGGCACCCTCGCCGTCGAGGTCGGAAGCGAAATCATCCATTGCGGAAAGCCTTCTCGTTGAGTTCGTAGAGCCCCTCGATCGCCCGCCCGATGCGGTCGACCGCGGAAGTGAAATCGATGTGCCGTTCAGCCTTGCCGGAGCGCAGGAACACCTGCCCCTCGGCGAGCGTCGGCTCCTCGATCAGCGTGAACGGCACCGCCGTGGCGCTGGCGAGCATTGCCTCGAGCGCCGGCCGGCTCGCCGGCGCGACCACCACCTCGATCGGCGCGTCGGCGGCATTGGCCGCGAGCGGCATGAGTTCCTCGACGATGGTCTGCCCCATGGTCTCGGTCACCAGCCGCGGCAGAACCCGCTCGACCATGCCCGACAGCAGGGGTTCGAGCGCCTGCATCACATGCGCCCGGGCCTCGTGAAAGGTGAACCCGAGATCCTGGAGGTTGCGCGCGAACTCGGTACCGATCCGGCTCTGGTCCTCGGCCTCGGCCCGCGCCGCATCGTCCCATCCCGCCTTGTAGCCGGCCTCGTAACCTTCGAGCCTTGCCTGTTCCACGGCTTCGGCCGGAAACAGCGGCGCAGCGGGCGCGGCCCCGGCCGCGGGCCCGGCAGGCTGCGCCCGAACCGAGGCAAGGCTGGTCTCGTCGAACTCTTCGAGGCGGAACCGCGACGCCATCAGGCCGTCTCCTCCGCGTCATCTTCCATCCAGCCGCGCAGGATTTCGACGGTCTCGGCCTGCCGCTCGTCGATCAGAGCGCGCAGTCGTTCGACCGGGTCCTGCGATCCGAGCGCGGGCAGTCCGCTCATGCCGCTGTCGCTGAAATCGAAATCGGGCACCACGGCGAGCTCGCCGCCTTTCGGTCCCGGTCCGGTGTCGATCTCGCCGGTGAGGGCCGGCAACGCCTCGCCGCCTGCGGCGGATGCTCCAGAGGGCGGGCTCAGCGCCGGGGCGCGGGCCTCGATCACGGCGCCGCGCCCCGACAGGATCGGGCGCAGCACGAACAGCCCAAGCACCAGGGCCACCACCGCCAGCACCGCGAGGCGGATCAACGCCATTGCGTCGATATGGAGCGCGCTCGCAAACCCGCCGGTCGCTTCCGTGCCTGGCGCGGCGAGCGGTTCGAATTCCATCGACTTGATGGTGATCGTATCGCCCCGCGCCTCGTCGAACCCGACGGCGGAGGCGACGAGATCGCCCAGCGCCGCAAGCTCGTCGTCGCTGCGCGCCTCCCAGACCGGCGCACCGGTGGCATCGGTGCTGCGGATGCCGTCGACCAGCACCGCGACGGTGATCCGTCGCACCGCGCCGGGGCCGCGCAGGATCTCGCGCGTGGTCTCGGGCACTTCGTAATTGATCCGCTCGCGCGTCTCGGAGTTTTCCGACGACGACTCGCCGCCGCCGCCGGCCGCATCGCCCGACGGCAGGTTCGACGCCACGGTGACCCCGCCGCCGTTCGAATCGCTCGCGGCCGTAGTGGTTTCCTCGGTCTCCGACGCGATGGCGACCCGACCCTCGGGATCGAACGAACGTTCCACCACCTTCTCGGTCTCGGTCACCGTGTCGACGGCGATCTCGACCACCGCATTGCCATAGCCCACCCGCGCTTCGAGCAGTCGCTCGACATTGCGCCGGAGCACCTCGGCCCGATCAGCCCCGTCGCCCTCGGGCGCCAGCGCCTCGTCGCCCGCCAGGATCAGACCGCCCTGCGAATCGATCACCGAAACGTCGTCGGGCGATAGCCCCGGAACGGCGGAAGACACGAGATATTTCAAGGCCTTTGCGTGCGAGGCTGACAGAGAGCCCTCGGCCGCCGTCACCGTGACCGAGCCCGAAGGCTTGCCCCGGTCGCGGAACGATTGCGGGCTCGGGATGGCGATATGCACCCGCGCCGTGCGGATCGCGGGAGACGACACGATGGTGCGCGCGAGCTCGCCCTCCTTCGCCCGCCAATAGGCGGCGTCGAACATCTGGCTCGTCGTCCCGAAGCCCGAGAGCCCGTCGAGCAGCTCGTAGCCCTTGGACGAATTCGTTGGCAGGCCTTCGGAGGCAAGCGTCATCCGAAGCGCGTCACGCTCCGACTCGGGCACATAGATCGCCCCGCCGCGCACATCGGTGGCGACGCCGCGCGCCTCCAGCGCGGCGATCACCTCGCCGGCGGGCCCAGGTTCGAGCCCGGAATAGAGCAGGGCCATCGAGGGCTGTGCGGCCATGCGGGCAAGGCCGAGCACCGCGGCGAAGACCGCGAGCGTCGTCCCGATCACGATCACCTGCTTGCGCAGATCGAGTGCGGCCCAGACCGCGAGCAACTGCTGCACGACGTAACTCCTTTTTCGAGCGGGCTTCTGCCCCCGTCGAGATGCACTTTCCCCGATTGCGATTAACAATCGGTTAGCCCCTTCGCGTTAAAACGACTCTCGACAACCGAGGGGACACCCGATGGCAGACGACGCGACGCCGGACACCGAAGGCACCGAGGAGGCGCCGAAGAAAAAGAGCAGGCTCGGGCTCCTGATCGGGCTCGTCCTGGCGCTGGGCTTCGGCGGCGGCGGCTTCTTCGCGGTCTATTCTGGGCTGATTCTCGGACCCGACCCCGCGGCCGACGCGGGCCATGGTGCAGCCGAATCCGCGGTCGAAGCGCTTGCGCCGGTGTCCTTTGTCGCGCTCGAACCGCTGGTGGTCTCGATCGGCACCGGGTCGACCGCGCGGCACCTGAGGTTTCGCGCCGAGCTCGAGGTGAACCCGGGCGCCGAGGCCGATGTCACCAAGCTCACCCCGCGGGTGATGGACGTGCTCAATTCCTACCTGCGCGCTGTCGCGGTCAGCGATCTTGAGGATCCCTCGGCACTGGTGAGCCTGCGCGCGCAGATGCTCAGGCGCATCCAGCTGGTGACCGGCGAGGGACGCGTAAGAGACCTACTCATCATGGAATTCGTGTTGAGCTGACGGAGTAGATTTCGGGGGCGAACGGAGGGCCAGAATGGACCAGATCGTATCAATGCTGTCGGATATCCTGCTCGGCGCGGGCGCGCTGGGGGCGGCGGCCTATTGCGTCGTACTCGCGCGCCGGCTGAAGCGGTTCAACAACCTTGAAAACGGGGTCGGCGGTGCGGTGGCGCTGCTCTCGGCCCAGGTCGACGACATGACCCGCACGCTCGACCTCGCGCGCAAGGCCGCCGGCCATTCTTCTGACACGCTGACCGCGCTCACCGAACGCGCCGAGCGCGCCTCGCACAAACTCGAGCTGATGCTGGCGTCGCTGAACGACCTGCCCGATCCGGCCGTCGCTCCCGCGGCGGCACCTGTGGCGCCGCCGGTCACCGATATGCCGGTCACCGAACCGCCGGTGGCCGCGCCCGCCGAGGCCGAAGCCGCGCTGGACGAGGCCTGGGCGGCCGCGACCGCAAGCGCGACGGAGACCGAGGCGCAACCGCTGTTCTCCACCCGCCGCAGCCAGCCCCGGGAGGCGGCGCGATGATCGGCTTCGGCTCGAAACCGGCGTCCGCCGCCACCGCCAGGCCGCAAGCGCGCCGGCGCAAGCGCGGCGGCCGCGGCGCACTGATGGTGATCGCGGCGATGCTGGCGCTCTCGGGCGGGCTGCGGCTCGGGGCAGGGATCGGCTGGGCCGAAGCCAGCGCTGCCGCCGAAGGGCCCGACGATCGGGCCGAAGTGGCCGGCAGCTGCGAGACGCCCGATGACATCGCCCGCGTGCTCGCCCTGTTGAAGGAGCGCGAAGACCGTGTCGTCTCCCGCGAAGGCGCGCTCGCCGACCGGCTCCAGGCCCTCGCCGTGGCCGAGACGCAGATCGCGTCCAACATGGCCGCGCTGGAGGAGGCCGAGGCGCGGCTGTCGGCCACCATGGCCCATGCCTCGACCGCGGCGGAAGACGACCTGGCCCGGCTCACGAGCGTCTACGAGAACATGAAGGCCAAGGAGGCGGCTCCGGTCTTCGCCGCGATGGATCCGAAGTTCGCCGCCGGTTTTCTCGGCCGGATGCGGCCCGACGCCGCCGCCGCGATCATGGCGGGCCTCGACCCCGAGGCGGCCTACGCGATCTCGGTGCTGCTCGCCGGGCGCAACGCTCTGGCGCCGACCGAATAGGCCGCGGCCCCCGGGACAGCGGGGCGGTGGGAAATGTTTCTTAACGCTCCCGTGTCAGGATGCGGGGCCAACGAACCCAGCCGAGGAGAGGCGCTATGATCGGTTTTATCGGGATCGCGATGGTCTTCATCATGGTCTTCGGCGGCTACATGGCCGCCGGCGGGCATCTCGACATCATCCTGAAATCCGCGCCCTTCGAATTTACCATGATCGGCGGCGCCGCGGCCGGCGCCTTCGTGATCTCGAACGACGTGGCCGGGATCAAGCACACGCTCAAGGATGTCGGCAAGGTGTTCAAGGGGCCGCGCTGGAAACCCAGCGATTACAAGGATCTTTTGTGTCTCTTGTTCGAGCTGATCCGCCAGGCGCGGCAGAACGCCGTCGCCCTCGAAGAGCATATCGAAACGCCGGCCGACAGTGCGATCTTTTCAAAATACCCCCGCATCCTCGCCGACAAGGAAGCGATCGACCTGATCTGCGACACGCTGCGCTCCGCCTCGATGAACTACGACGACCCGCACCAGGTTGAGGAGGTGCTGGAAAAACGGATCGAGGCCAACCACGAACACGCCCAGCACTCGAGCCACGCGCTGCAGGCGATGGCCGACGGTCTGCCGGCGCTCGGCATCGTCGCCGCCGTGCTCGGCGTCATCAAGACGATGGGCTCGATCGACCAGCCACCCGAGATCCTCGGCAAGCTGATCGGCGGCGCTCTCGTCGGCACCTTCCTCGGCGTCTTCGTCGCCTACGGTTTCGTCGGCCCCTTCGCCGCCAAGGTGAAGACCGTAATCGACGAGGACGGGCATTTCTACCAGCTGATCCGCGAGGTCCTGGTGGCCAACCTGCACAACCACTCGACCAACATCTGCATCGAGGTCGGGCGGCAGAACACGCCGAGCCATGTGCGCCCGAGCTTCTCCGAACTCGAGGAGGCGCTGAAGGAGGTCAAGAAGAACGCCGCATGACCCGAGCCTTCGCCGTCCTCCCTCTCCTCCTCGCGCTCGTTCCCGCCGCCGCATCGGGCGAAACCGTATCGGTCCGCTCCGGCGATCATGACGGATTCACCCGGCTCCTGATCCAGTTTGCCGCCCCCGAAGACTGGGCTTTCGGCCGGGTCGACGGCGGCTTCGAGTTTCGCCCTGCCCGTGCCGATCTCGACTACCGCCTGGACGGGCTCTACGACCGGATCGGCACCCAGAGGATCGGCGAAGTCGAAGACCGGGGGGAGGGGCGGCTGTTTCTCGCCGTCGACTGCGCCTGCCATGCGAGCGCCGAAGAGCTCGGCGACGGCCAGGTCGTGCTCGATGTGATCGAGGGCGCGCCCAGTGCCCCCGGAACCGGCGACGACGCGCCGCTTCCGCCGCTCGTCGATGCGGACCCGCCCGCCGACGCGGCCGCGCCCGAACCGCAGCCCGATCACACGGCGGACCTGCCTACCGCGCGGCCCGCATCCGCTCCGGACCCGGCCCTGACCGCGCTGCGCCTCAGCCTCGCCGAGCGGACCAGCTTGCCGCTGACCTTGCCGCGGCCGAGCCTGCCGGTCGCCCTGCCGGGGCCGATGCTCGACGCGGAGCACGCCCCTGGTCCAGGGCAAACGCCGGCCCCCGCAACGGGTGCCGCACCGGATGCCCTGGCCGCGTCTCATGCCCCGACGCCGGCGCCGGGCGACACGCTGTCCGAACCGCCTTTGTCGGACCCTCAGCTCGACCCGGCCACCCGGGCTCGGGTCGAGGCGACCGAGACGGCACTGCTCGAACAGATTGCGCGCGCCGCCGCCCAGGGCCTGCTCGATGCCGACATGGGCGACGTCGACCGCCGCGTCGCCGAGGCGACCCCACCGCCGGCCGAGCCCGCGCCGCCCGCACCTGCACCGCCGCCGCCGGCACCGCCCGCAACCCCGCGCAGCCATATCGCCATCGAGACCAGTGTCGATCGCGCCGCCGCCAACCTCACGCCGCGCGATCCCGAGACCGACGACGGCGACCTCTGCATCGACCCGGAATATTTCGACGTGGCCAGCTGGGGCGGCGAGATTGCCAACGGCGCCGATATTGGCGCCTATCGCTCGCATCTGGTCGGCGAATTCGATGTGGCCGACGCCGAGGGCGTCACCGCGCTCGCGCGAAATTACATCTATGTCAGTTTCGGCGCCGAGGCGAAGGCGCTGATCGCGCGCTTCAGCGATCTGATCGACCGGCCCGACCTGCTCCACGCCATGGCCGACGTGATGGACAAGGGAGCCTCCGATCTTGCGCCGGCGCTCGCGCCGCAAATGGCCTGCCCCGGCCCGACCGCGCTCTGGGCGACCCTGGCCCAGCCTGAGCTGAGCCCCGGACGGGCGATCAACCGCGAGGCCGTTGCGCTCGCCTTCAATGGCCTGCCCGCGCATCTACGCCGCCACGTGGGACCGGGCCTGGCCGACAAACTGCGCGCGGCCGGCGACCGGGCCACCGCCGATCTGGTGCGCGCCGGGATCGATCGGCTCCCGGGGCCGCCCTCGAGCGAACTGTCGCTGCTCTCGGCAGAAATCAGCCTCGACGACGGCGATCTCCGCCGGGCCGAGGCCACCTATGACAAGGTGATCTCGGCCAATGATGCCGAGATGCCCGACGCGCTTCTCGCCCGTGTCGATCTCACCTTGGCCAACGGCGGTGCAGTTGCCGAAGATCTTGTGCTTCTGCTCGACGGGCTCGCGTTGCAGCACCGGGGCACCGAAACCGGCCGCCGCCTGACCGACGCTGCGATTCGCGCCCGGGCCTCCGCCGGTGCCTTCGCCGAAGCCTTCCGCCTGCTCGACGAGGCCGGAGCCGCCGCCGTGGTGACCCCGGACCGCGCCGCGGTGCTTGTCGATGACGTGTTCGCCCAGCTTGCGCGCAAGGCCAGCGACCCGGACTTCCTGGTCGAAACCATCGCGCGGCTCGATGCCGTCTCGGCCCTGCCGGGCGAAACCCGGCGCCTGATCGCGGCCCGGCTGTTCGATCTCGGCCTCGCCGCCCCGGCCCAGATCGTGCTCGAAGGCGACGGCACGCTCCCGGCCGAGGAGGACCGCCGGTTGTTCGCCCGCGCCGCCCTGATGCAGCGCCGTCCGGACGTTGCCATCGGATATCTCGCGGGCCTCGCCACGGCGCCGGACCTGAGGCTCAGGGCGCAAGCGCTGGAAATGGCCACCGATCACGCCGGCGCGGTCGAAGCCTTCGCCGAGGCCGGCGACCGGGAGGCCGAGCTCCAGGCCGCCTGGCGCGGCGGGCTTTGGTCGGTCGTGCGCGACCTCGACGACGGCGCCGCCGGGCGTGCGGCTGAGCTGATGCTCGCCGGTCCCGAAGCGGATGGCACCGCCGGTCCCGCACCCACCGCCGCCGCCGCGGGCGATCCGCTCCAGCCCCTCGCCGCCGCGCAATCGCTGGTCGATGCCAGCAAGGCCACCCGCGACGTGCTCGGCGCGCTGTTCGATCACCTGCCGGCGCCGGAGACCGGGGCGGCGCCGGTCCCCGAAAGCTGATCCCGCCCGGCGGCAACCTTTTCTCAACACCCTGCGACTAGGTTGCAACCGAGAGACGCAAGAACTGCGGAAGGTGCGATGCCCAAACGGCAGACCAGGCCAGAACCACCCGATCCGGCAACCCGCCGGCAGCCGTCCCGCCATGGCCGCGCTGAACGGGTACGCGTGAGCGCGCAGATCATGGCCCTCGTTTTCGGGCTTGCGACCGCCCTGTTCGGCGCGCCTGCCTCGGCAGCGGCCGACGCATCCCTGATCTGCGACCGAGCCGCCGCCGAGGCCGCCGCGGCGACCGGTGTGCCGATCTCTGTTCTGAAGGCGATCTCGCTCACCGAGACCGGCCGCGACCGTGGTGGCCAGACCCGGCCCTGGCCCTGGACGGTGAACATGGAAGGCAAGGGGCTGTGGTTCGACGATCTCGATGCAGCGCTTGGCTATGCCTACGAGCATTTCAAGCGCGGAGCCCGGAGTTTCGACGTCGGCTGCTTCCAGATCAACTACAAATGGCACCACGAACATTTCGCCTCGATCGAAGAGATGTTCGACCCGTCCGCCAACGCGCGCTACGCCGCCAATTTCCTGCTGTCGCTTTACAATGAGAGCGGCGACTGGGAGCTCGCCGCCGGCGCCTTCCACTCCCGCACCCCGGAATATGCCGACCGCTACAAGGCCCGCTTTGCCGAATTCCGCGCCCAGTTCGCGGCCGAAGACGGCCTGCCCCTGCAACTGGGTGCCCCGATCCTGCCCGTCGCCTCAACCCCCTCGGTCTTCGGTGCGACCGCGCGCATCCGGGTGAATTCCTACCCGCTGCTGCAGGCCGGCGGGCAGACCGCGCTCGGCTCGCTGGTGCCGCTCGGCTCCGGCACCGGGGGCGGCGCGAGCCTCTTCGCCCGTCCCGACGCGGGCTAGGAGGGCCGCCGATGCCGCAACTCGCCCAAGTGTTCCGTCCCACGATCCTCCTCGCCCTCGCGCTGATGGCGGTGATCGTGATGATGATCCTGCCGATGCCGTCCTGGGTGCTCGACGTCGGCCTCGCCGCCTCCTTCGCCCTTGCGATCCTGATCTTCACCGTGACCCTGTTCATCGAACGCCCGCTCGATTTCTCGGCCTTCCCGACGGTCCTGCTCGCCACGCTGATGTTGCGGCTCTCGCTCAACGTTTCCTCGACCAAACTGATCATCGGCCAGGGCCATACCGGCACCGCCGCCGCCGGCCATGTGATCGAGGGTTTCGCCGATTTCGTGATGTCGGGCAGCATCTTCCTCGGCCTCGTCGTCTTCGGCGTGCTGCTGATCGTCAATTTCATCGTCATCACCAAGGGCGCGGGCCGGATGGCCGAGGTGGGTGCCCGCTTCGCCCTCGACGGCATGCCCGGCAAACAGCTCGCGATCGACGCCGACGTCTCCTCGGGCGCGATCACCCACGAGGAAGCGAAGGCCCGCCGCGAACGCGAACAGCAGGAAACCACCTTCTTCGGCTCGCTCGACGGCGCGTCGAAATTCGTCAAGGGCGATGCGGTGGCGGGCCTGCTGATCACGCTGCTCAACATCGTCATGGGTCTCATCATGGGCGTCGCCGTCCATGGCATGGATGTCGGCCGCGCCTTCGAGACCTATGCGATCCTCACCGTCGGCGACGGGTTGGTTAGCCAGATCCCCGCGGTCATCATCTCGATCGCCGCCGCCCTCCTGCTCGCCCGGGGCGGCGCCACCGGCTCCACCGATCTTGCGCTGTTCACCCAGCTCGGCCGCTATCCCGCGGCGCTCGGCACTGTCGCGGTGCTGCTCGGACTGTTCGGGCTCGTGCCTGGCCTGCCCTTCGTCCCCTTCATGGCCGGTGCGCTCGCGCTCGGCGCCGCCGCCTGGATGGGCCACCGCAAGGCCGCCGAACGCGCCGAGGCCGAGGCCGGCGCGAAGGCCGGTCCGGCTCCCGAAACCCGCCGCGAGAAGGGTCTCGGCGACGTGCTCGATCTCGACGATATCCACGTGGAATTCGCCACCGATCTGGTGACCATGGTGCTCGATCCCGCCACCGGGCTCGACGCGCGCATCGCCAACATGCGCAACCATGTGGCCGGCGTCTACGGCCTCATCCTGCCCGAGATCCGCCTGACCGACGATCCGACGCTGCCATCGGGCACCTATGTGGTGCGGGTCCAGGGCGTCGAACAGGCGCGCGACGTGCTGCACCCCGCCCGGGTGCTGGCGATCCTCTCGGGTGACGAGATCGACTTGCCGCCCGGCGACGCGGTGCACGAACCGGTCTACGGCGCGCCGGCGCGCTGGATCTCGCCCGCCGACCAGGAGCGGCTCGCGCTCCAGGGTTGCACTGTGGTGACCCCGACCGAGGTGCTCGCGACCCATCTCCTCGAGGTGATGAAGCGCAATTTCGCGCGGCTTCTCAGCCTGCGCGCCCTGCGCCGGCTGCTCGACGAATTCGCCAATCTCTCGGACCCGGCCCGCGCCGAGGCCAACCGCCGCCTGCTCGACGAGCTTGTCCCCGACCGGGTGCCCGTCGATCTCCTGCTCTCGGTCCTGCGCCTCCTGCTCGACGAGCGCGTCTCGATCCGGAATCTGCCGCTGATCCTCGAGAGCATCGCCGAGGCGCGCCCGGTCTATGCCGCGCCGGAAGCGATCTGCGAACATGTGCGCCAACGCCTCGGCTTCCAGCTCGTCGCCGAGCTCAAACGCGACGACGGCACGCTGCCGCTGGTCCAGCTCGCGCCGGAATGGGAAGAGGCCTTCCTGACCTACCAGATCGACGACGGCGGACGCGGCGGCGGCGATGTCGCCTTGCCGCCCGAACAGTTCAACCGCCTCGCCAACGGCGTCGCCGAACGCATCGCGATGGCGGGCGAGAAGGGCGTCTACCCGGCTGTGGTCACCTCGACCCGGCGCCGCCGCTTCCTGCGCACCGTTCTCACTGCCAAGGGCATCGCCAACCCGGTGTTCTCCTTCGAGGAAATCGGCACCGAGGCCCGCCCGGCGCTGGTCGGCCTGGTGCCGGCGTGATCGGCGCGCTCGACCAGCTTGCCGCCTTCGGCCAGACCTGGCTTGCTGTCGCCTTCGCCGTCTTCCTCAGGGTCGGCGCGGCGATGGCGCTGTTCCCGGCCTTCGGCGAGCGCTCGGTGCCCGAACGGGTGCGGCTGGTGCTGGCGCTGGCCTTCACCCTCGTCGTCGCGCCCGCGGCCGAGCCCCAGGTAAGCGTGGCCCTCGCCGCCGGCACCCGTCCCGTCGCCTTCCTGTTCACCGAGACCCTCGCCGGCTTCGCCATCGGCGCCGTGATCCGGCTGTTCGTCCACGTCCTCCAGATCGCCGGCGCGATGGCGGCGCAATCGACCTCGCTCGCCCAGCTGTTCGGCGGCCAGAACAGCGATCCGCAGCCGGCCATGGGCCATGTGCTGCTCGTCGGCGGCCTCGCGCTCGCCGTGATGTTCGGCCTTCACATCCGCCTCGCCGAGGTGCTGATCCTGAGTTACGACATCTTCCCGCCCGGCGCGCTGCCCGGCGCCGGCCTGTTGTCGAGCTGGGGCCTCGCCCGCGTGGCCGAGGCCTTCGCCCTCGCCTTCACCCTTGCCGCCCCCTTCGTGGTCGCGGCGCTCGTCTACAACGTGGCGCTCGGCGTCATCAACCGCGCGATGCCGCAACTCATGGTGGCCTTCGTCGGCGCGCCGGCGATCACCGCGGGCGGCCTTATCCTGCTCGTGCTGACCGCGCCCCTCGCGCTCGATCTGTGGACCGAAGCCTTGATGCGCTTTCTCGCCAACCCGTTCGGAGGCTATTGATGGCCGGTCCGGACGACGACGAAGACAAGCAGCACGAGCCAACGCAGAAAAAGCTCGACGATGCGCGCAAGAAGGGCGAGGTGCCGCGCTCGGCCGATCTCGGCACCGCGGCTTCCTACGGAGGCTTCCTCGCGGTCGCCACCATCTTCGGCGCGGGCCTGATGCAGGACATGGCCGCCACTCTCGCGGGCCTTCTCGACCGCTCGGGCCCGCTCTCGGCCGACATGTTCGCCGGCGGCGGGCAGTCCCTGGCGGGCGGCCTCATGGTCGATATCGTCTCGCGCGTCCTGCCCTGGATGGTGCTGCCCGCGCTCCTCGTGCTCACCCTCAATATCGCGCTCCGCAGTTTCACCGTGGCGCCGGAGAAGCTGAAGCCCAAGCTCAACCGGATCGACCCGATTTCGAACGCGAAGAACAAGTTCGGCCGCTCGGGCCTGTTCGAGTTCGCCAAGAGCTTCGTCAAGCTCACGATCTATTCGCTGGTGCTCGGCTTCTACCTGTGGAGCGTCATGCCCGAGGTGTTGGGCACGCTCGCGCTCGAACCGGCGCTGGCGACCGCGGTGCTCCTCAGGCTTGGCATCCGGTTTTTCTCGATCGTGCTCGTGGTCGCGGTGCTGATCGGCGGCGTCGACTACCTCTGGCAGCACGCCGAGCACCTGCGCAAGAACCGGATGTCGCGCAAGGAGCTGATGGATGAGGCGAAATCCAGCGAGGGCGACCCGCAGATGAAGCAGCAAAGGCGGCAGAAAGGTTACGAGATCGCCATGTCGCGCATGCTGCAGGACGTGCCGACGGCCGATGTGGTCGTCGTCAACCCCGAGCACTACGCGGTGGCGCTGAAATGGAGCCGGCTGCCCGGCGCGGCGCCGGTCTGCGTTGCAAAAGGGGTCGATGAAGTCGCCGCGCGCATCCGCGAGGCCGCGATCGAGGCCGGCGTGCCGATCCACCGCGATCCGCC
>JAGRMO010000043.1 GCA_020441205.1 Maritimibacter sp.
CGATGCCGCAGACCAAGTTCGTCACCTCGAAGGCGCTCGCCCTCGGGTTGCGCCCCATCGTCGTGCTCAACAAGGTCGACAAGCCCGACGCCGAGCCCGACCGCGCGCTCGACGAAGTGTTCGACCTCTTCGCCAATCTCGGCGCCGACGACGACCAGCTCGATTTCCCGCATCTCTACGCCTCCGGCCGATCCGGCTGGGCCGATGCCGAGCTCGACGGTCCGCGCAAGGATCTGCACGCGCTGTTCGACCTCGTCGTCAACCACGTGCCGAAGCCGCGCCAGATCAAGAAGCAGGACGAAGATTTCCGCATGCTCGTCACCACGCTGGGCGCCGACCCGTTCATCGGCCGCCTGCTGACCGGCCGGGTCGAGAGCGGCAAGCTCAAGGTGGGCGCCACGGTGCAGGCGATCAGCCGGATCGGCCAGAAGATCGAACAATTCCGCGTCTCCAAGATCCTCGCCTTCCGCGGCCTCGCCCAGGCCGAGATCGCCGAGGCGGTCGCCGGCGACATCGTCTCGCTCGCCGGCATGCAGAAGGCCACCGTAGCCGATACGATCTGCGCGCTCGCGGTCGACGAGCCGCTCGACGCCCAGCCGATCGACCCGCCCACCATCACCGTCACCTTCGGCATCAACGACAGCCCGCTCGCCGGGCGCGACGGCAAGAAGGTGCAAAGCCGGGTGATCCGCGACCGGCTGATGAAAGAAGCTGAATCGAACGTCGCGATCAAGGTCAAGGACACGCCGGGCGGCGAGGCCTTCGAGGTTTCGGGCCGCGGCGAACTGCAGATGGGCGTGTTGATCGAGAACATGCGCCGCGAAGGCTTCGAGCTCTCGATTTCGCGCCCGCAGGTGATCATGCGCGAGGACGACGGCAAACGGCTAGAGCCGATCGAGGAAGTCACCATCGATGTCGACGACGAATTCTCGGGCGTTGTGATCGAGAAGATCACCGGCGTGCGCCGTGGCGAACTGGCCGAGATGAAGCCCGCCGGCGCCGGCAAGACCCGCATCGTCGCCCATGTGCCCTCACGCGGCCTCATCGGCTATCACGGCGAGTTCCTGACCGACACCCGCGGCACTGGCGTGCTCAACCGCGTGTTCCACGGCTGGGCCCCGCACAAGGGCCCCATCGAGGGCCGCCGCGCCGGCGTGCTCATCTCGATGGAAGACGGCGAGGCGGTGGCCTACGCGCTGTGGAACCTCGAAGAGCGCGGCAAAATGTTCGTCGAACCCCAGGAAAAGATCTACCAGGGCATGATCATCGGCGAGCATTCGCGCGACAACGATCTCGAGGTGAACCCGTTGAAGGGCAAGAAGCTCACCAACGTCCGCGCGTCCGGCACCGACGAGGCCGTGCGCCTGACGCCGATCAGCCGAATGTCGCTCGAACAGGCCATCGCCTATGTCAACGACGACGAGCTTGTCGAAGTGACCCCGAACGCGATCCGGCTGCGCAAGCGCCACCTCGATCCGCACGAGCGCAAACGCGCGGCTCGGGCCGCCGACTGAGATCGACCGGACCGGCCCCGGAGCGCGAGAAACGCTCCGGGGCCAATCGACGCATGTCACCTGCGCCACGGGCTCGTCGCAGTCCTATGAGCTTCGCTTATCGCCCCCCACCTATCCCGTTCCGCGAATAGAGCCCGCCGGGGTTCTGTGCCTTCCTGTTGTCACGCCCCCAAAACGACCCACCCCCGGGCCGCTCGAGGCAAAAGGGAAAAGGCATACACCATGACACGTCTTCAGACCTCGCTTCTCGTTCTCGCCACCGCCATCGGCGCGACCGCCGCCTTCGCCGGTGACCGCATCCAGGACCAGATCAAGCTCCAGCTCAAGGATGGTTCCTGCCTCGATCCGGCCGCCGTCACGACGCCGGGCCAGGACCGCGACTGCCTCAACCTGCAGGACGGCTCATGCCTCCTCGCCACCGACGAGACCGCCGACCCCACCTGCGACCAGCTCCAGCTGCGCGAACGTACCCGGACCGGGGCAGACAACGGCCAGGGCGACGTGGTCCGCACCCGTTCGGAAGGCGCCGGCCGCAACTGAGCGGCTGGGTCCGAAACGGGGCTCACCAGGCTGCGGCGGTTTCACACGCTTCCCCGGCCCCCTGAAACCGTCTAGCCTATGGCCGCGCGGCCGCCCTCGTGCCGCGCGGCCGGTTTCGCCAGGACAACCTGAGCCATGATGAAACACCACCTCACCGCCATTGCCCTCGGCCTTGCTCTCGCCGGCGCCGAGGCAGACGCGCTGTCGGCCCAACCTGCCTTGCCGCCCATCGCCCCGGTGATCGAACGCCTCGAAGCCGAGGGCTACGCGATGATCGAGACCCATCGCAGCTGGCTCGGACGGCTGATCGTGCTCGCGACCCGCGACGGGATCACCCGCGAGATCGTATTGAACCGCACCACCGGCGCGATCCTGAGCGACCGGCAGTTTCCGGCCGGGCCGGATACCGACGTCCCGGCCGCGGCACCCGGCTCCGGTCCGGCGCCCGCCGGGGCGCAGCCGCAGGGATCGACCCGCGATGGACGGCCCTGAAACGACCCCGACACAGGATCCGCGCACCGCGGACGCCGCACCGGGCCGACGCCGGCGACTTGACGGCCTCCGCCCCGGCGGCGCCCTCTGGCTGCTCGTCGCCCTTCAGGGGCTCGCCGGGGCCTATTTCCTCTGGACGATCCTGGCCTCGCTCCTCGGCCTGCCCGATCTGCCGCTCCGCTGGCAGGTGCGCGAGATGATCGACCTTGCCGCAACCCTCGGCCTGATCCTCGGCGCGGCGCTATCGGTCCGCCTTGCCATCGCCGCTGGCCGCGCCCGTGACCGCGCCAACAAGGCCCGCCGCCTCACCGCAGGTGCCTTCACCGAAGTGGTCGGCGATTATTTCGCCGAACTGGGCCTGACCGAGGCCGAGCGCGACGTGGCCTGGTATATCGTCAAGGGATTCCCGCAGGCCGAAATCGCAAGGCTGCGCGGCACCGCCGAGGGTACCGTGCGGGTCCAGAGCACGGCGATCTACCGAAAGGCCGGCGTGAGCGGCAAATCGCAGCTCGTGTCGCTGATTGTCGAAGACCTGCTGCTCTGAACGGCCTGGCTAGAACGGCCCGCGAAACACGATCCCCGCACCGATCACGATAAACGCAAAGCCGACCGCGTGGTTGAGCGTGATCGGCTCCTTCAGATAGACCAGCGAGAACAGCGCGAAGACCGAGAGGGTAATCACCTCCTGCATCGTCTTCAGTTCGGCCGCGGAATAGACCCGGTGACCGATCCGATTGGCCGGTACCGCGATCACGTATTCGATGAAGGCGATGGTCCAGCTCGCGACGATGACGAGGAACAGCGGCCGGTCGGTGAACTTAAGATGACCATACCAGGCAAGGGTCATGAACAGGTTCGACAGAACCAGCATGACCGGAGGCAGAACATGGTTGAGGGTCATGGCCGCGCCCGGGCGCCGCTCACCTCACTCGTCGGTTTCGACGATCAGGAGCTCGCGCTCCGAGGCGCCCCGCGCATGGTCGAGCGCGGCCTGGTATTCGGGCGAGTGGTAGCAGGCTTCCGCCGCCTCGACCGACGGGAATTTCGCCACCACGTTGCGCGGCCGTTCGCGGCCTTCGAGCTGCACGAAGCGCCCGCCGCGAGCGATGAACTTGCCGCCGTGCTTCTCGACCGCCGGGCCGGCCAGCTTGGCATATTTGCCATAGGCCTCCGCGTCGGTCACGGTCACATGGGCGATCCAGAGTGCGGGCATCTCAGCCTCCTATCAGGGTTTCGACCGCGGCAATCGCGGCATCCGCGCCGGCAGGATCGGAACCGCCGCCCTGCGCCATGTCGGGCCGGCCACCGCCGCCCTTGCCGCCGAGCTCGGCCACCGCGGCGCGCACCATGTCGACCGCCGAGAGCTTGTCGGTCAGGTCTCCGGTGACGCCGGCCGCCACCGCCGCCTTGCCGTCGACCTCTGCGATCAGCAGCACCGCGCCCGAGCCGATCGCCGCCTTGTGCTCGTCGATGAGCGGCGGCAGATCCTTGCCCGACACGCCCGAGAGCACCTGGGCCAGGAACGGCACACCGGCGATCTCCTTGGGTTTCGCCGCCGCCTTCGCCCCGCCCGACATCGCGAGCTCCCGCCGAAGCTGCGAGACTTCTGCCTCAAGCGCTTTTTTCTCGTCGAGCAGCGCCGTGACCCGGCCCACCAGGTCGCTCGGCTGCGCCTTCAGCACCCCGGCGATCTGCGCCACACGGGCCGCTTCGCGCTCGAGATAGGCGAAGGCTTCCTTTCCGGTGAGCGCCTCGACGCGCCGCACCCCGGCAGATGAGGCGCTGTCGCCGAGCAAAACGAACACGCCGATATCGCCGGTGCGCTTCACATGGGTGCCGCCGCAAAGCTCGATCGAATAGGTCTCGCGGTTCGCGCCCTTGCCGGTAGGCGCCACGCCCATCGACACCACCCGCACCTCGTCGCCGTATTTCTCGCCGAACAGCGCCTGGGCGCCCATCGCGCGCGCGTCGTCGGGTGTCATCACCCGAGTCTCGACCGCAGTGTTCTGGCGGATATAGGCGTTCACCTCCATCGCCACGTTTTCGAGCTGCTGCGCGGTCAGCGCCTTGTTGTGCGAAAAGTCGAACCGCAGTCGGTCAGGCGCGTTGAGCGAGCCGCGTTGCGCGACATGTTCGCCCAGCTCCTGGCGCAGCGCCTCGTTCAAAAGGTGCGTCGCCGAGTGGTTGGCGCGGATCGCCCCGCGGCGCAGATGGTCGACGACCAGTTCGGCGCCCTGCCCGACCTCGATCCGGCCCTTCACCACTTCGCCCACATGCAGGAAAACGCCCGCCACCTTGCGCGTGTCGGTCACCTTCGCCTCGCCGCTCTCGGTCCGGATATAGCCCGTGTCGCCGACCTGGCCACCGGATTCGGCATAGAACGGCGTCTGGTTCACCACTATCTGCACCTGGGTCCCGGTCGCGGCGGATGTGACCACCGTCCCGTCCTGCACCAGCGCCCGCACCTGGCCCTCGGCCTTCTCGGTGTCGTAGCCCAGAAACTCGGTCGTGCCCTTCTCTTCGGCGATCTCGTACCAGACGCGCGCATCCGCCGCCTCGCCCGAGCCGGCCCAGGCCGCCCGCGCCTTGGCCTTCTGCTCGGCCATCGCCGCGTCGAACCCGTCGGTATCGACCGACCGGCCCTTCTCGCGCAACGCGTCCTGGGTGAGGTCCAGAGGGAAACCGTACGTGTCGTAGAGCTTGAACGCGGTCTCGCCGGGCAGCGCGGCGCCATCGGGCAACCCCGCCAGCTCTTCGTCGAGCAGACGCAAGCCGCGGTCGAGCGTCGCCTGGAAGCGGGTTTCCTCGGTGAGCAGCGTTTCCTCGATCAGCACCTGCGCGCGGCCGAGTTCCGGGTAGGCCTGGCCCATCTGCCGCACCAGTTCCGGCACCAGGCGGTGCATCACCGGGTCTTTCGCGCCCACCAGATGCGCGTGCCGCATCGCGCGGCGCATGATNNATGATCCGGCGCAGCACGTAGCCCCGGCCCTCGTTCGACGGCATCACCCCGTCGGCGATCAGGAAGGAAGTCGAGCGCAGATGGTCGGCGATCACCCGGTGATGGGTCTTTCCAGGCCCGTCCGGGTCGGAATGGGTCGCATGCGCCGACGCCTCGATCAGCGCGCGCATGAGATCCGTGTCGTAATTGTCGTGCTTGCCCTGCAACAGCGCGCCGATGCGCTCGAGCCCCATGCCGGTATCGATCGACTGCATGTCGAGCTCGACCATCGAGCCGTCTTCGAACTGTTCGTTCTGCATGAACACAAGGTTCCAGATCTCGATGAACCGATCTCCGTCCTCGTCCGGGCTTCCGGGAGGCCCGCCCCAGATATGCTCGCCGTGATCGTAGAAGATCTCGGTCGACGGGCCACAGGGCCCGGTCGGTCCCATCTGCCAGAAATTGTCGAAGGTCGGGATGCGGATGATCTTCTCGTCCGGGAGCCCCGCCACCTTTTTCCAGATCGCCGCTGCCTCGTCGTCGGTGTGGTAGACAGTGACCAGGAGCTTGTCTTTCGGGATGCCGAAATCCTTGGTCAGCAATTCCCAGGCATAGGGAATGGCCTGTTCCTTGAAATAGTCGCCAAACGAGAAGTTGCCGAGCATCTC
>JAGRMO010000044.1 GCA_020441205.1 Maritimibacter sp.
CTGGCGCGGCTATCACGGCTCGGGGCTGATGACCGGCTCGCTTACCGGGCTCGAGCTGTTCCACAAGGCGTTCGATCTGCCGCTGTCGCAGGTCGTCCACACCACCGCGCCCTATTACTTCCGCCGCGACGATCTCGGCCAGTCGGAGGCGGCGTTCGTCGCGCAATGCGTGGCCGATCTGGAGGCGCTGATCGCCCGCGAGGGGGCCGACACGATAGCCGCGATGATCGGCGAGCCGGTGCTCGGCACGGGGGGCATCGTGCCGCCGCCCGCGGGCTACTGGGAGGCGATCCAGGCGGTGCTGGAGCGGCACGATATCCTGCTCATCGCCGACGAGGTGGTGACCGGGTTCGGCCGGCTCGGCTCGATGTTCGGCTCGGTCCATTACGGGATCAGGCCCGACATCATCACCATCGCCAAGGGGCTCACCTCGGCCTATGCGCCGCTGTCGGGCTCGATCATTTCCGACAAGGTCTGGAAGGTGCTGGAGCAGGGGACCGACCGGCTCGGGCCGATCGGCCACGGCTGGACCTACTCGGCCCATCCGATCGGCGCGGCCGCCGGGGTGGCCAATCTCAAGCTGATCGACGCGCTCGGGCTGGTGCAGAACGCGGGCGCGACCGGCGCCTATTTCCGCGAGTTGATGACGCAGGCGCTGGGCGATCACCCGCATGTCGGCGAGATTCGCGGCGAGGGGATGCTCTGCGCGCTCGAGTTCGTCGCCGACCGCGACGACCGGCGGTTCTTCGAGGCCTCGGAAAAGGTCGGCTACCGGGTCGCCGCGGCGCTGCTCAAGGAAGGCGTGATCGGCCGGGCGATGCCGCAGGGCGACATCCTCGGCTTCGCGCCGCCGCTCGTGCTCAGCCGCGATGAGGCGGCGACCATCGTCGCGGCGACGGCGAAAGCGGTGCACGAGGTGCTGGGCTAGTTCCACGTCGAATGCGGATTATTGTTTTGATTTCGGAAACGATTCAACGACTGCCTCTAATCCATTGAAATTGCGCCGTTGTCTCCGACGGGCGCGTCGAGCGGTTGCCGCCTCAACGGATGGGATTCGGCTCGATTGTTTCCAAAACAGAACCAGTGGACCCCGTCCCCGCGGCCGCGCGATGTGTCCCGCCATCGTCGCGGCCGCGGGCCCCTCGGGCACCACCCCCGGGGATCAGTTCTCCCTGAACGCGCGTTGCATCGAATCCGTCATCGGTTTCATCAGGTATTGCAGGAAGGTGCGTTCGGCGGTCTGGATCATCACCTGCACCGGCATCCCCGGCACCGGGGTAAAGCCGGAAACCCGGTCGAGCTCGCTCACCGGGATCTGGATGCGGGCGACGTAGATCTCCTGGCCCTGGCCGCCGGTATCCTGCACCACGGCGTCGGCGGAGAGGTAGAAGACCTCGCCGTTCAGCACCGGGGTGGTGCGCCGGTTGAGCGCGGTCAGCATCACGCCGGCGGGCTGGCCAACCTTGACTGCGTCGATATCGGTGCGCGCGACGGTGGTCTCGATGATCAGCGGCACGTCGGTGGGCAGGATCTCGGCGATGACCTTGCCGGGCTCGATCACGCCGCCGACGGAGGAATAGTTGAGCCGCACCACGGTGCCTGCGACCGGGGCGGCGACGACGACGCGGTTCAGCACCGATTGGGCGTCGCGCTCCTTCTCGCGCACGGTGTCGAGCTCGCCCTGGACGGTCTCCAGCTCGTCGAGCGCGGCCTGGCGGTAGGTGTCGAGCGCCTGGCGCTTCTGAGCCTCGTATTTGGCGATCATCTCGCGGTTCTCGGCGACCTCGGCCTCGATCCGGCCGAACTGGCCCTCGGCATCGGCCAGCGCGCGTTCGATGGCGTTGAGCTCGGAGCGGCGCACGAGGCCACGGTCGAGCAGGGCGGCCTTCGCCGCGCGGTCTTCGTCGAGCAGGGCGATCTGCTTGGCCAGCGCTTCGTATTGGGCGTCGTAGCCCCGGATGCGCTGGTCGAGCACGGCGATGTTGCGGGCGATGAGGTCGATGTCGTTCTCGAGCTGGGTGCGGGCGACGGTGAAGGACAGAAGCTGGTTGTCGAGGATGGTCTCGACCTCGGGGTCGACGGGGCCGTCGAGGAGGTGAGAGGGGAACAGGAGCTGCGGTTCGGCCTCGTATTCGGCGAGGATGCGGGCCTCCATCGCCTCGAGCCGCACCCGGCGCAGGAAAAAGGCGCGCTGGGCGGCGAGCGCCGAGGTCTGGTCGAGCCGCAACAGAGGCTGGCCGGCGATCACCCGGTCGCCCTCGGCCACGTCGATCTCGGTGATGATACCGCCTTCGAGGTGCTGGATCAGCTTGTTGCGGCCGGTGGCGACGAATGAACCGGGCGACATCACCGCGGCGGCAAGCGGCGCCGTCACCGCCCAGGTGCCGAAGCCGCCGAAAGAGGCGAGCACGATCAGGATGCCCGCGATCACATGGGTGCGCACGCCGCGCGGCACGTCGGCATCCCAGCCGTCGTCGGCCCGGGGCCTGCGGGCGGGGGCCGGGTTGGGGGCGGGCAGGGTGAGGTGGCCGCTCATGCGGGGGCTCCTTCGGCTTCGAGAACGGCGGCGCCGGCACCGCCGCTTTGGCTGCCGGTCTGGGCGGCGGCGAGGCGGGCGGCCTTGGCCGATTTCATCTTCTGCAGCTCGGCGAGGATCTGGTCGCGCCAGCCGAACATCGAGATGTTGCCGTTGTTGAGCGCCATGATCTTGTCGACCGCCGTCAGCACCGTGGGCTTCTGGGTGATGACGATGGTGGTGATGCGGTTGGCGCGGGCTTGGCCGAGGGCGCGCACGAGGGCGGCGTCGCCATTGCTGTCGAGGTTGGAGTTCGGCTCGTCGAGGACGAGGAACTTCGGGTCGCCGAAGAAGGCGCGGGCAAGGCCGATGCGCTGCTTCTGTCCTCCCGAGAGCGGCGCGCCATCGGCGGCGACGATGGTCTCGTAGCCCTGCGGCAGCGAGGCGATCATCTCGTGGACATCGGCCAGTACGGCGGCGCGGTGGATCTCGGCGTCGGTCGCGTCGGGGCGCATCCGGGCAATGTTGGCCTTGATCGTGCCGGGGAAGAGTTGGACGTCCTGCGGCAGGTAGCCGACGATCTCGCCGAGTTGGCGCGGCTCCCAGTTGCGCAGGTCCATGAGGTCGAGCCGCACGGCGCCGGAGGTGGGCAGGAGCGAGCCCACCAGCATCTTGCCGAGCGTGGTCTTGCCGGCGCCGGAATTGCCGATGATGGCGAGGCTTTCGCCGGCGCCGATCGAGAAGGTGAGGGCGTTCAGCACCACGCTCTTGGTGCCGGCGGGGACGTAGAGCAGGCGTTCGACGTCGAGGCGGCCCTCGGGGTTCGGCAGGCGCAGCCGGTCGTTCGACCTTGCCGAACGGGCGAGCAGGGCGGTCACGCGCTCATAGGCGCCCCGGGCAGTAAGGAAGCTGTTCCAGCCCTCGATCGAGCCCTCGATCGGCGACAGGGCGCGTCCGGCGACGATCGAGGCGGCGATCACCATGCCGCCGGTCAGCTCGCCTTCCAGCGCCAGCCAGGCGCCCCAGCCGAGCATCCCGATCTGGGCGAGCAGGCGGAAGAACTTGGAGACGGCGGCGGTGAGGATGTTGCGATCCTGCGCCTTCACCTGGGCGTTCAGCGACTGGACGATGTCGGCGCCCCAGATCCGCACCGCCTCGGGGATCATCGCCATGGCGTTGATGATCTGGCTGTTGCGCGACATCGATTCGAGATGGAGGTTGGCGCGCGATTGCGCCGCGGTGGCGGCCTTGAACCCGTCCGAGGTGATCCGCTGGTTGATCCAGGCGAAGGCTGCGAGCATCAAGGCGGTGCCGATCACGATGGCGCCGAGATCGGGGTGGATGAGGAAGATCGCGAGCAGGAAGAGGGGCGTGAACGGCACGTCGAGGAACGACAGCAACGTGCCCGAGACGATGAAGGTCCGCAGCGCGTTGAGATCGCCCAACACCTGGTATTCGCGCCCGTTCGAATGCAGCGAGGCCTGGGCGGCGGCGGCGAGCACGGGGCCGCCGAGGCTCGCCGAGACGTCGACCGCGGTGCGCATCAGGATGAAGCGACGGATCGCGTCGAGCGCGGATTGCACCGCGATGGCGCCGACCACGACGAGGGTGAGCATCGCCAGCGTATCGGTCGAGCGCGAGGTGAGCACGCGGTTCGAGATCTGGAACAGGTAGATCGGCACCGCGAGGATCAGGATGTTGGTGCCCACGGTCATCAGGCCGACGAACAGCATGTTGGCGGCGAGGCGCTGGCGCACCCGCTTCAGCGTGGCGGCGTGGTCGTCGGGCGCGAGCCGGCGGTGAAACCCGGGCGTCTCGCGGCCCAGCTGCTTGCCCACGCCCGCCGCCCCCGGCTTGGCCTCGATCGTGACGGGCGCGCCCGCTCGCGCCCTTGCCTCGGTCGATGTCATCTCGTCCCACTCCCCATGTCATCAGCGGCCCGTGCCCCGGCCGCGCTTTCCTCGTGTGTCACGTCACCATGCCGCCCAGGGTGTCGAAGCTGCCCGACCCGCCGCCGCTGTCGATCATCACCAGCCCGCCCGGGTCTTCTTCGCCGCCGGGGCCGCAATCGTGGATCAGCCCGTCGGCCAGGAAGGCCACGGCTTCGGAGGCGAGCCCCGCGCCCTGGGGGCCGAGCGGCGCGTCGTCGGTGTCGTACATGCCGGCCTGGTAAAGAACGACGTCGGAATAGACGCCGTTCTGGGCCATCACCGCGCTGTCGGTGCCGTGGATGTCGAGCTTAGCCGCGTTGGCGAGAAAGTTGCCGCCGGTCGAGACCTCGATGGGGTGCAGGCCGTTCTGGGTCGCCTCGTCGATGAACAGCTGCACCGTATCGGCGTCGGCGACGATGTTGATCTGTTCGAGCCGGTAGTCGAGCACCAGATTGCCCGAGACCGTCAGCAGCATCGGCACTTCGCGGCCTTCGAGCAGCGCTTCCTCGGCGAGGGCGTTTGGGTCGAAAGCGCCGGCGCCGAGGCTGTCGAGCGCGGCGGTGCCGGCCTCGGACATCGCGACCTCGCTATCGGTGCCGTGCCAGGTGACTTCGGCCTGGTTCCACAGCAGGTTGCCGGCGGTGGCCAGGGGGCCGCCCGCGCCATCGGCATCGACAACGAGGTCGTTGTCGTGGAGCAGGTTGAGCTGGGAGATCGTGACCAAGTTCAGCATGTCGCCGCCGACGAGGATCATGTCGTAGCCCCCCGAGAGGCCGATCTGGGTCAGGACGTTGACGAGTTCGTTGTCGCCAGTGCCGATCTCGATGCCGTAGCGTCCGGTCACGTAGGTGACCACATCGTTGTCGACGATGAAGTTGACCTGGGTGATGTAGCTCGTGATCGTCAGATCGCCCTCGATCTCGGCCAGCCCGTAGCCCAGCCGGTCGCCGCCCGCGAAGGCGCCGGCATCCCAGCTCTGGTCCGCGTGGGTGACGCTCGCGAGGTTGTGGCCTTCCGAAACCGCCGGGGGCGCGGTGTCATCGGCGGCGGATGCGAGCGGGGCGGCGCTGTCGGGCGTCGCGTCGCGGTCGACCATCAGGTTTACCTGGGTGATCGCGGTGAGGTTGTGCACAATGCCGCCGACGACGATGACGCCCGCGTCGACCGGGGCGAGCACGCCCTGGGCCGCGTTCATCACGAAATTGCCGCCGGTGTCGATGGTCTGGGGCGCGGCGGCGAAGGGGCCGCCCAGGTCCGGGCCGAGGACGAACTGACCGGTGACGACGCCGGTGGTCTCGTCGGTGACGGCTTCGACGGCATAGGGGCCGCTCGCGGTGTCGTCCTCGTCCTCGGGCGTGTTGCGCGCTTCGAGGATCTGTTCGAGCCGGTCGGGCAGGGCCTCGGCGGCCGCGCCGTCGATCAGGATGCCAGTTTCGGGCAATGTTCCGGCGCCCGCGCTCACCAGGGTGACCGTGGCGCCCTCGGGCGCGGTCCCGGGGTCGACAGCGGCGAACGTCTCTTCGAGCGTTTCGATCTTCTCGGCGGTGCCGGCCGCGTCGGGCCGGCCGGTGAACTCGACCGGCGAGAGCGCGCCCGCGAGCGCCTTCAGCGCCGCCAGATCGGCCGCGAGCGCTTCGGGTGTGCGGGTGGCGGCGAGGTCTTCCGGCAGATCGAGCGGGCGATAGAGCAGGATGTCGCTGTCCCATGCCACGTTCTCTTCGACCGCGACGACGCCGAGCCCGCCCGGCGCGGGGAGATCGAGGATCACCGGGCCGATCTCGACATGCACCTGCTGGATGGCGGGGAAAGGCCCGGCGGGGCGGTCGAGCAGGATGTCGAGCTCGATCCCCGGGCGGTGCGGCATCTGGGCCGCAAAGATGAGCGCAGGCCCGCTCGCGTCCGGCGCGGGCTGGGTTTCGGGCCGGTAATCGGGGCGGTGAGCGCCGAACTTGTCGGCGGCAAGATCGGAGGCGATGCGAAGGGTGAGCACGACCTGTGGCGAAAGCTCTTCCTCGGGGCGCGCGGCGGCGCGGAAAGCATCGTATTGCTGACGATAGAGCGCCTGTTCGGCATCCTGGCCGAACAGCCCGATGAAATGGGCAATGATCTCGGTATGGCGGTCCAGCATCGAGTTCCCCTTGCCCCACGTCAGGCGCTCTGGGGCGCCTTGCCTGTCCCGTTTTCCGTGTCGGTCCGCCCTGTTTCGGCCTGCTATGCGGGGTCCGACCGGGGCGCCCGCGACCCTGTGCGGGCCGCAGGCGAGGGGACGCGCCCCCTGGGACTGTGGGGCAGTTGGGGGCGCGTCGGCTTCTGGGGGCCGTTCGGCCCTCAGCCTTCGTCGAGGTCGTAGCTCGAGGTCATGCTGCCGCCGACGACGGTGGTGTCGACGCTGTTGCCGAGCACGTTGGCACCCATGACGATGCCCTGGTTGAGGGTCACGCTCATGTGGTCCATCCAGCCGCCGGCCTGGGCGTCGTTGGCGATGTCGATGCTGTCGTCACCGCTGCCGTTGCCCCAGTTGCCGAGGTTGCCGCCGCCGGTCGCGCCGGCGTCGCCGGCTTCGCCGCCCTTGCCGCCGCCTTCGTACTCGGACCCGCGCAGCCCGCCGAACGGCATCGGCTGCGTCGCGCCGCCGGCCGAGGCGCTGTCACCGTTCATGCCGACGCCCGGTCCGGTGGAGGCATCGCCACCGTTGTTGGTCGGGTGGAAGTTGACCGCGTTCTCGTTGTTCCAGGTGGGGGTGTTGAGCGTGTCGGCGTCGTTCAGCGTGTTGGTGCCGACGAGCACCTGGCCGACGTCATGGCCATCGCCGCCAAGCGAGCCGTTGAGGATATCGCTGAGGTCGATGTCGTCGCCCGGGTCGAATTCGATCTCGCCGCCCTTGGTGGCGACGAACATGTCGCCAATCGAGGCGCTGTCGGACAGATCGAGGTCGATCATGTCGCTGTCCATCGGCTGCAACGCGCCGAGATCGCCGCCGGCCACGTCGGCCGAGACCTTCACGTCAACCGTGGTGGTCGAGGTGTTGGCGTTGGTGTTGGCGTTGTTCGAGGTGCTGGCCAGCGTGGTCTGGGCGGCGCTCATCGCGTCGCTCGCGGTCGAACCGGCGTTGGTATTGGTGTTGGTCGAGTCCGAGGTCTGGTTCTGAGCCTGGGTGCTGTCCTGCTGTTGCTGCTGCTGTTCGCGCTGCTGCTGCTGCTCTTCCTGAGCCTGCTGCTGCATCTGGTCGAGCTGCTGCTGCTGGCCGTCCTGCTGCTGGCCGCCGCCGCTCGGCATGTCGAAGGCCGTCGGGTCGCCGCCGGTGTTCGCCTGGGCGTTTCTGTCTCTCAGTGCCATGGTCTGCTCTCCAAATCGTTATCGGCCGGCGGCCGTCACTCTTCTCGCAAACGGTGCGCGCCTGACCGGTTTCGTTGCCGAGGTCACCCCTCGTCCCTGACCGCGACCGGACACGCCCCCCCAGGCGTCCGCTGAAATTGGCACGGGCCTGAAATGGCCGGGCCCGGTTGCGATTGCAGAGATGCCGGAATTCAACTCCGACGCGTGGAGCCTGCGACGAATCGGACAGCGAACACAGTCGGGAATTCGGTCGATCACCCGACGACGAGTCGAAAAAAGATCATTCCGGCGGGCGAAGTATTCCGATGGTCTAGTTGTAAAACGTACTTTCGGGTTATCCACATGTCGTATTTCTGCAATGCGAAATCTTCTGGGGAAAACACCCATTATCTAGTGTTTTTTTGAGGGCTCGCCCTGTATGTAGTGAGTCGTGCCCCGGGAGAAACGTAAACAACCCTCCGGGGCGCTCCGTGCGCAGGCCATACTCCAGGATGACTCGTCCGTTGCGGGAATAGCGACCGAAGGCTGATACTCATTCGTATCAATGTCTGCTACCCTTAGGATTGATTATCGAAGTTGGTTTTCGCATAGGCCCGGTTCCGCGGCGCAGTGGTGGCGCCCGGTTAACCAACTGATTGATGGGTTGTTTCGATATCTTGGGGGGCCGGTCGACTGGCCTTCCTGGGGGGTGTGAAAAATGACAGATCAACCGACGGACGACACGGATGTGTGGTCCCGGCCTACCATTTATTTCGTCGGACCCGGCGCCCAGTTTTCCAATGTCGTGCTCCGGACAGTCGAAACCGAGCTGAACGGACCGACCCGGCGGGTGCCGGACCTCAATGCGCTTCGTTTCGCGTTTTCGGTCGAGACCGCGAGCCGGGCGGCGCCCCGGATGGTGCTCGTCCACATCAGCCAGGTCAAAGACCTGCTCCACGATCTCCGAATGGCGGCGGATTACCTGCCCAGGGGGCCGCTGGCGGTGGCCTTTGAGGAGGACCAGGCGGCGCGGGCGCTGTTCGGGCGCGAGTGCGACGACCTCTTGCGCTGGCAGCTCAGTCTTCTGCCGATGAACACCAACATCACCAACTGGATCCGGCTCCTGCAGCTGATCGAGAGCGGCGGTCATTACGTGCCGCCCGAGGTGATGGGTGGGCGGGCGCGGCCGGCGGCCAGCGCCGAGCCGCCGGTCTCGCAGATCGGGTCGGGGGCGGGGTTCGCCTCGCCGAACGGGGCGACGAATGCGCAGGACGCGCTGACGCCGCGCGAAGCGGAGGTGCTGTCGATGGCGGCGGCGGGCAGTCCCAACAAGATGATCGCCAACCAGCTCCAGCTCTCGGAGCACACGGTCAAGCTCTACATGCACCGGATCATCGGCAAGCTCGGGGTGAAGAACCGCACCGAGGCGGCGATCTGGTATCATCGCAACGACCAGCATGGCTGAGCCGGTCCCGCCGGGTGACGGCGGGGCGCTGCGGCCACCTCCGGAGTTCGACGGTTTCCTGCTCAGGATCGGCCGGCTGAACTACGCCTGGACCAACACCGAAAGCCTGCTCATCCACCTGATCGCCGGGTTGGTGCCCTGCGACAAGGACACCGCCACGATCCTGCATCTCTCGCTCAACACCAGCCGGGCGCGGCTCGATCTGGTCGACCGGCTGGCGAAGCGGCGGGATTGCCCGTTGCCGGAGGCGGCGCAGAAGCGGGTGCTCGCGGTGTCGGAGCGGATGAAGCGTCTGTCGGGGCTGCGCAACCGGCTCAACCACTCGATCTACGCCTTCGACGCCACCGGAGGGCCGGTGCGCGCGATCGAGATGCGCATCGCCGACCGCAAGTCCGGGCTCCGGCTCGGCAGTGAGACGGCGCTCGACAGCGCGACGCTGGCCGAGCTCGACGAGGCGCTCGGCGATATCCAGGCGGTCAACCGCGAGATCTGGACGATCTGCAGCACCTTCGGCCTGCCGCTCTGAGGGGGCAGCGCCGGGGGCTGCGGGCTAGCGGCGCGGTGTCGCGGTTTCCCGCCGGCGCGGGAACATCGGCTTGTATCCGCGGGGTGCACAATCATAATGAACCGGTGCCGATCGTTGAGCGTTAGAGTCGGTACGACAAGGGACGTCGGGTGCGCGCGGGACGCGGCCGGCCTCCGGTGGGGCAAGGCGATGGCCAAGGCGAAACACATCCGCCGTCTTCTCGGCGCGACGCTTCTGGCGATCGCGGTTCCGGCTGCTGCCCAGCAACAGGTGGATTTCGTCGTCGCGGGCGATGATCCCGCGGTCACTTCAGCGCTGCAGGCGGCCTCGCTGCTCTATGCGGGGCAGGACGCGACCGGGGCCGAACCGCTCGACATCCTCGCCGCCGCGCGCGCCGATTACGGCCGGCTGGTGAGCGCGCTCTATGCCGAGGGCTATTACGGCGGGGTCGTGAAGATCAAGATCAACGGCAAGGAGGCCGGGGCGATGTCGCCCTTCGCCGCGCCGTCGCGGATCTCCTCGATCCGGGTCGAGGTCGACCCCGGCGCGCAATTCACCTTCGGCCAGGCCAGCGTCGCCCCGCTTGCGCCCGGCAGCACGCTGCCCGAAGGGTTCGCGCCCGGGCAGGAGGCGCGCAGCACGATGGTGCGCGAGGCGGTGGACGACGCGATCTCCGACTGGCGCGACGAAGGCCACGCAAAGGCCGCCGTCGCGAGCGAGGCCGTGACCGCCGATCACCGCAATGCGACGCTGAACGCCGATATCCGGCTCGCGCCCGGCCCCACGGTCTATTTCGGCAAGCTGGTGCAGACCACGCCCTCGGCGGTGCGGGCGGCGCGGGTGCAGCGGATCGCGGGCCTGCCGACCGGCGCGGTCTATTCGCCGGCCGAGGCCGAGCGCGCGGCCGAGCGGCTGCGGCGCACCGGCGCCTTCGCCTCGGTCGCGCTCAAGGAGGCCGATACACTTGGGCCCGGCGATACGATGGACATCGAGCTCGCGCTGTCGGACGAGAAGCCGCGCCGGTTCGGTTTCGGCGCCGAGCTCGCCTCGCTCGAAGGGCTCACGGTGTCGGGCTACTGGCTGCATCGCAACCTGTTGGGCGGCGCCGAGCGGCTTCGGATCGACGCCGAAGTGTCGGGGATCGACGGCTCGCTCGCCGGGATGGACGCCTCGGCGAGCGCGCGGCTCGACATCCCGGCCGCCTTCGGCACCGACAACGACGCCTTCGTGGGCGTCGAGGCCGGGCGGTTCGACGAACCGGGCTACACGCTTCTCAGCGGCGGGGCCGAGGCGGGCGTGCACCGGCGGTTCACTCCCGAGATCGAGGGCGAGGCGGCGCTCGCCTATGCCTATGCCATCGTCGAGGACGATCTGGGCACGCGGCGGTTCTCCTATGTCTCGCTTCCGGCGAACCTCACCTGGGATCGGCGCAACTCCACGCTCGATCCCACCTCGGGCACCTATGTGGCGGCGGAGCTCGAACCGCTCTACGAGTTCAACGGCAATACCTTTGCCACACGCGGCTATCTCGATGCGCGGGCCTATTTCGGGGTGATGGACGACAAGGTGGTGCTGGCGGCGCGCGGTCAGGTCGGTTACGTGGCCGCGCCCTCGGCGGCTGCGGTGCCGCCCGACATGCTGTTCTTCTCGGGCGGCGGCGGCACGGTGCGCGGGTTTCCCTACCAGTCGATGGGCGGCGGTCCGGGCGGCGACAATTCGATCGGCGGGCAGACCTTTCTCGGGGCCTCCGGCGAGGTGCGGGTGAAGGTGAGCGATACGATCGGGCTCGTCGGCTTCGTCGATGCGGGGCAGGTCGGGGCGACCGGTTTTCTCGACGGGGCCGACTGGCAGATCGGCGCCGGGGCGGGCCTGCGTTATTACACCGGGCTCGGACCGATCCGGCTCGATGTCGGGGTGCCGGTCTCCGGTCCCGGCGCCTCGCTCGACAGCATCTGGGACGCGCAGCTCTACATCGGGATCGGGCAGGCGTTTTGACCCGCCGCGTCCTCCTTCTGCCCGCCGTGCTGGCGTTGACCGTGCTGCCGCTCTTCGCCCAGGACGAAGCGGTGGACGACAAGACGTTTCTCGAAAACCTGTTGCAGGACAAGCTTTCGGCCGCGGGCCGCGCGGTCGAGATCACCGGGTTTCAGGGCGCGCTGTCGTCGCGGGCGGTGATGCAGCGGCTGACGGTGGCCGATGACGAAGGCGTCTGGCTCACCATCGAGGGGGCCGAGCTCGCCTGGACGCGCTCGGCGCTCCTGACCGGGCGGCTCGAGATCAACGCATTGACCGCCGAGCGGATCGAAGTGGCCCGCCCGCCAGTCGCGGTGAGCGACGGGCCGCAGGCCACGACGTCGGATTTCGCCCTGCCGGAGCTGCCGGTGGCGATCAATATCGGCGAGATATCGGCCGAGGTGCTGGTGCTGGGCGAGACCGTGCTCGGGGTGCCGGCGGAGCTCAGCCTTGCCGGCGGCGGGCGGCTCGACGGCGGCGCGGGCGAGGCCGTGCTGACGCTCGACCGGATCGACGGCCAGGCGGGGCATTTCGCCATCTCGGCGGCCTATGCGAACGAGAGCCGCAACCTCGCGCTCGATCTCGATCTTGACGAGGGGGCAGACGGCATCGTGGCGACGCTGACCGGTCTGCCCGGCAGCCCGCCGCTCGCCTTTTCGCTGAAGGGCGAGGGGCCGATCGACGCCTATGCCGCCGATCTTTCGCTGGCGACCGATGGGGCGGAACGGCTCGGCGGGCAGGTCACGCTGTCGCGCGCGAGCGCCGAGGCGCCGATGGGGTTCACCGCCGAGCTTGCCGGCGATCCGAGCCCGCTGCTCGCGCCGGATTACCGAGGCTTCTTCGGCGATGACGTGCGGCTGTCGCTCGCGGGCGCGCGCGACGCGGCGGGGTGGACCGAGCTTTCCCGGCTCGAGATCGTGACCGAGGCGCTCGATCTCGCCGGTTCGGCGGTGATCGGGGCGGGTGGTTGGCCCGAACGGGTGGCGCTCTCCGGCAGGGTTGCGGCTCCGGACGGAGCGCCCGTGGTGCTGCCCTTCGGCGGCGACCAGACCCGGATCGCGCGGGCCGACATCACGCTCGACTACGACGCGGCGGCGGGCGACGACTGGCATGCCGAGGCGGTGCTGGACGGGCTCGGGCAGGCCGACATGACGCTGGATCGGGCGACGATCACGGCGGAGGGCACGTTGACGCTTGCCGCCGATGGCACGCCGCCGGGCTTCGCCGGCCATGTGGCGCTGACGGCAGATGGCATCACGGGCGCCGACGGGGGCGCCGCCGCCGCGCTCGGACCGCGGCTCGCCGGGCAGGTCGACATCGACCGGCAGAGCGGCGTGCCGCTGCGATTTTCGAACCTCGACCTCGCCGGGACCGATTATCGGCTCACCGGCGATTTCACTCTCGACACCGATGTCGACAAGCTCGACCTGATCGCCGAGGTCGCGGTGGCGCTCGATGCGCGCGATCTCGGTCGGTTCGCGGGGCTTGCGGGGCAGAAGCTGAGCGGCGCGGCGCGGCTCGATGTTGCGGGCACCGCGGCGCTGCCGGGCGGGCCGTTCGACGTCGAGATCTCCGGCACCGGGAAGGATCTCGCCATCGGCATCGCCGAGGCCGACCGTCTGTTCGCAGGCGCCAGCACGCTGTCGCTCGCCGCCAACCGCACCGCCGACGGGACCGAGATCGAGCGGTTTGAGATCCGTGCGCCGGGGGCCAGCGCGTCCGGCGCCGGCTGGCTCGCCGAGACCGACAGCCAGATCGCGGCGCGGGTCGATCTGCCGGATGCGACGCTGGTTGCCGAGGGGCTCGACGGCGCGCTCGCGGTCGAGGCGACGGCGCGTCAGGAGGTGGAAGGCTGGCAGATCGCGTTGCAGGCCAGAGGGCCCGGCGGGGCGCGGGCAAGCTTCGCGGGGTTGGCCGAGACCGGGCCGACAGGGATCGGCGGCGTCGGCGGCGATTTCACCTTCGCGGCAGAGCGGCTGGCCGCCTGGTCCGGCCTCGCAAGGCGCGATCTCGGCGGCTCGGTCAGCCTTTCGGGGGCCGGTCGATACGAGCCTGACACCGGCAAGTTCGAGGTCACCGGCACCGGCGCGGGGCAGGATCTCGATTTCGATCTCGGCTCGGCCGATCCGCTGCTCGCAGGCCGGTCCGACCTCGGCTTCGCGGTCAAGCGGCGCAAGAACGGGGTGATCGTCGTCGACCGGTTCAGCCTCACGACCCCGGAGCTCACGCTCGAGGCCACGGGCAAGGCCGAGGACGAGATGCCGCGGATCAGGCTCTCTGGCCGGCTGCGCAACATGGCGCTGTTTGTCCCGAGCCTGCCTGGCGCGGTCACCGCCGAGGGTTCGGCCAAGCTGTCGGAGACCGGCTGGGCGGTGAAGCTTGCGGGCGAGGGGCCGGGCGGGACCACGTTCAAGGTGGTCGGCGACGTCGCCGCCGACAGTTCGACCGCCGATCTCGATCTCGCCGGCCGACTGCCGCTCGCCATCGCCAACGAGTCGATCGCGCCGCAGCAGCTCGCCGGCATGGCGGCCTTCGATCTCACGCTGAACGGGCCGCTCGCGCTCGGCTCGGTCGCGGGCACGGTCAAGCTCGACGGCGCGCGGGCGGCGGTGCCGACCGCCGGGCTCGCGCTCGATCCGCTCAACGGATCGGTCGCTCTGGCCGGCGGGCGGGCGGATGTGAACCTGTCCGGCCGGGTCTCGTCTGGCGGACGGATCACCGTGACCGGGCCGGTGCGGCTTGCGGCGCCCTACCCGGGCGATCTCGCGATCCGGCTGTTCCGGGTCGATCTGCGCGACGACCGGCTCTTCGATCTGCGCGCGAACGGCGATCTGGCGATTTCGGGCCCGCTTGCCGGCGGGGCGACAATCGGCGGCCGGGTCGAGCTTGGCCCGGTCGAGTTGCGCATCCCCGAGACCGGCTTCGGCGTCGACGGCAACCTGCCCGGGCTCAAGCATGTCGGCGCGCCGGCGGCGGTGCGCAAGACGCAAGCCCGCGCTGGGCTGACCGAGACCGGCAGCAGCGGCGGGGGCGGCACCCCCTACGGGCTCGACATCGCGATCGCCGCTCCGTCCCAGGTGTTCATCCGGGGCCGCGGGCTCGATGCCGAACTGGGCGGTGCGCTCGTGGTCGGCGGCAGTACCGCCGATGTGGTCACCACCGGCGACGTCAAGCTGATCCGCGGCCGGCTCGACATCCTCGGCAACCGGCTCGCGCTCACCGAGGGCTATGCGACGCTGCGCGGCAGCCTCGATCCCTGGCTGCATCTGGTGGCCGAGACCGAGACCGACGGGGTCACGGTGCGGATCGCGGTCGACGGGCTCGCCTCCGACCCGACGATCACCTTCACCTCCTCGCCCGATCTGCCGGAGGACGAGATTCTCGCCCGGCTGGTGTTCGGGCGCGGGCTCGACCAGATCTCGCCGTTCCAGGCGCTGAAGCTCGCCTCGGCGGTGGCAACCTTGTCGGGCAAAGGCGGGGTCGGCACCATCGGCAAGCTGCGCCAGGGCTTCGGCCTCGACGATCTGGACGTCACCACCGACGCGGACGGCGAGCTTGCCGTGCGCGCCGGCACCTATATTTCCGACAATATCTACACCGACGTTACGGTCGGTGCGGGCGGGCAGGCGGAGGTGAATCTCAACCTCACGATCACGCCCGAGATCACCGCCAAGGGCACGGTCTCGTCGGACGGGTCCACCGGGCTCGGGATCTTCTTCGAGAAGGATTACTGAGACGGGGGCAGGAGGTGTCGCGGCCGCCCGATCCTGCGGCATCCGGTCCCTGCGGGCACTTGGACCGATTTTCTCTGGAGGAAACACAGTTTTTCCGTTACCTCGCCCAAAACCGGTCCAATCATTCCATGACGCTGTCGGCCGACGCCCGTAAGAAGGGTGCGCCGGCGATGCGGGGCGTGTTCGGCGCGGCAGAACGTTGTGAGGTACTCGATGCAGGTCGAACATTTGTCGCTGACGGGGGCCATGGTTCTCACCCCGGCCCGCCACGGCGACGACCGGGGCTATTTCAGCGAAACCTGGAACCGCCGGAGGCTGGCTGAGGCCGGGCTGGATGTCGACTTCGTGCAGGACAACGAGAGCCTTTCGGCCACCCAAGGCACGGTGCGCGGCCTGCATTATCAGGCACCGCCCGCGGCCCAGGCCAAGCTCGTTCGCGTCGTCGCGGGGCGGATCCGCGACGCCATCGTCGACGTGCGCCGGGGTTCGCCCACGTTCGGGCAATGGGTCGCGGTCGAGCTCTCGGCCAAGGCCGGCAACCAGCTCTTCGTGCCGCGCGGCTTCCTGCACGGTTTCGTCACCCTCGAGCCCGACACGCTGGTGCAATACAAGGTGGATAACCATTACGACGCGGCCGCCGACGGCTCGGTCGCATGGAACGATCCCGATCTCGGCGTCGACTGGGGCATGGCGCCCGAGGCGGCCACGGTCTCGGCGAAAGACGCTGCGGCACCTGCATTTCGCGACTGGACATCGCCATTCGTCTGGGAGGAGCGGCCATGAAGATCCTCGTCACCGGCGGCGCCGGCTTCATCGGCTCGGCCGTGGTGCGCCAGGCGATCCGCGACGGACATTCCGTGGTCAACCTCGATGCCTTGACCTATGCCGGCTCGCTCACCAATGTCGCCTCGGTGTCGAACGCGCCGGGCTATGCCTTCGAACAGGTCGACATCCGCGACCGCGCGGCGCTCGACCGGGTGTTCGCGGATCACGCGCCCGACGCGGTGATGCATCTCGCTGCCGAAAGCCATGTCGACCGGTCGATCGACGGGCCGGCCGATTTCATCGAGACCAATGTCACCGGCACGTTCAATCTGCTCGAAGCGGCCCGCAGCTATTGGGTGGGGGCAGGGCGGCCGGAGGGGTTCCGGTTCCACCATATCTCGACCGACGAGGTGTTCGGTTCGCTGGGCGAAGACGGCATGTTCACCGAGACCACGCCCTACGACCCCAACTCGCCCTATTCGGCCTCGAAGGCGGCGTCCGACCATCTGGTGCGGGCCTGGGGCGAGACCTACGGGTTGCCGGTGGTGCTCACCAATTGTTCGAACAATTACGGGCCCTTCCACTTCCCCGAGAAGCTCATCCCGGTGGTGATCCTGAACGCGCTCGCGGGCAAACCGATCCCGGTCTACGGGAAGGGGGTCAATGTGCGCGACTGGCTCTTCGTCGAAGACCACGCGACGGCGCTGCTCACCGTGCTCGCCAAGGGCAGGCTCGGCGAAAGCTACAACATCGGTGGCAACGCCGAGGCGCGCAATATCGACCTGGTGCGGATGATCTGCGCGATCCTCGACGCGGAACGCCCCGATGCCGCGCCGCATGCCGACCTCATCACGTTCGTCGCCGACCGGCCGGGCCACGACCTGCGCTACGCAATCGACGCGAGCAAGATCAAGGCCGAGCTCGGCTGGTCGCCTTCGGTGACGCTCGAAGAGGGGTTGCGCCGCACCGTGCGCTGGTATCTCGACAACGAGGCCTGGTGGCGCCCGCTGCAAGAGCGGCGCGGCGTCGGCGAACGGTTGGGGAAGGCGCAATGAAGCTCCTCGTCTTCGGCAAGACCGGACAGGTGGCCCGCGCCCTCGCGGCGTCCTGCGCGCGCGAAGGGATCGAGGCGCGGTTCCTCGGCCGGGCCGAGGCCGATCTGACCGATCCCGAGGCCTGCGCGCGGGCGGTGGAGGCGGCGGAGGCGGATGCAATCATCAACGCCGCCGCCTATACGGCGGTGGATGCGGCCGAGACCGACCGGAAGGCCGCGCATCTGGTGAACGCGGAAGCGCCCGGCGCGATGGCGCGGGCGGCGGCGGCGAAAGGCGTGCCGTTCCTGCATATCTCGACCGATTACGTGTTCGACGGCGCCGGCACCCGGGCCTGGCGCGAAGACGATCCGGTGGCGCCGCTCGGCTATTACGGCCAATCGAAGCTCGACGGCGAGCGCGAAGTGCTGGCGGCGGGTGGTCAGGCGGTGATCCTGCGGGTCGCCTGGGTCTACGACGCCACCGCCAAGAACTTCGTCACCGCCATGTTGCGGCTCGGGGCCACGCGCGACGTGCTCCAGGTGGTCGACGACCAGCGCGGCAGCCCGACGCCGGCCTGGGCGGTCGCAGACGCGCTCATCGCCGTCGCGCGCGCCTTCGAAGCCGGCAAAGGCGTGCCGGGGCTCTACCATTTCGCAGGCGCGCCCGCTGTGGCGCGCAACGATTTCGCCGCCGCGATCCTCGCCGGCACCGCGCGTCCGCCCCGGATCGAGCCGGTGGCCTCGTCGGCCTTTCCGACGCCGGCGGCCCGGCCCGAGAACTCGGTGCTCGACTGCGCCCGCATCGGCGAAGTCTACGGCATCGCCCAGCCCGATTGGCGCGCGGACGTGGCCCGGATCGCCGCCCGGTTCCAGCCGGAGGCGGCGTCGTGAGCGACATCGCCGCCATCGTCATCGGCCGCAACGAAGGCGCGCGGCTCGTCGCCTGCCTCGCCTCGCTCAGGGGCCAGGTCGCCCGGGTGGTCTATGTCGACAGCGGCTCGACCGATGGCAGCGTCGAGATGGCGCGCGCCACCGGCGCCGTGGTGGTGCCGCTCGACATGTCCAAACCCTTCACCGCCGCGCGGGCGCGCAACGCGGGCCTCGACGCGCTGGCCGCGCGCCCGCCCGAGTTCGTCCAGTTTCTCGATGGCGATTGCACGCTGGCGCCGGGTTGGGTCGACGTGGCCGAGGAGTTTCTGGCCGAGAACCGCGACGTCGCCGTTGCCTGCGGCCGGCGGCGCGAGATCGCGCCCGAGGCAAGCGTCTACAACCGGCTCTGCGACGACGAATGGGATACGCCGGTGGGCGAGGCACTGGCCTGCGGCGGCGACGCTTTGGTGCGCTGGGAGGCGATCACTGCGGTCGGCGGGTTCGATCCCTCGCTGATCGCCGGCGAAGAGCCTGATCTCTGCCTGCGGCTCCGGCTCGAACGCCAGAAGATCTGGCGGCTCGATGCCGAGATGACCGGCCATGACGCGGCGATCCATCGCTTCGGCCAGTGGTGGAAGCGGGCACGGCGCGCGGGGCACGCCTATGCCGAGGGCGCGGCGCGGCACGGACGGGCGCATGGACATTGGGTGAGCGAAACCCGGCGGATGCTGCTCTGGGGGCTGTGGCTGCCGCTCGCGATCCTGCTCGCGGCGGTCGCGGTCGGCCCCTGGGCGCTCCTGCTTCTTCTGCTCTACCCGCTCCAGGTGGTGCGGCTTGCGATGCGGCGCGGGGCGGGGTCGCGGTTCTCCTGGCAATGGGCGCTGTTCATGACGCTGCACAAGTTCGCGGGCTCGCTCGGCGCGCTCGGCTATTACTGGTCGCGGCTGACCCGGCGGCAGACGACGCTCATCGAGTACAAGTAGCCGGGCGCGCGCCCGCCCCTCTTCATCTTGGCGCAAATACTCTCCGGGGGTCCGGGGGTGGAAAACCCCCGGCTTGCGACGCCGCTCAACCGGCCCGCCGCTGCCGCCTTGCCTCGCGCAGATGCCGCGGCAGGAGCTTTCCCGCCCGCCAGTAGCGCGGCACCATCCGGCGGGGCGAGGTGAGCGCGCGCCAGAGCCATTCCATCTTGAGGTCGCGGGCGAGCTTCGGGGCGCGAACCTGGTGGCCACCGAGAAAATCGAGCCCGGCGCCGATCGAGGCGAAGCCGACGCCCGGGGCGAGGGCGCGGCCGCGGGCGGCGAGGCGTTCCTGTTTCGGCGCGCCGAGGGCGAGGAAGCACAGGCCGACGCCGGCTTCGGCGAGCTCGGCGAGGATCGCGGCGGCCGCGTCACCCTCGGGGTCGAAGCCCATGGCTGGGGCGTTCGTGTAGACGATTTCGAGCCCCGGGGTGCGCGCTTCCAGCGCCGCCTTGGCATCGGCGAGCGCCCGGTCGTGGCTGCCGACGAGGCCGAGCTTGACACCGGCCTTCGCGGCCCAGGCCGACATCGGCTCGACCAGTTCGGAGCCCGGCATCAGCTCGACCGGATGGCCCGAGACCTTCGACAGGGTGACGATCGGCCAGCCGTCGGCGACGACGAAATCCTGCGCCGCATAGGCGGCGACGAAGGCGGGATCGGTGTCGAGCTTGGCCAGGTGGTCGAGGTTGATCGTCGCCAGGGCGAAGCCCTCGCCGGCCGCCCAGCGGGCGGTGACGGCCGCTTCCAGCGCCGTGCGAGTCGGAATGTTGACCGCGATGGTCATGTCGTCATAGCGGAATTGCACCGATCACCTCTTGGGTTCCTGCCCGGCGCCTGCGCGGGCGCCTTTCTCAGTCTGCACCGGGAATGAAGCCGGAATAGACCGGCGATGCGGCCCGTTGGGGGCCGCTTCCCCGAAACAAGGCGCGATTCGCGCCTGAAGGGACGGGTTCGCCACAATTGTTCCGCATTGCGGGACAATCGCGCCCCGTGCCGCGCCGGGCCGGAGGCGGGACCGTCGCGGGGTCCGCGGGTTCCCGCCGGCGGTCCGCGGCGGTCGGCCGGAACCCGCCGGGATGCCGGGGATGGCGGCGGCGCGCGGAAACTTGCCAGGGGCGGCGTTCTGTCCGCAGGGCCGCGAATCGGTTGCATAACTGAAAGCGGGCCGGTTTTTCCCAACCACCTTCGGGCGGGATTTTCTGATTGCTGCGGAATTTTCGCCTGAGTGGATAGATTGTTTCGAAGGCGGAAACCGTTCAGACATCGTGAATAAGGCGTTTTTCTTTTGTTTTCATCGTCTTGGCGGATATTCGCCGGGGCGATTTGCGCTCATCTGTACCGAACTATACAGGCTTCTGCTATGCATGGGGGTATCAATCCGGGGAGCTGTGGATCGCCAGTGGACACGGAACACAGGGCCGGTCGCGAGACCGAGGTTAACGATTATTCCGATGCGGCCGCTGTTGGGCCGGCCGAACCGCCTTCGGGCGCGGCGCAGACCCGCGCGGGCGTTGGTTCCGCGAGCGCGGGTGATGGCGAGCTGTTTCCGTTCCAGCCGATTGTCCTGACCGCCGTGGATGGCGACGCGCTTGCCGCGAAGGCGCGGCGCCTGGCGACACGGCTCGCCAACCTGACCGACATGTCGCTCGCGGCCCTGTCGCAGACGCTGATCGCCGAGGCGACCGGCCCGGGGCGCGCCCGCGTGCTGGTGGTCGAAAGTCTCGCCGAGGCGGCGGCGCTCCTGGAGGCCGAGACCGCGCCCGGGGTTTTCGATGTCGACCGCGCCGGCGTGGCTCCCGAAGTGGCGTTCCTGTTTGACGGCGCCGGCATCGCGGCCTCGGCGTTCCCGCATGGGCTCTACGAGACCGAGCCGGTATTCCACGCCAGCGTCGAACAGGGGCTCGCCCTGCACCTTGAGCGCTCGGGGCAGGATCTGCACGACGCGCTCCTGCACGGGGTGGCCGACGCCCGGTCCGAGGCACAGGCGGTGCTCGGCCTGATCGTCGAGGTGGCGCTGGCCCGGCTCCTGATGTCGTGGGGGGTGGTGCCGTCGGCACTCGTCGTTGCGCGTGGCGGGGCTGCGGCCGCTGTCGTCGCCGGGGTCATGTCCTTCGAGGATGCGCTCGCGCTCGCCGCCGGCGGGTCGCCCGATCCGGACGGGTTCGCCGATCCCGGCCTGCCAGTCGTGTCGGCGCGCGCCGGCGGGCCGGTGGAGGATGTTCGCGACCTCGCGTTCTGGCGGGCGGCGGGAGACGGTTTCGACGCCGACGCGCTGGCTCAGGCGCTGGCGGACTGGTCCGAGAATGTGTTCGTGGCGCTCGGCTGGGGCGACATGGCGCAACAGCTCGCCGCAGCGGGCGGGGTACCGGCGGCGCGGCTGGTCGCGGTCCGGGCGGCGTCGCGCGAAATCGCCGACGACCGCTCGTTCGTCACCGCTTTGGCCCGGTTGTCCGGGCTCGGCGTCGCGGTGGACTGGGGCCAGCTCTGGGACGATGTGGTGCTTCCGCCCGTCGATCTCGACGAGGACGGCGCAGGCGACGTCTCCGATGACGCGTCCGGGAATGAGGCGGTCGCGCTGTCCGGGCCGCTCATCGACAGCATGGTCGATCTGGGGCAGGGCGCCTGGGCGTTCCGGTCCGATTGGGCGCCGGGCGCGGCCTGGGTGCTGGATCAACTCCGCGCGGCGGATGGCGCGCCGGTGCTCTCGCCCGGGATCGTGGTCGCGCTCCTCGCCGAAGCCGGGGCGGCCCTGGGGTTGGCATGGCCCTACGAAATCCGCGACCTCGCGCTCGCCGAGCCGCGCCTCGCGGCACCGGGCGGCACGGTCGCGCTCACGCTGCGGCTCGAGGCGGAGGCGGGCGGATGGCGCGCCCGGCTCACGGGGGCCGGTTCGCGGCCGGGGCAGACGCTCGACCATGCGAGCGCCCGGCTTGCGCCGCTCTCGGCGCCGGCGCCCGCGCCGGTGGATTTCGCCCAGATCGCGATGCGCTGCCGCGACGATATCGCCGCCGCCGAGGCCGGGGCCACGCTGGCCGTGGCGGTCGAGGCGCAGTACCGGTTCGGCCCCGGCTGGCGGGTGTTGCGCGAGGCGGCGCGGGGCGGCGGCCACGGGCTTGCCCGGCTGAGCCTTGCGCCGGAAGAACACGGGAGGCTCGCGGACGGGCTGTCGGTGCACCCCGGCCTGTTCGATCTGGCGAGCTTCTGGGCCGCTGACATGGGGCCCGGCCATGATCCCGAGGCGCCGGCGGTTGCGGCGCGCCTCGGGGCGGTGCGGGTCTACGGATCGCTGCCCGCGGATTTCGCGAGCTGGGCCCGCTCGGGCGGTGGAGACGACGCCGGGCTCGACGTGACGCTCGCCGGTTTCGACGGCGCGCCGCTGATCGAGATCGAGGCATTGCGTTTGCTTGCCGCCGACGCCGTGCGGTGGGACCCGGAAGAAGCGGCGCCCGGCCCCGATGAGCCGGCGCTTCCGCAAGAGGAAGCGGCATCGGCGCATGCGGATATTCCGGCCGAAACGGCCGAGGCGGCACCGGCCACCACGCCCGTCGGGGCCGCTGGGCTTGCGGCGGAACCCGTCGCGGACGAGGCCGAGGCGGTCGAACCGATTGACGACGATGCGGTTTTCGCACCGGACGTGCCGGTCGAGGATGTGCCTGACGTGCTCGACCTTCCTGCGACGGAAAGCGCGGACATGGCCGGTGCTGAACTGTCCGAGGATGACGCGGAAGCCGAGACGGGTGAAGACCCGGCCACGCAGGACGGCGCAACGGACGGGGACGCAGGGGATTTGACGGCCGAGGCGACGGGCGCGGTCGATGGCGTCGAGCCCCAGACCGAGGAGATCGCGGCCGAGGATGCTCCTTCGTCGGCGGAGGACGCGTTTGAGGCGACGACCGAGGCCGGTGCGCCCGATGATGCCGGCGCGGCTGCGCAGGCGTCGGCCGGTCCCGATGGCGCGGCCGAGGAAACTCCGGACCGCCCGGCAACGGGCACGGCGGTGGTGGCGCGCGCCGCTCCGGTCTTCCTGCTCGCCGAGACCCATCGCGGCGCAATGCGGCTTGCGACCGTCACGGCGCATCTGCGTGAAGACCGCGCGGTGCACGGGTTGCTCGGCGGTTTCATCGGTGACGATCCGGAGAGCTGGACGATCGAGAAGGCCGCCCGCATCCACATGTCGGAGATCCGCCGGGTCCAGCCCGAGGGGCCCTATGTCATCGGCGGGATCGGCGGCGACGGGATCACCGCGCTCGAAGTCGCGCGGTTGTTGCGGAGCGAGCGGCAGGAGACGGCGCTGGTGATCCTGATCGACACCCATCCGGTGCTCGATCCGGCGCGGGCGCTGAACGAGGCCGCGCCACCCACGCTGCGCGAGAACCGCCGCTCGCGTCCGGGCCAGCTCATCGTGCGGGCGCGGACGAAGGTGGCCGAAAGCCTGCGCCGCAAACCCACCGAACAGGAGCTTGCCGAGGCCGCACTAGTCGCGCGCATCGAGACGGCGCAGCGCGCGGCGATCGGTGGCTACAAGCCCCGGCCCTACGACATGAACGTGACCCTGCTGGTCTCACCCTCCGACACGTCGCGCAAGGCGCGTCGGGCGCGCAAGAAGGCGACCGCGCCGGCCGCCAAGATCGGCGACAACGGCTGGGGGCGCTGGATCCCGCGGCTCGAGGTCAACGAACTGCCGGACGACCTCGCCTCGCTCGCCACCGGGGCGGGCGCGAAGGAGATCGGCGTCTATCTCAGGGCGCGGGTCGAGGCGGCGTTCAGGAACCCCGGTGAAACCGTCCATTGGCACCCCGCGAAAGCCGCGGAGTAAGGAGTATGATTTCCGTGTCCCAACCCACGATCCTGACAGTGATCCTGAACTACCGCACGCCCGACGATGCGATGAAGGCGGCGGAGGCGGCGCTGGTGGCGATGGAGGGCCTCGCAGGCGAGGTCGCGATCGTCGACAACGATTCCCAGGACGGGTCGTTCCGCAAGATCAAGGCGGCGGTGGCGGCGAAGGGCTGGGCCGGCGGCGGCAGGGTTCATGTCTACGAGACCGGGCATAACGGCGGCTTCGGGTCGGGCAACAATTTCGCGATCCGGGCCGGGCTTTCGACCGGCGACAAGCCCGATTACGTCTATCTGGTGAACCCCGACGCCATCGCCGAGCCCGAGGCGATCCGCACGCTGGTGGCGTTTCTCGAGGCCCGGCCCGAGGCCGGGATCGCGGGCAGCCTGATTCTCAAGCCCGACGGGCGGCGTGCCTATGGGGCGTTCGAATTCCCCGGCCTCGTGCGCGAGTTCGAGGAGGCCGCGCGCACGATGATGGTCAGCCGGATCATCAAGCTGGGCCGGATCCATACCGCGCCCCCCGAGGAGCAGACCCAGGTCGATTGGGTGTCGGGCTCGTCGGTGATGATGCGGCGGTCGATGCTCGACGAGATCGGGCTCTTCGACGAGACCTATTTCCTCTATTTCGAAGAGACCGATCTGTGCCTGAGGGCGAAGCGGGCGGGGTGGCAGGTGTGGTATCTGCCCGAGAGCCGGGTGGTGCATATCGGCGGGGTGTCGACCGGCATGTTCACCTGGAAGCGGCAGCCGAAGTACTGGTTCGACAGCCGGCTGCATTATTTCACCAAGAATTACGGTCGGGCCTACACGGTTCTGACCACGCTCGCGCTGCTCGCGGGCGAGGGGGTGTGGATGCTGCGCCGCCTCGTCAATCCGAAGGCGGAACGCTACCGCCAGTCGGAACGCTTCGCGCGCGACCTGATCGAGCATTCGGTGCAGGCGATGTTCGCGCGTCGCGACGCGCCCGCGGGCGGTTCCGGCGGGAGTCACTAGTAGGGGGGTAAGTGATGTCAGTGGGGAATGTTGTTCTCATCGGGGAAGACCGGTTTTTGACGGGCCTCGGCGATGCGGTGATCGCACGGGGCGGGACGGTGACGGCCGTTGTCAGCCGGGTGCTGCGGGTGCGCGACTGGGCGCAGGCGGCCGGGGTGCCGGTCCTGCCCTCACTCGACGCCCTCCCGGATGGGCCGCGCCCCGACTGGGTGATCGGCGTCGGCATGCAGCGAACGGACGGCACGACGATGTTGGCGCTGCCCCGTCTCGGTGCGGTGAGCTACCACGACGGCCCGCTGCCGCATTACGCCGGCGTCAACACCCAGGTCTGGGCCCTGCTTGCGGGCGAGACCCGGCACGGCGTGACCTGGTTGCTGCCGGATACCGACCAGAACCTCGGCGACGTGGTTCTGCGCCAGGATTTCGAGATCGCGGCGGACGAGACCGCCGCCTCGCTGATCGCCAAATGCCAGGCCGCCGGGCTCGAAAGCTTCGACACACTGCTCGATCGCATGGAAGCCGGCGCGCTCGAAGGCGAACCGCAGGACCGCGCCAGGCGCCGCTATTTCCGCCACGCGGCCCGGCCGCTCGGCGACGGGCGGCTGGATTTCACCCAGGGACGCGACGAGCTTCTGCGGCTCGTCCGCGCGCTCGATTTCGGCGGCGCGCGCAATCCGATGGCCTCGGCCAAGATCGAGGTGGCCGGCAAGGTGGTGCTGATCGGCGCTGCTGCCGCGGCGGAGGGGCAGGGATCCGAGGCGCCGGGCACGGTGCTTTCGGCCGATCCCGAGACGCTCGTCGTCGCCACCGGCTCCGGCGCGGTGGCGCTGTCGGGTCTCACCGATCCGATGCGGCGGCCGCTCGCGGCCGACGGGCTCGCACGGCCGGGCGACCGGCTGTCGTCGCTCGACCCGACGCAGGCGGCGCGGTTGCGCCACCAGGCGGTGGCGATGGCGCCGTCGCAATGGCACTGGCGCTCGCGGCTGAGCACGTTCCGGCCCGCGGTTCCGGGTTTCGTGCGGCAGAGCGGCGAGGCTGCGGCCTGGGCCGATCACCGGTTGCCGGCGCCGCAAGGGCTGAGCGACGAAGCGCTGTTCGCGGCGCTGGCCGCCTGGGTGCTCGCGTCCTGCGACGACTGGAGCGGCGGTCTCGCCTTCGCCGGGCGCGACGTGATCGCGGCCGCCGAGACCATGCCCGGCTACGTCAATCCCTGGGTGCCGCTCGGGCTCGGCGGCGACGCGGCCGGGAAGCGGACGCTGGCCGAACTCGCGGAAGATCTCGAACCGGATTTCGCCGCCGCGCGGGCCGGGGGGTTCGCCGCCGATATCATCGCCCGCCATCCCGGGCTCGCTCCCTTCGAGACGCCGGCTCTCGGGCTCTCTGCAGGCGGGCCGATCCAGGGGACGGCGCTGACGCTCTCGGCGCTGCGCGGCGTGGTCACGCTATGGCACGACACCAATGCGCTCGACGTCGGCGCGCATTGCCGGCTCGCGGGCTCGCTTGGGCGCTTCCTCGAGGCGCTCGACGGCGAGGGGACGACAGACCGGCCGGTGGGTGCGCTCCTCGCCGAGGCGGAAGCGGCGCCGAGACTTTCGGTGGCGGCCTGGGCCGGGCTCTGGGCCGAGGACATTCCCGGCGCCGGACCGCGGCCTTTCGCGGCGCCGGCCTTCGACCGCAGCGCCATCATGTTGCGGCGCCGCGAGATGCGGGCGGGTCACGCCCAGGCGGCGGAGTAGGTGGGAGCGGACATGCAGTGCACCGAGCACACCTTCGAAACCCTTCTCGGGTCGCAGTCGCAAAGCCAGGTCGGCGTGGCGGTTACCGATCCGCGGCGGGAATATCCGGGTGCGTTCCCGGTCGAGCTGTCGGAGATGCCGCGCGCGGTCGAGGGGCGGCGACGTGAGTATGTCGCGGGCCGAGTGGCGGCGCATCGGGCGATGGAAAAGCTCGGCCTCAGTCCGCGCCCGGTGCTGGCCAACCGGTCGCGCGCGCCGTCCTGGCCGCGCGGCCTGGTGGGCTCGCTCAGCCACAATTCCACCGCCTGCGTCGCCGTGGTGGCGCGGGCGACGCAGGTGCGCTCGCTCGGCATCGACATCGAGGACGACAGCCCCTTGGAACCGGATCTGACCCGCACGGTCTGCACGCTGGAAGAGCGCGCCTGGCTCGCCGCCCAGCCCGAAGCGCGGCGCGGGCTGTTCGCCAAGCTCATCTTCAGCGCCAAGGAGGCGGTCTACAAGGCGCAGTACCCGGTGACGCACCGGCTGCTCGATTTCCCCTCGGTCCTGGTGACGCCGGATGTCGACACCGGACAGTTCGAGGCGACGTTCCTCAAGGAAACCGGGCCCTTCGCGAAGAACGACCATATCGGCGGCCGGTTCGCGATCGCGGGTGGGGCGATCCATACCGCGGTGGTGCTGATGCCCGACATGGCGCGGGCCTGAGGCGTCGTACGGGGATCGATTGTGCAGAATGACGAGATATCGCGGGCGCGCCGCTGGGCTGCCCGGCAGAACGGTCGGGAGGCCGGCATGATCCAGATGTTTAAGGCCGCGCTGCTGGCGCTTGTGGTTGCGCTGGCGCCGCTCCGGGCCGAGGCCGGCGGGGTGGGCATCGGGCTCGCCTCCTTCGCCGACTGGGGCACCGAACTGCCGCTCCTCGATCTGATGAAGTCGTCCCGACCCTGGATCGGCCACGGGCCGGACGAGTGGGAGGCGATGAGCTACGAGGAACTCGTCGCCGCCGGCACGCTCGATGAACACGGATGGCCGAAGACGATCCCGGCGGGGTTGAGCTCGATCGGAACGCTGCTGTTCACCGATTTTCCGGCTGATGCCGGCGGGGCGGCCGGGCGCTACCGGGTGAGCTGGGAAGGCACCGGCGAGATCGGCGTGAGCGGCGGGGCGACCAATGTCGCGCCGGGCAGGGGCGCGCTCGAGTTCGATTTCGTGCCCGGCAACGGTTCGGTGCTGCTCGACATCTACGTCACCGATCCGGCCGGCACCGGGGATTACCTGCGCAACATCACCATCGTGCGGACCGACCGGCTCGCAGCCTATTCTGCCGGGGAGCGGTTCAACCCCGACTGGCTCGCGCTGATCGACGGGTTCGAGGTGCTCCGGTTCATGGACTGGGCCGAGACCAACGATTCCCCGCTGGTTCACTGGGCCGACCGGCCCGAGCTTGCGGATGCGACCTACACGCTCGGCGGCGCGCCGGTCGAACTGATGGTGGCGCTGGCCAACGAGATCGGGGCCGATCCGTGGTTCAACATTCCCCATCTCGCCGATGACGCGTTCATCCGCCGGTTTGCGGAGACGGTGCGCGACGGGCTCGATCCCGGTCGCAAGGCCTATGTCGAGTTTTCCAACGAGGTTTGGAACTGGGGCTTCGCCCAGGCCACCTGGGCCGACGAGCAGGCCAAGGCACGCTGGGGCAAGGACAATTCCTGGCTGCAATTCTACGCCGCCCGCTCGGTCGAGATGGCCGATATCTGGACCGAGGTGTTCGGCGCGGCGGCGGATGAGCGCCTGGTGCGGGTGATCTCGACCCAGACCGCCTGGCTCGGGCTCGAGGAACAGGTGCTCGACGCGCCGCTCTGGGTCAAGGAAGAGCGCGGCCGCGCCGCGCCCTATACCCATTTCGACGCCTATGCCGTCACCGGCTATTTCGGCGGCCACCTCGGCTATGACGAATGGGTGCCGGAAGTGAAGGGCTGGATCGCCGACAGCACCGAAGCGGCGATCCGCGATGCCGATACGCTGAAGCTCGAGGGCACGGCGCGGGCGCAATACGTGCTCGACCACCGGTTCGACGCGGCGACGATGCGCGCCTGGACGCATCTGTCGGGGGGCGACGGGCCCAAGGACGGGGTGATCGACGTGGCCTCGCTGGTCGCCGAGACGCTGGCCTACCAGGCCGAGGTGGCGGCTGATCACGGGCTCGAACTGGTGGCCTACGAAGGTGGCACCCATGTCGTCGCCGGCTGGGAGGCGATCGACGACGAGGAGCTCACCGATTTCTTCACCCATCTCAACTACACGTCCGAGATGGGGGCGCTCTACCGGCAGTTGCTCGACGGCTGGAAGGGGCTCGACGCGGGCGTGTTCGTGGCGTACCTCGACATCGCTTCGCCGAGCCAGTGGGGAAGCTGGGGTAACCTGCGCCACCTCGGCGACCGGACGGCGCGCTGGGATGCGCTGGTGGCGGCGCGCGATGCGGCGGGGCAGTAACGGGTGGCAGGGGAACAAGGATGACGACGATGGACGGTGCGCAGATCAGCGTGATCATTCCGGCGCATAACGAGGCCGATTACATCGGCGCGACGCTCGCGTCGCTGATCGCGTCGCGGCTCGACGGGATCGCGGCCGAGCTCATCGTGGTGCCGAACGGTTGTCGCGACGAGACCGCCGAGATCGCCCGCGCGCTCGGCCCCCGTGCCGAGGCGGCGGGCTGGAGCTACCGGGTGATCGAAAGCGCGGCCGGCGGCAAGCCGCTCGCGCTCGATCTCGGCGAGGAGGCGGCGACCGGCCGGGTGCTCGCCTATATCGACGCCGACGTGATCGTCAGCCCGCGGCTGGTGGCGGCGCTGGCCGAGGCGCTCGACACCGATGTGCCGCGCTACGGCAGCGGCCGGCCGGCGGTGATGCGCTCGCCCTCGGCCGCGACGCGGGCCTACGCGCGGATCTGGACCCGGCTGCCGATGTTCAACGCGACCGCGCCGGGCTTCGGCGTGTTCGCGATGAACCGGGCGGGGCGCGCGCGCTGGGGCAAATGGCCGAAGGTGCGCGGCGACGACGCCTTCGCCCGGCTCGCCTTCACGCCCGACGAGCGCATAGAGGTGCCGGAAGGCTACGAATGGCCGCTGACCGACGGGTTCCTGCCGTTGATGCGGGTGCGCCGGCGGCAGGATCGCGGCGTGCGCGAGGTGGCGGCGCTGCATCCCGAGCTCATGGGTAACGACGGGGTCGAAAAGGTCGGGCTCAGTGGCGCGCTGCGGCTGCTGGTCACCGATCCGCCGGGGATGATCGTCTATTCGGTGATCAAGATCGCTTCGCGCACCGGGGCGGATTCCGGCGGCTGGACCCGGGGGCGCTAGGCGCCGCGCAGGCCGAAACTCGATCTCTCCGGCGTCGCTTCTTTGGTCGGCAAATATCCTCCGGGGGTCCGGGGGTGGAAAACCCCCGGCTTCGGCCGCCACGCGTCCCGGTGGTCTTCAGATCGCCGCGGCGATGAAGCCCGCGAGCCGTTCGGCCTGGCCGTCGATGGCGTGGCGTTCCAACACCCTTGCGCGGCCGGCCCGGCCCATCTCGGCGCGGCGGTCTTGCGGGGTGGCGGCGAGGGTGGCGATGGCGTCGGCGAGGGCGAGGGCGTCGCCCGCCGGCACCAGCCAACCGGTTTCGCCTTCCAGCACCAGTTCCGGCGCGCCGGCGATGAGGGTCGAGATCACCGGGCGGGCCATGGCCATCGCTTCCATGATCACCATCGGCAGCCCCTCGGCGAAGCTCGGCATCGCCAGCGCGTCGGCGCGGGCGATCTCGGCGCGCACGCCGGCCTCGTCGAGCCAGCCGGTGATCCGCACCCGACCGTCGAGACCGGCCTTGGCGATCTCACGCTCGAGCTCGCCGCGCAGCTCGCCGTCGCCGACGAGGGCGAGAGTGACGTCGGGCAGGCGCTCCTTCAGCGCCGTCATCGCCTCGATCAGCACTTTCTGGCCCTTCTGTTCGACGAAGCGGCCGATGGCGACGAGGTGGAGGCCCGGGTGCGGGTCGGCCGGGGCAGGTTCGGGAAAGGCGTCGGGCTCGATGCCACAATGGACGACCTTGACTTTGTCCCAGTCGGAAAGCGGGGTCCAGCGGCAGAGCTGGCTGCGGCCGAATTGGCTGACGCCGACGACGAAGGCGGCATGCGCGATCTTGTCGGCGAGCGAAAGCGCGGCGACGGCGTCGAATTCCTCGGGGCCGTGGACGGTGAAACTGTAGTGCGGGCCGCCCATCACACGGGTCAGGGTCGCGACGGCGGCGGCATTGGTGCCGAAATGGGCGTGAACATGGGTGACGCCGGCGTCTTCGCACCGCGTCTTCACGATCGCGGCCTCGGCGAGGTAGATGAGGTGGCGCAAACGCCCCGCGGGCGAGGCCTTGCCCATCTTCATCGCCAGCCGCAGGGCTCCGAGGGTGGGGCCGGGGTTGCGCAGCAGCGCGCCCGACAACGCCTTCGCGAGCCCTTTGCCGCCGGCATCGAGCACGTAGACGGTGCGGGTGGCCTCGGCCTTGTCGCCGGGGTCGACGAGGGTCAGCTCGGTGCGGCGCATGGCCAGGCGCAGCACCTCGTGCCCCTGGCGTTCGAGCGCGCGCAGCTCGCGGCGGATGAAGCTGTGGGAGGGCTGCGGGTAGGTGTTCAACACATAGGCGATGGTCACGTCACGTTCCTTTTCCGGAGCCCTCTGTCCGGCCACGCCCACGGGCCGTCATGGTGCCGCGGTCCCAAGGAGCGCCGGTCCGTCCGATGTAGCACGGATGTGCTACAACGTCCCGCGATAGGCACGCCGGCCCTTGCGGCCCGGATCGGTGGCGTGATCGGTCCCGATGGCGGGGATGGTCACCACCGGGACGATGCCGGTGCGCCGGGTCATCTGGGCCGCCGAGCGGATCACGGGGTGCAGAAGCTCGAGCAGGAAGGCGATGCCCACGCCCAGCATCGCGCCGCCGACGAGGCCGGCCAGCACGACGATCTTGCGGCTGAGCGACGAGGGGTATTCCGGCACCGTCGCGGTCTCGATCACGGTGAGGCGGCCGCCCTGGTCGCGGGCTTCCAGCGCATAGGTGGTCTCGGCCTCGCGGCGATGGCCGGCGACGACGCTCAGCTCTTCCTGGAGGCCAGCGAGGCGACGGTCGTAATCGTTGATCTGACGCTCGACGACGGGCACGCGGGCGAGGGCGGATTCGAGCTTGTCGCGGTTGGCGACGAGGGCGTCGCGCTTGAGGTTCAGCGCGTCGATATCCTTGTTGAGCGAGTCGATGCGGATCTGGGCGCGCAGCTTGGCGACTTCGGAGGTGCGGTCGCCCGCGCTGATCTGCTGGATCTCGCCCTGCTTGGCGAGGATCTGCTGCTCGATGTCGAGAAGCGAGGTGTTGATCGCGCCGATGTCGCTGCGGAGCGAGTCGATCGAGCCCGGGATCGCCAGCGCGTTCTGGTTGCGGAAGGTCTCGCGCTCGTCCTCGACCTGGTTGATCTCGGCGTTCAGCGCCTCTTCCTGCAGACGGAAGAAGTCGAGCGCCTGCTGGGCGCTTTCGAGCCGCTGGCTCGAGCTCAGCTGCAGGGTGCGGCGGGCGAACTCGCGGGCGAGGTCGCGGGCCATGACCGGATCGGACCATTGCGCTTGCACCGACAGGATCGAGATGGTGCCGTCGTCGGAGAAGCCCTGGCGGGCGGCGGCGACGGTGTCGACGGTGACGGTCTTGCGCATCAGGGCCACGCGCTCGACTTCCGAAAGCCCGGGCTTGTCGTCGAACAGACCGAAATCGTTGGCGATTTCGAGCAGGGTCTCGCGGGCGAACAGGCGCTGCTGGATCTGCTGGAGCTGGCGGGCGGACGCGGAATCGCCGATGCCGTCGACGGTGTCGGCCGAGACGGTGGGCTGTTCGACCTGGATCACCTCGAAGCTCTGGTAGACGCGCGGCGATTGCAGGGCGAAGACCGCGGCGGCGAAGACGCCGAGCAGGGTGACGCGCGCGATCAGGCGCCAGCGCCGGCGCAGGATGTCGAGGATTTCTTCGATCATTTCCAAAGGCGACATGGGCAGCGTTCCGTCACATTACAGGCGTTCAGATAAGATCAGCGGGCCACGGCAGAACTGCGGCACGAGTGTTTCGAGACTTTGACATTTCGGCCGGCCTTCGCCGCCCGGTCAGGCGCGGGCCCGGTTGAGCACCACGCCGAGCAGCTTCGAGCGCTTCTTGATGAGGCGTTCGCATTCTTCGATATGTCGGGCCTGGGTATGGGTTCCGTCGGCCACCAGCAGCACGCCGTCGACATGCGGCAGGATCGCGTTCAGATCGTCGTACTCGAGGATCGGCGGCATATCGAGCAGCACGAGGTCGGGCCGCAGGATCTGTTCCATTTCCTTCACGGTGCCGGCGACGATGGCGCTCTGCAGCAGGTCCGAGGCGTTGGGCCGCGGGCTTTCCGAAACACCGAGGGCGAGGCCCTCGCTGTAGCGGACGAGGTGTTCGAAGAACGAGACCTCGCCGGTCAGGAACTCGTCCATGTCGCCATCGGTCTCGACGCCGATCATGTCGGCGACGCCCGGATTGCGCAGGTTGAGATCGAGCAGCACGGATTTGATCCCGGGCACACGGGCCAGCGAACGGGCGAGGTTCACCGCGGCGAAGGTCGATCCGTTGCCGGCGAGCGGCGCGGCGATGGCGATCCGCTTGAGATTGTCCGACCGGACGGCCTGCAGGAGCTGGGTGCGCAGCTGGTCGAAGGCCTGGACGGCGGCGGCGCGGGCGTCGGCGGCCTTGCGCCGGCGCCACGAGCGCGGCACCTCGGCATCGGTGCGCACCGCCTTTTCGAGGATCGACCAGACTTCCTCGCGCGGGTCGCTCTCGACCCCGTAGAGGGAGCTGGGGCGAACCGGGACCAGGGCCGTGCCGGTCGGCTTCTGGCGCGGCTGGCCAGCGTTGTTCTCGTCGTCGTTCGCCATGGACCTTTGGGAATCGTCCGCGTGGAAATCCGGGTTGAACTGGTTCATAATCAGGTTCTCCCGTCAGGTCGACCGGCAAATGTCACTTTGGCAACTTGTCGTGTTCGGAGCGGCTGCTGGCGGTGCGTCAGTAGCCGGTCCGCTTGAGCATCACGCCGACGGTGCGGAAGATGATCGACACGTCTTCGCGGAACGAGACCTTGCGGCGATAGACCCGGTCCATCTCGGCGCGGTAGTCGAAATTGCGGTCGTTACGATCGGAGACCTGCCACAGGCCGGAGAGGCCGGGACGCATGCCCCAGTAGATCGGGCCGTCGTAGATCGCGACCTGGTCGGGCAGCATCGGACGCGGGCCGATCAGGCTCATCTCGCCGGTGAGCACGTTCCACAGCTGCGGCAGCTCGTCGAGCGAGGTCACCCGCAGAACGCGGCCGACGCGGGTGATGCGCGGGTCGTTCTTCAGTTTCTGGGTCTCGTCCCACTCGCGGCGCAGCTCCGCGTCGTTGGCGAGCAGTTCGCCGAGCATCTTGTCGGCGTTCATCACCATCGTGCGCAGCTTGAGGATCCGGTAGCGGGTGCCGTCGGCGCGCATCCGGTCCTGGTGATAGAAGGGCATGCCGCCCTCGAGCCACAGCGCCAGCGCGGTGAGCATGACCACGGGAAGGATGAACGGGGCGGCCAGGAGGACGAGGGCAACGTCCATCATCCGCTTGCCGCGACGCAGGTACCAGGTGTGCTCGGCCGGTCTCGTGCCGATCGACGGCCGCGGAAAGGTTTCAATCGCCTTGCGCAGACGCGGACGCAGTTCCGCGGCGACATCGACGTGAGGCGCAATCGCGCGTTTCACCTCGGTTACCGGCAGAACGCCGGCTTCGACCCGGCTTCCGGTCAGTGTTCTAGTCATTTCCCACCCCTTCCAATTGCTCGGACCGATGTCCTTCGTACGATCCCCGGCTCTTATTCGGCCGCTCGGTCTGTCACCGCCCCCGCTACACCCCCTACAAGTGTATCGCGGGTACGGACACAACCCGCGAGGGACGGGATAACCCCCGGATCGTACTCGTTCCACCGGCACAATTCGGGCAAACCGCTGCCCCAAAATCGCCTCATTCAGATTAGCATCGGCTCGGGCCCGAACCCCCCCTAATCTGTTGCACAGACCGTTTCCCTCGATGCGACAATCCAACGATTCGTCCAAGAAGCCTGCAACGAAGAATATTTCAAATAGCTATTGTCGCGGCTATGGGGAAAACGAGAAAAAGGCGGACCTGTGACCCTGCTGCACATATTCCCAAATGACTGTCGGGCGCGACCCCGAAAACGCCACATTTGACGAAAAACCGACTTCGGAATTGCACGAATCCGACCGATGATTCGGCGAAATCGGGCAAAATGAAGGAAGATGGAAAGCCGGCTGCGCTGGCGCGACACGAATTGCGGCAGCTCCTGGCGCCAAAATCCCGTACCGGCAGGGGGTTGCGCGGCCCGGGGCGGGTGGGGCACCGGCCGCGGCGACCAGCTGGGCCGGGTCGGGGAGCGCCGGCGCGGTGGCGTCGGGCCGACGTTCCGGCCGCGATCAGGGCGGTATCCGCGCCGGTCGAGCATGTTCGAATCCTGCTTTTTGGCTCTGGCCTCCGGTGGCGCGCGCTGATACAGCGGAGCTCCGGCCGGCGGGTATTATACTTCGGGCATAGACAATCCGGTTAGTCGGCGGCGAAATGGCCGCGTTTTGAGGGCAATTGTTTCTACAGCTGAGACAATAACCGATATTCGGCGATATTATTTTCAAATTAGCGTCAATGACCGGGTTCGGGCGGTTGGACCCGGCGATTTGATCCGTTTCGATGCGGGCGCAAACGGTGTCACCAACGCGGATGTGCCGCCCGGCGGGCGAGGGCGCTGTCCGGCGATCGGGCTTGATGCGGTGCGGGCGGGCGCTAGACTCGGGCCGAGGCCGCGCACGCGGGGTTCGCGCTCCGGTGGTGCGGTCCGGCGGGGCGGGGCCGGCGCGGGGGCGTCGACGAGCCGCCCGCGGCCGCGCGCAAATGGGAGGATGACCGATGCTGAAGAATCTCGATCCGCGAATGACGGCGGACCTTCTCGATGTGCTGATGCGGATGGGGCATGGCGACGAGCTGGTGCTGGCCGACCGCAACTTCCCCGCGCATGCGACCGCCGCGAGCACGGTCACCGGCCGGCTGGTCGAGCTGGCCGGGTTCATGGCGCCGGAAGCGATCGGACTGATCTGTTCGGCGCTGCCGCTCGACGCTTTCGTGCCGGCCGGCGCCTTGTGGATGCAGGCCGACGGGCGGGGCGATGTGCCCGAGCCGGTACATGAAGACGGGCTCGCGGTGATCCGTGCCAACCTGCCCGAGGGCGGCGGCACCGCCTCGCTCGAACGGCAGGCGTTCTACGCGCGGGCGCGGAATACCTTCGCGGTGGTGCGCTGCAGCGAAGACCGGCCCTATGGCTGCTTCATCCTGCGCAAGGGTGTGATCTTCCCCGCCTGATCCGCCGGCCTTCGCGGCGCCCGCCATCCCCCGGCGACCCAGCCCCGCAAGGCGGGGCCGGGTACCGACCGGCCTCTCGACGCCTGAGCGAGTCCGGGTGAGCCGGACCCGGTCATGCGCGCGCTGCATTGCCGCCATGCGGCGCGGCAAATCGGCCACATCACCCGCGTTTTCGGTTTGGTAATTTGTTCCACGTCAAATCGCGATGGATGAATGTGTGTTTTAACCCGCGTCAAGTTGGCGGGTCACGGACCCCAGATACATGCGCGAAACCACCCCCGGCACGGGCTTCCTACCCTGCGATGCACGCGGGAGGCAGGGGCGCCGCGCCGGTCCTCGGAGGGCAGAGAGATGTCACGCAGCCTGGAACCACTGAAGCTGTTCCTTACCCTTCTGGTGATCTGGCTCCTGCTCAACGGGTCGGTCGCCCTCGGCACGCTGGCGGTGGGCGTGGTGGTCGCGGGAGCCATCGCGGTCCTGTTCCGCGAGTCGCTGTCGGTGCTGTCGGGCCACAAGTTCACCGCCGAGGCGCTCGTCGCCTCACTCTTGTATGTGGGCTACTTCCTCAAGGAGCTGGTGAAGGCCAATCTGCAGATGGCCGCCATCGTGCTCAGCCCGCGGTTGCCGGTCGAACCGGCCATCGTGGCGACGCGGGTCCGGCTCACCCATCCGGTCGCGCGGCTGCTGCTCGCCAATTCGATCACCCTCACCCCCGGCACGCTCAGTGTCGAGATGAAGGGCGACACGCTCTACGTGCATTGGGTCGTCGCCAAGGGGACCGATGTCGAGACCGCGACGCGCGAGATCGTGGCGGGGTTCGAACGCTATCTGGAGAAGATGTATGACTGAGATCGTGCTCTATATCGCCGGCGCGCTCGTGGCCGCAGCCTTTGTGCTGGCGATGATCCGCTTCGCCGCCGGGCCCCGCGCGGTCGACCGGGTGCTCGCCTTCGACGTGCTCACCATTCTCTCGATCGCCGGCATCGTCATCGCCGCGCTGGTCGGAGGGCGGTCGATCTATCTCGATGTCGCCCTGGTCTATGCGCTCCTGTCGTTCCTCGGCGTGATCGTCGCCGCCCGCTATCTGGAAGGAGGCGAATGATGGCCGTCCTCGAATTCATCGGATCGCTCGTGCTGCTCGCCGGCGCTCTGTTCCTGTTCCTCGGCGGGCTCGGGCTCTACCGGATGCCCGATACCTACAACCGCATCCAGGCCGGCACCAAGGCCACCACGCTGGGCACGCTGCTCCTCCTGCTCGGCGCCGCGCTCATGGTGCCGGGCTGGGCCGTCAAGCTTCTGCTGATCATGCTGTTCCTGATGTACACCAACCCGCTGTCGAGCCAGGTGCTCGCCCGCGCCGCCCATCGCGCCGGCGTGCCGCTGACGGCGAAGACGAAGCACGACGCGCTCGCGCAGGACGCGGGAGACCTGACATGATCGCGCTGCCCCTCGCCGCCGTCATCGGCTTCGGCCTCGCCGCCATCGCCGCCGCCTTCGTCGCCCTCGTCACTCGCACCACGCCGGTTGCGGTGATCGCGGCCGGGCTCGTGAGCCTGTTCGCCTCGGTGATCTTTCTCGTCCTCGCCGCGCCCGATGTGGCGATGACCGAGGCCGCCATCGGCTCGGGCCTCACCACCTTCCTGTTCTTCTATGTCATGGGGCGAATTCGCCGGGAGGGCGGCAATGACCAGTAACTTCACCTCGCGGGCCGCGGTCGCGCTGGTCCTTCTCCTGCTGCTCGGCACCGCCTTCTGGTCGCTGACCACCGGCTACAGCGCCGACGCGGCGCTGAACCGGACGGCCGAGTATTACGCCGTCAACACCCCGGCCGAGACCGGAGCGCAGAACGTCGTCACCGCGATCATCGTCACCTACCGGGGGCTCGATACCCTGGGCGAGGTCACGGTGCTGTTCCTAACCGCCGCCATCGTCGCGCTCGTGCTCGGGCAGTCGAAGGCGCCGCGGGGCGCGTCGGGCTCGGGCTTCCTGCCCTCGGGCGAACTGCTTCAGACCGGAACCAAGATGCTGCTGCCGCTGATCCTGATGTTCGGCGCCTATATCTTCGTCAACGGTCACCTCACCCCCGGCGGCGGCTTCCAGGGCGGGGCGGTGCTCGCGTCGGGCATGCTGCTTCTGCTGCTCGCCGATCCCGGCAAGCGGTTCCGCAAGGCGGTGATTCACCGGGTCGAGAGCCTGTCGGGCCTGTTCTACGTGCTGATCGGGCTTGCCGGCATGGCCTGGGCCGGCGGCTTCCTCGACAACCGGATCCTGCCGCTCGGCCAGTTCGGCCAGATCCTGTCGGCTGGGGCGATCCCGCTCATCTACACGCTCATCGGGCTCAAGGTCGGGGCCGAGTTCAGCTCGATCCTCGAAAGCCTCGAAGAAACGGAGGATGCGTGATGCTCCCGCAAATCGCCATGGCCACGGGCTTCGTGCTGATCCTCATGGGGCTCTACGGCGCGCTCACGCATCGCAACATCCTCAGGATGATCGTGGGATTCACCATCGCCGACACCGGGGTCAACGTGGTGCTGGTCTCGGTCGGCTACCTGCCCGGCCGCACCGCACCGATCCTCGATAGCGCGGTGCCGGTGGCCGATGCCGCCACCCGGATCATCGACCCGGTGCCGCAGGCGCTCGTTCTCACCGCGATCGTCATCGGCCTCGGGGTCACCGCGCTGATGCTCGCCTATGCCTACCGGCTGTTCCGTGCGCGCCACAGCCTCGACATCTCGAACTTCACGGAGCTGAAATGGTAAGCGCAATCTTCATCATTGCGGTCGGCCTCGGCACCGCGTTCCTGCTCGGCCTGGTGAAATCCGACCAGAAGGGTTTTGCCTTCACCCTGACCGTCGCCGCACTCGCGGTGATGACCTGGATCGCCTACGACTGGACGGTGGCGCTGTCGCGCGGGACGGTCGAACCGGCGACGATCCTCACTGCCGGCACCCAGCCGCCGTTCGCGATCAACCTGCACATCGGTCTCGCCGAGGCCTGGCTGCTCACGGTGATCAACGCCACCGGCCTGCTCGCCGCCTTCTACATGCGCGCGGCGCTGTGCCGGCTCGGCAAGGGGGCGATGTCGGTGCTGCTCGTCATGGTGATGGCGCTGTCGGGCCTCGTGCTCACCCGCGACGTCTTCAACCTCTTCGTGTTCTTCGAACTCATCGTGATCGCCACCGGCGGGCTGGTGCTGCTCTCGGAAGACGCCCGCGCCGTGGCGGCCGGGTTCAAATACCTCGTGGTCAGCCAGATCGTGTCGATCCTTTTGCTGATCGGCATCATCTTCACCTACCACGCCAACGGCTCGCTCAACATCGACGACATCGCCGCCGTGCCCTTCGGGCTCCAGGGCGCGTCGCTCGCGATGTTCCTCGTGCTCATGGCGCTGGTTCTGGAGCTGAAACCGTTCCCGGCCAACGGCTGGGCGCTCGACATCTATGAATCCGCCCATCCCGGCTTCTCGGCGATCTTCTCCGCCGCCTCGGGCACCGCCGCGCTGTTCGCGGCCGACAAGCTCGTCGCCGCCGCCGGGCCCGCGTGGCTTCCGTTGATGACGGTCATCGGCCTCTTCACCTTCCTCGGCTCCAACGTGCTCGCGCTCAAGCAGGACAACGATCGCCGGCTGCTCGGCTATTCCTCGGTCGCGCAGATCGGTCTCGTGTTCGCCATCGTGGGTCAGCGCGACATTCTGGGCGAAGGCTACCTGTTCGTCGCGGGCGGCGTGCTCATCACCCATGCGGTGGCCAAGGCGGGGCTCTACTGGATCTCGGGTCTCGTGCCAGGGCGCGGGCTCGCCGACTGGGCGATCCTGCGCGCGAACCCGGTGCTCGTCTTCGCCTTCGCGAGCTTCGTCGCGATGCTCGTGGGCCTGCCGCCGTTCCCGGGCTTCTATGCCAAATGGGATCTGATGCACGCGCTCGCGGGCTCCGGCCGGTTCTGGATCATGGCGCTCATTCTCGCGGGCGCGCTCGTCGAGGCGGGCTACATGTTCAGGTTCTTCGGCTATGCGATCAAGCGCGAGACGCAGGAGCGGTTCCCCGGCTTCGCGGTCGACAAGGTGGCCGTCGTCGTCGCCGCGCTGGCGGCGGGCTGGGCGCTGGGCTTCGTCTGGGGCGGCATTTCGCTCAACCCGAACCTTCTCACCCTGGTGCCTGTGCTGTTCGCACTCCTGTTCATCGTGCTCGAGCCGCTGCCGGCCTGGGTGAAGAACATCATCGCCATCGTCGGGCTCGTCGGTTGGTTCTGGTTCCGGATGGGCAATTACGACCCGTTGCAGATGATCTTCGCCGCGGTGATGCTGGTGGGCGGCGCGGTGATCCTGATCGCCTCGTTCTACGAACACGGGCGGCGGATCGGCTTCTACGTGCCGACGATGCTGATGTATGCGGGCCTCGCCCTGCTGATCGAGGCGCAGACCTCGTTCGACTTCTTCGCCGCCTGGGAAGTGCTCACCATCGGCTCCTACTTCCTGATCCTGCGCGGGCGGATGGGCGAGCCTCATGCGCTCTCCTATATCCTGTTCTCGCTGGGCGGCGCGTTCCTGATCCTCGCGGGCTTCGCCCTCGCCTCGACCGGGGTGCAGCCGTTCGAACTCAAATCCGGGCTTTCCGCCATCGCCGAGGCTTCGGTGCCGGCGGCGCCGTGGGTGTTCGCGCTGCTTGCCGTCGGCTTCATGACCAAGACCGCCTCGATCGGTCTCCACATCTGGTTGCCGGGGGCGCATGCCGAGGCCGAGACCGACGTTTCGCCGATGGTCTCGGGCATCCTGCTCAAGGCCGGGCTCTACGGGCTGTTCCTCCTGGTGATGACCATGGGACGGCAGAAGATCGGCAGCATCGACCTCACCGAGGTGCTGGTCTGGATCGGCGCGATCTCGGCGCTCCTGGGTGGCGTGATGGCGATCTTCCAGGAAGACGCGAAACGGCTCCTGGCCTATTCGTCGATCAGCCAGCTCGGCTACGCGGTGTTCGGCCTCGCGCTGATGAACCACGTCGGCTGGCTGCTCGCGCTGATGTTCGTCATCAACCACTATATCTACAAGTCGATGCTGTTCCTCGCCGTCGGCGGCGTCTACAAGCGCACCGGCACCAAGCTCATGTACAAGATGGGCGGGCTCATCACGCTGATGCCCTTCACCTTCGTTTCGGTGCTGATCGGCATCATCGCGATGTCGGGCGTGCCGCCGCTGTCGGGCTTCGGTGGACGGTGGCTGTTCTACAACGCGATCATGGCTTCCGATCTGCGCCTGCCGATGGTTCTGATCTTCATCTCCGGCCCGATCGGCTTCCTCTACCTGTTCCGGCTGATCCACACGATCTTCTTCGGCCAGCTCAAGGACGAGCACCGCAAGCTCAAGGAAGCGCCGGTCTGGCTCGTCATCCCGCAGATGATGTTCGTGCTGGCGCTCCTCGCCTTCGCGGTGCTGCCCGGCATGGCGCTGCAGAAGGTCGACGCCTATATCGGCACGTTCTTCGGCGACCAGCCGCTGGTCTGGTCGGGCCGGGCGATCACGTCCACCTATGGCTACTGGAGCCCGGTGGCAGTGATGGTGGTGATCGGGGTGATCTTCGTCGCCGTGTTGCTGCTGCTCATGTCGATGGGCCTCAACGCCCAGAAGGTGAAGCAGTTCAACATCGTGTTCTCGGCCGAGCGGCCGTTCAAACCGCAGACCACCCATTTCGCCTGGAACTTCTTCGCCCCCTACCGCAAGGCGGTGGGCTTCCTGGTGATGCCGCTGGTCACCACGTTCTGGGGCGCGGTCACCGATACGCTGCACAGCACCGCCGATTTCACCCGACGGCTCTATACCGGCAACGGCCAGACCTACGCGGTACAGGTGCTCGTGTTCGTGGTCGCGGTCTACCTCATCGTCCTTGGAGGCGCGCAATGACCTTTCAATGGATCCAGATCCCCTACGCGCTGCTCACGCTGTTCATCATCCTCAACTACGGGATGCTGATGACGGCGCTGATCCAGAAGATCGGCGCGCGGGTCGGGGGGCGCTACGGCATCCCGATCTGGCAGAATTACATCGACCTGCTGAAAAACATCGCGCTCAGATCCAAGATCAGCCACGGGGTGATGTTCTACCTCGGCCCGGTGTTCCGGCTTACCGGCGGGATCGGGCTCATCTTGTTCGTGCCGACGATTTACGGCTCGGTGATGCACCAGAACTTCTCGTTCGCGGGCGACCTGATCCTCGCGCTCTACTTCGTGTTCTTCGGCACGCTGGGGATGGCCTTGGGGGCGGCGGAGAGCGGGCATCCGCATTCGGCCATCGGCGTCTCGCGCGGTCTCAGCCAGGTGACGGCCGCCGAGCTTCCGCTGGCGCTCGGCGTGTTCGCGATCTCGCTGCAATACCAGACGCTCAACATCACCGATATCGTGGCGGCGCAGCAGGGTTCGATCTTCAACTGGACGCTGTTCACCAACCCGCTCGCAACCGTGGCCGCGATGTTCGCCTTCGTCGGCACGATGATGCGGGCACCGTTCGACGTGGTGCTGGCGCCGCAGGAGATCCCGATCGGCCCGCCGACCGAATACCATTCGTCGTATCTCGCGCTGATGCAGACCAACCGGGTGCTCTACCCGATCGCCAAGACGGTCATCTACATGAACCTGTTCTTCGGCGGGGCGACGTCCTGGCCCGAGTTCTTCGTCAAGATCTTCGCGATCTACATGGTCTCGGTGTTCATCGGCGTGGTCTACCCGCGGTTCCGGGTCGAGCAATCGATCCAGTTCTTCCTCAAATGGGGTCTGCCGGTCGGCGTCCTCGCAATCCTGATGGTGTAAGCTCATGAAAGATATGGACAAGTCCTTCAGGAAGGACACCGAGACCGAGTTTCCCCTGCGCGAAGAGATGCGGCCGCGCACGGTGACCGCGCCCGACGGGCAGGTGATCGAGATCGACCCGCTTCGCGATTATTTCTGCGAGGAGGCGCCGAAGGTTCACCGCAAATCCTACTCGGCCATCGTCGAGGGGTTCTACAACTGGGCGCGGGCCAATTCGCTCTGGATCCTCGGCTTCGGCACGGGGTGCGGCGCGATCGAGATGCGGCCCCTGATGACGCCCCGGTTCGACGCCTACCGCTACGGCATCCAGTGGCGGCCGACGCCGCGGCAGGCGAACCTGCTCATCATCTCGGGCTATCTCTCGGTCAAGACGCTCAAGCGCGCGATCCGCGCCTACGAGCAGATGCAGCAGCCCAAGTTCGTCGTCGGTCTCGGCTCCTGCACGATCAACGGCGGCATGTACTGGGACAGCTACAACACGATCAAGCGGCTCGACGATTACCTGCCGGTCGATCTCTACATCGCCGGCTGCATGCCGCGGCCGGAAGCGCTGCTCGCCGGGCTCATGGAGCTCAAGAAGATCATCCGCCGCGGCGAGGCGGAGGGGGCGAACAAATACGCCGAGAATTTCGACTGGTACAAGGCCAACCAGAAGTCCGTGATCAAGGACTGGGACATGCCGGATTACAGCTGGTGATGGATATGCGTGAACTGATCGAACGACTGACCTCCCGCCATAAGCTCGGCGCGCCCATTTTCCAGCGCCCCGACCTCACCTTCGTCGATCTCACCGACAACGACCGCCTGCGCGCGCTGCTCGTCGAGCTGCGCGACATCGAGGGGTTCACCCATCTCGTGCTGCTCACCGCCGTCGACTGGATCGAGGAGGGCAAATTCCAGCTCACCTACATGCTCAACAACCGCGCGGCCAATCAGACGCTGGGGCTGCGGGTCTATCTCGAGCGCAAGGATCCCGTCGAGTTCACCTCGATCCACGATATCTGGCCCACGGCCGAGACCTACCAGCGCGAGTTGCGCGAGATGTTCGGGATCAACTTCCCGGGTTCCCCCCGGGTGATGGACGAGTTCATCCTCGAAGGCTGGACCGACATGCCGCCCTACCGGCGCGATTTCGATACGCTCGCCTACAGCCAGCAGACCTACCGCGACCGTCCGGGCCGGGCCACGAACGATCCGCGCGACCACATGAAATCCAAAATGTATCCGGAGGGTTGAGAGAGATGTTCAGCTTCAATCCCGACCGCAGCCAGTATCCCGACGTCGGCCCCGACGGCAAGCTCGAGGTCGATCTCGAGACCGGCAAGTATCTCAAGCTCTGGCACGGGCCGAACCATCCGGGCATCACCGGCAACATGTCGGTCGAGATCACCGTCGATGGCGACGAGGTGGTCGAGGGCAAGACGCATGTGGGCTATCTGCACCGCGGCTTCGAGAAGCTGATGGAGCGGCGCACCTTCATCCAGGTGTTCCCGATCGTCTGCCGGGTCTGTGTGCCCGAGCCCGATTTCAACGAATATTGCTATGCGGCCGCGGTCGAGGAGCTGGCGGGCATCGAGGTGCCGGAACAGGCGCAGTGGATCCGCACGCTCATTCTCGAGATGGGCCGGTTCAATTCCTACATGATGGCGATGGGCGGCATCGCCGGGGCGCTCGGTTCGGGCGTCATCGGCCAGTGGATGACCTATGTGCGCGATCTGATGCTCGACCGGTTCGAAGAGATGACCGGGGCGCGGATCTACCACATGTTCATCCTGCCGGGCGGGGTTCGGGCGGGTCTGCCCGAGGGTTTCGCCGGGCGGATGGAAGAGGTGCTGCGCACCGCCGAGAAATACCTCGCCGATGTCGACAAAGTGCTGTTCACCAATGCGGTGTTCAAGAAGCGCACCAAGGGCGTGGGCTATATCGACCCGGCCCTGTTCGAACCCTACGGCGTGACCGGCCCCAACGCGCGGGCCGGCGGCGTGGCCAAGGATCTGCGCAAGGACGCGCCCTATCTCGTCTACGACCAGCTCGATTTCGAGGTGGTCACCGAGACCGCAAGCGACATCTGGGCGCGCGCGATGGTGCGGCGGCGCGATATCGACGTGTCGATCTCGCTCATCCGCCAGATCCTCGCCAAAATGCCGACCGAGGGGCCGGTGATGACGGCGCTGCCTAACGTGCTGCACTGGAAGATCCCGCGCGGTGAGACCTATATCAAGGGCGAGAGCTCGCGCGGCGAATACGGCTATTATCTGGTGACCGACGGGTCGGGCTACCCGCGGCGCGTCAACGTCCGGGGGCCGAGCTATACGCATGCGATGGCGCTCCTCGAGCACCTCATCCCCGGCACCAACATTTCGGATATCGCGGCGCTGATGGTGTCGCTGCACACCTATCCGCCCGAGATCGAGAGGTAAGAACCATGGGCTTTCGCGACGTTCTTTCTCCCTTCACCGCGTGGAAACACGTGATCGACACGCCGGTCACGATCAAGAACCCGATCGGGCGCGAGGCGGCCGAGCGCTACCGCGGCTTCCACCAGAACGATGTCGACAAATGCATCGGCTGTGGCTCGTGCGAAGACATCTGCCAGAACGCGGCCATCGACATGGTGGCCTTTGCCGAGCCGAAGCCGGGCGACTCGGGCCTGCGTCCCAATATCGACTACGGCCGCTGCTGCTGGTGCGCGCTCTGCGTCGACGTCTGCATGACCGGTTCGCTCACGATGTCGAACGAATATACCTGGGTCGACAGCGATCCCGACGCCTTCCGGTTCACGCCCGGCGTGGATGCGAAGCCCTGGGACGATATCGAGAAGGGCTACCAGCGGGCGGGCGAGCGGATGCTGACCGGGCTCGCGCGCCCCGAGATGGTCGAGATGGCGCCCGAGGCGCGGGCCGACAATTTCGACGAGATCGTCGCCGGCTACAGCCGCGAACAGGCGGTGCTCGAAGCCGACCGCTGCGTCGAATGCGGGCTCTGCGTCGCCACATGCCCGGCGCATATGGACATTCCCGATTACATCGCCGCGATCCGCGAGGGCGATTACGATCTCGGCACCCAGATCCTCTACGAGACCAACCCGTTCTCGGAGGTCTGCGGCCGGGTCTGCACGCACAAGTGCGAAACGGTCTGCGCCGCTGCGCATGAGGGCGAGCCGATCGCGATCCGCTGGCTCAAGCGGCACATCATCGACAACGTGTCCGAAGAACGCCGGCTCGAGATCGTCGGCACGCCGCAAGTCGCCTCTTCCGGCCGGAAGGTGGCCGTCATCGGCGCCGGGCCCGCGGGGCTCACCACGGCCTATGACCTCGCCCGGTCGGGCCACAAGGTGGTGGTCTACGAGGCCAAGGATCAGCCCGGCGGGATGACCCGCTACGGCATCCCCGAATACCGGCTGCCCTACGACGCGCTCGACCGTGACATCAATGTCATCAAGGCGCAGGGCGTCGAGATCAAGACCGGCGTGCGGATCGGCAATGATATCGCGCTCGACAAGCTCAAGGCCGAGAACGACGCCGTCGTGCTCGCCATCGGCCTGCATCTCGGCCGCTCGACCCGGGTGCCGGGGTCGGACGGCGCCGGCGTGGAAGCCGCCATCGACCTGCTTGCGCGGGTGACGGCGGGCGAGGCGGTACCGGTGCCCGAGAAGGTCGCGGTCATCGGCGGCGGCAACGTCGCGATGGATATCGCCCGTACGATGGGCCGGCTGCAGATGCAGAAATACGGAAAGGTCGGCGTGACGGTGACCGCGCTTGAGGATTTCGATCATTTCCTCGCCGACAAGGAAGAAGTGAAAGAGAGCTTCGAAGAGCAGATCGAGATCCTCGACGGCCGCGGCCCGCAGGAGGTCGTCCGGTTCAAGTCGGGCAAGCAGAAGGGCATGGTGAAGGGGCTCAAGACCTGGAAAGTGGTCTCGATCTTCGACCGCGACGGCCGCTTCGCGCCGCAGTACGACGAGGGCGACGAGGTGGTGCACGAGGCCGAGATGGTGATCGAGGCGATCGGCCAGATGGCCGATGTCTCGCTGCTTGGCGCCGAGCTGACCGAGGCGCTGGAATGGAACCGGGGCCGGATCGCGGTGGATGCCGAGGGGCGCACCTCCGAGGCCTGGCTCTGGGCGGGCGGCGACGCGGTGCGCGGGCCCGACGTGATCCACGCGGTGGCCGACGGGCACCGGATCGCGGCGTCGGTGAACGTCGCGCTGATGGCGGGAAAGGAGGCCGGGGCATGAGCAGGACGAAGGCACTGAGCCAGATGACGACCGTTCAGGAAGTGCTTGAAACCGTGGCGGAATTCGATCGAGAAGCGCATGGCTTCTATGTCGATCTGGTGCCCAAGGTGTCAAAGAGCATCCGCTATATCGTCGAGGAGCTGGCGCGCGCCGAGCTCGATCACATCATCAGGCTGCGCGAGCTGGCGAAGTCGGACGATCTGCGCGATCACCTGATGGATGCGATCCGCCGGCCGCGGGTCGACCGCAAGTTCTCCGACGCGATCCAGGCGCCGGAGCTGGGCGAGCATCCCGACGACCAGGCGGTGCTGCAATATGCGCTGTCGCGCCAGCAGGTGGCGATCGAGGAATATTCCGAGCTTGCCGCGAATACGCCGCCGGGGCCGATGCACGAGGTGTTCAGTTTCCTCGCCAACGAGGAATCGAAGCACAAGACCGATCTCGAAGTGCTGTATTATCAGGTGGTGCATTCCGGCGGGGTCTGAGCCCGTCCGGACGCCGCCCTGGGCCCATTGCCGGGCCCGGTGCCGGGGGATGCCCCGCGCCGGGCCTGCGTCACATTCCCGCCAGCCACCTCAATTGTGCCATGGAATCTGCGGAATGTCGCCGAATAAGCCGGTATTGTTTCTCATTGTGTGAAAGCCCCGATTCTCCGGATCATGGTGTCTTCCGCGCCACAAAGGTGATTGTTTCGAAAATCCAGACAACACGTTCTGGTCTTTTGGACAATATCCGGCTTGGAAGGCGAGGCGTGATCCGTATTGTTGACGAGTACTTTTCGGCTCAGGGGGCTTGGTCGGGAAGGCGAACGAGCAGTCGAAACGGGCGAATTTTCCCGTGGTGTCTTGGATGAGTGGCGGCAAGGCAGGCCGCGGGTGGTTTCGAGCAGGTTAGACCGAGGACGATATGACATTTGCGCATGGCCGGCAGGGTGCCGGACTTAAGAGCTATGTGGCGCGCGGCTTCAGAACAGGCATTTGCGTCGCGGCCCTGGCCGCGGCCGGGGTGGCGCAGGCGGGCGGCATCGCCGAACCCGACGCCGCTACTCTCGCGGCACAATGGGAAATTTATCAAGGCGAATCAGTGCCTTCGGTGCTGGAGTTCGCACCGATGCGCAGCGCGCAGGAGCTGACCGACGCGGCCGGCACGACGGTGCGGCTGATGTCGCTGCACACCGGCGTCAACCGCTGGTACCTCGTCGAGACTTCGAGCGCGGCGACCGGGTCGCAATTCTGGCATTTCGAGAACGCGAATGCGGATGTCTGGGAGGTCTCGCTGACCGATCCCGATGCGCCCGGGCTCATGATCGAGGGCAATGGCGAGAGCCACATCTGCCGGCCCTGGACGGGCGAGGTGAGCGAGCTCGCGGCCGCCGCCAACAGCGGTCTGCCCTATGCGCCGGTCTGTGGCGGGCGGCTCTATCTGCGCAACAACGTGCAGGGCTCGAAGACCAACCGCGAGGCGGTGTCGGATTTCCTGCGCAACAACGTGGTGTTCGGCGACAAGCTGGTGAACCTGATCAAGGGCACGTTCTTCCAGGACGCGTTCCTCGAGAACGCCGCCTTCGACGCGGCCGAGGACGATTCCGGCGACGTGGTGGCGGCGCTGGGTCAGGCAAAACTCGACCGCACGCCGGTGATGCGCACCCAGATGGGCCTGCCCGTGGAGGGCGCCGAAGCCGGGATGCAGGCCGGGAGCTGGTACAAGGTCGAGGGCCAGGACGGGGTGTTCGCCTCGGTCCTGCAGCCCGGGATGATCGCGGCCGACGTGCTGCGCTCGGGCGGGAACGCAAACGGTCTCGACGGGATCGAGCAGGGCGCCGATGTCTATCTCGTCGCCTTCGACCTCAAGCGTTTCGAGGTGGGCTACGAGCTCGGCACCGATCACCCCGATCTCGGCTGGTCGTCGCGCCCCGGGCGCGGCGGGGCCGACTGGAACCTGCCGGGGCCCGACGGGTTCGCGAATGCCGCGCCCTTGGTGCGCAACGGCATGTTGCCGCCCTCGCTCCTGCCGCGCGTGGTCGCGGCCTGGGCCGGCGGTTTCAAGCGCGATCATGGCGCCTTCCGCTTCGGCGATCTGGCCGGTTACGAACGCGGCCACCATTACGGCTTCATCTCGAACGGGGTCACTTTCTCGCGGCTCCGGCCGGAGCTTGCGACCTTCTATGTCACCACCGACGGGCGGGTGGGGATGAAGACCTGGGAAGAGGCCGACAACGAGATGATCCCGCTCATCTCCTTCGCGCGCCAGAACGGCGTGCCGGTGGTGGTGCGCGATCCCGCAACCGGGCAGTCGATGCCGGGCGACCGGGTGTCGAACTGGGGCGGCGGCAACTGGTCGGGGTCGGCGGATGCGCAGCTGCGCACGCTGCGCTCGGGCATGTGCCTGCGCGAGACCGGCGGGCGGAAGTTCCTGATGTATGCCTATTTCTCTTCGGTCACGCCCTCGGCGATGGCGCGGGTGTTCCAGGCCTACGATTGCGATTACGCGATGCTGCTCGACATGAACTCGCCGGAGCTCACCTACATGGCCTATTTCCGGCAGAACAGCTCGGCCGACGGGGTCGAGGCCTCGCATCTGAGCCATTTCATGGCCGAGAGCGATCCCTATCTCGCGGGTGGCCAGGTGCCGCGGTTCGTGAGCTTCTCGGACAACCGCGATTTCATCTACCTGCTCAGGAAGGAGTGACGCGATGGGCTTTGGTCACCGGATGAGAACGGCCGCGCTGGCTCTGGCGGTCGCGGCGCTGGCGCTGCCCGCCGGGGCGCAGACGCTGGCCCAGAACAACGAGACGATGTTCGCGCTGATGCAGAAGGTGCGCGGCGTCTCGGCGGGCGAGATCGCGAAGATCCGCGAGATCTTCAACGCTTCGGGGCGGACCGGGCAGGGCAACCCTGCGGTCACCCGCCACCCGATGACGCCCGAGCAGGCGCAGGCGAAACTGCCGCAGGACGCCTACCAGTTTTACCGCAACGCCCAGTTCGAGCGGATCTGCGGCGAGAAATACATGGCGCCGCTCTACGATCCGGCGACGCAGAGGCCGGAAGACGCCAAGGTCTGCGTCGACATGTTCGAATATCCCAATGTGCCGCTGGCCTATCCGGTGACCTGGATCTCGGCCCGCGACGCGGCGCTGACCTGCTGGGCCGAAGGCAAGCGGATGGGCGACGCGCATGAGTGGGAAGGGGCCGCCGCCGGCGCGTTGCTCGAGCCCGACTACCGGTTCGACATCGGCAATCCGCAAGGCATGCGCTCGGCGCACAACGCGAAGTGGGGTCCGTCCAAGGCCTGGACCTACGGGCCGCAGTGGCGCGCGGGGATCTGTGCCCAGGGCTCGTCGAAGACGCCCGGCTGCAACGGCGGCGACTGGAGCGGCTGCGGCACCAACACCTATCCGGTGGGCAGTTTCCCGAACTGCAAATCCGCGCTCGGGGTCTACGATCTCGAAGGCAACGCGGCCGAGCACATGAACCTGCCGCTGTCGCCCGACCAGATGGCCTCGCGCGGCTCGACCACGCTGGGCGTGACCGAGATGAAGGGCTCGTGGTTCATCTGGGACACGATCCGGGCGCATGAGGAATGGGCCCGCTGGCGCGCGCCGTTCTGGCACGGGACGCGGGTGCTCGCGGGCAATTCGCATTCGAACTACCACCTCGGGTTCCGCTGCTTCAAGGACGTGAAGTAGCGGTGCTACGCGGTGTCGGCTCCGCCGACGCTGCCTTGTGGCGCAATTGGACAGGCCCGCCAGGACATGGCGGGCCTTGTTCGTTTGGGATGTGCGTCGTGCGGGCACCCATGGTGGCCACGGCAGCCAGTTGCGGGCGGGTTGCGCCAAAGCGGGCTGCGCCCGCCGCCTGCGGCGGGCGGGGGCGGGGCCTTTGGCCCCGCGGCGCGGTCGGGCTGGCCGGGACGTCGGCGGGGGAGGCGCCGCCCGGATGCAACGGTGCGCCGCCTGCCAAACGAATCCTGCCGACCGTTTCGGGGCGGCAGGTCAAGATTCCGACGGCCGAGGTCAGTTCGATGCGGTGCGGATCGCCGGGCCCGGCATCGGGCCGTCGTCGTTGATGAGGCCGGCGTAGCGGCCCGATTCCAGGAGCTCGTCGAGCGAGACCGCGCGGCCGTTCAGATAGGCCGTCTTGCTCACGAGGCGGATGCCGTGGCTGTAGTCGGCGTAATTCGCCTGGTGCACGGTGCTCACCGGCTGGATCGGCGCGCCGTTCTTCTGGTGCCAGCCATAGATCGCGACCTTGCCCGGGTTCGACGCCAGCCGGCTCGCCATCACCACGTCCTTCTTGTGGCCGGCGACCAGGCCGCGGCGGCCCTGGAGCTGGCTCTCGACGGTGGAATTGTGGGTCACCAGATAGGCGGTCGACTGCATCTGCGGCCCGGCGGTCATCGGCGAGGGCGAGAGCTTCACGTTGGCCTGGGCGTAGATCGCGTCGACCATGCGCGGGGTCGGCAGGGTCATGTCGAAGGCGCCGGCAAGGCGCGAGGCGGCGGGCAGGCCCAGGGGCACGCGCACATAGTCCGCGTCCGAGCCGAGCGCGAGGTAGTCTGGGGTTACGCAGATGGTGATCTCGGTGGCCTGGCCGCGGGCGTCCTGGCCCCGGAAGGTGACCGGCTGCAGATCGTGGAGGAAGCCCGGCATGTTGCCGCGG
>JAGRMO010000045.1 GCA_020441205.1 Maritimibacter sp.
CCAGCGCGGCTGCCTCGAAGCCTATGTCGCCGACTATGCGCTGTTGCGCGAGGCGGCGGTCACCCTGCCCGGCCTGATCGGCGACACGCCGGAGGACCGGCTCGATGCGCTGTTCGCCGCCGCGCGCGCGGGCGAGAAGACCGCGCAATCCATCCTCGAACGGGCCAGCCGGATGTTCGCGATGGGGCTCGCCAATCTGGTCAACATCTTCGACCCGGGGCTGATCATCGTCTCGGGCGAGCGGATGAGCCACGATTTTCTCTATTCCGACGAGGTGATCGAGATGATGAAATCGCTGGTGGTGCAGGTCGACGCGCCGCCACCCGAAGTGCGGATCCACAAATGGGGCGACATGATGTGGGCGAAGGGGGCGGCCGCCTACGCGATGGAAGGCGTGACCGATCTGGTGGTACGGCGGCTCAACGATGCTTAGAGTCCTTCTGGTCGCGGCGCTGCCCGGGGCGGCGCTGGCCGGACCGGCGTTCATTCCGGGCGAGATCCCGGACCATGTCTACGACGGCGGCTGGGAGCATTTCGTCGGCGGCGGCGTCGCGGTGTTCGATTGCAGCGGCGACGGATTGCCCGAGATCTTCGCCGCCGGCGGCGAGAACCCGGCGGCGCTGTTCCTGAACGCCTCCGAGGCGCCGGGCGGCGCGCTGCGGTTCGTGGCGAGCGACCTCGCGCCCATCGACCATGTGGTCGGCGCCTACCCGCTCGACATCGACAGCGACGGACGGCTCGACCTCGCGGTGCTGCGGGTCGGACCGAACCTGTTGCTCAAAGGCGGGCCGGATTGCGCGTTTACCGATGCGACCGCCGACTGGGGGCTCGCGACCGACGACCGCTGGACGACGGCATTCTCGGCCACCTGGGAGCCGGGGCAGGACTGGCCGACGCTCGCCTTCGGCAATTACGTCGACCGCAACGATCCCGAGGGCCCGTTCGAGGCCTGCGACGTGAACCAGCTCTACCGGCCGGGTCCGGAGGGCTACGGCGCGGCCAAGCTGCTCGATCCCGGGTTCTGCCCGCTGTCGATCCTGTTCGCCGACTGGCGGCGGCGCGGGCGAGCCGATCTGTGGCTGTCGAACGACCGGCACTACTACGTGCGCGGCGGCTACGAGCAGATGTACCGCCCCGACGAGGACAGGTTCCTCGGTGAAGCCGACGGCTGGGACAAGGTGTCGATCTGGGGCATGGGGATCGCGGCGCGCGACCTCAACGCCGATGGGCGGCCCGAGGTGATGCTCACTTCGATGGGCGACCAGCTTCTGCGGTTCGCGACCGAGACCGGCTACCGCACTGCGGGCTACGAGACCGGGGCGACCGCGCACCGGCCCTATGACGACAGCGACGGGCGGCCGTCGACCGGCTGGCACGCCGCCTTCGGCGATGTCGACAACGACGGGCACGAGGACATCTTCATCGCCAAGGGCAATGTCGACCAGATGCCCGATCTCGCGTTTCACGACCCCAACAACCTGTTGATGGGCCAGGCAGACGGCAGCTTCGTCGAGGCGGGCGGCGAGGCCGGGATCGGCACCAAGAACCGCTCGCGCGGCGCGGCGCTCGCGGATCTCAACGGCGACGGCCTGCTCGATCTTGTGGTGATGAACCGCCGAGCGCCGATGGAACTGTGGCAGAACGCGACCGGGGACACAGGCCATTGGGTCGCGGTCGACCCGCGCCAGACGGGTGCCAACAGCCAGGCGGTGGGCGCCTGGGTCGAGCTTCGGGCCGGGGCGTTTTCGGAAGTGCAGGAACGCACCGTGGGCGGCGGGCATGCGGGCGGCAGCGCGGTGCCCATGCATTTCGGCCTCGGCGCGGAGGCGGCGCCCGAGGTGCGTGTGGTCTGGCCCGATGGCAGCGCGACCGACTGGCAGGCGGTGCCCCTCGATGCGGCGACGGTGATTACGCGGGACGAATGAGCGCGGCTCCGAGCCACATTCGCGCGCGCCGGCGGCGGCGCTAGGATCGGAGCCACAGAGTTGGGGAGGATGCTTCGATGCGACGGTTCGGTATTCTGCTCGGTGCGGTTCTGGCCGCGCCTGCCCTCGCGGCCGAGCTGCCGGGTCCCGTGGTCGATGACGATTACATGGCCACGCCGCAGACCGAGGTCGCGCTCGGCCAGCTCCTGTTCTACGACCCGATCCTGTCGGGCAACCGCAACATCGCCTGCGCGAGCTGCCACCACCCGCGGTTCGGCACGTCGGACGGGCTGTCGCTCGGGCTTGGCGAGGGCGGCATCGGGCTCGGTCCCGAACGCGTGCTCGATCCCGCGAACACGCCGGAGGAGCGCATCGCGCGTAACGCGCCGGCGCTGTGGAACCTCGGCGCGACCGAGTTCACCGTGATGTTCCACGATGGCCGGATCGAAGCCGACCCGAGCCGTCCGGGCGGTCTGCGCACGCCGATGGACGAGGACATGACGCGGGGCTTCTCCGGCGTGTTGTCGGCGCAGTCGATGTTTCCGGTGCTCTCGCCCGACGAGATGGCGGGGCACTACGGCGAGAACGAGGTGAGCAAACTGGTGCGCTCGGGCAAGATCACCGGCGACGGCGGCGCCTGGGACGCGATCTCGAAGCGGGTCGCGGGGATCGCCGAGTACCGGGCGATGTTCGACGCGGCCTATCCCGAGATCGCCCAGGGCCGCGCGATCGCCTTCACCGATATTTCCAACGCCATCGCCGCCTTCATCGCCTTCGAATGGCGCTCGGACGACAGCGCGTTCGACGCCTATCTGCGCGGCGAGGCCGCGCTTTCGGCGGAGGCGCAGGCGGGGCTCGAACTGTTCTACGGCGAGGCCGGCTGCGCGGACTGCCACGCGGGCGCGTTCCAGACCGACCACGGGTTTCACGCAATGGCGGTGCCGCAGATCGGGCCGGGCAAGAAGGCGCGGTTCGAGGACGATTTCCGCGATCTGGGCCGGGCGCGGGTGACCGGGCATGACGAAGACCGCTACCGGTTCCGCACGCCGTCGCTTCGCAATGTCGCGCTGACCGCGCCCTATGGCCACGACGGCGCCTTCCGCGATCTCGCGGCTTTCGTCGCTTCCCATGCCGCCGGCACCGGGCCTGAAGGCTACGACCGGGCGCAGGCGGTGCTGCCGGAGCTGCCCGGCGAGACCGACTGGATCGTGCTCGACGACCCGGCACAGAGCGGCGAGATCGCCGCCGCCTACGAGGGGCCAGGGCGCGCGCTCGACGCGGGCGAGGTCGCCGCGCTCGTGGCCTTCCTCGACGCGCTCACGGGCGAGACCGCGGCCGAGGGGCGTCTCGGGGTGCCCGAGGCGGTGCCGAGCGGATTGCCGGTCGACAAGTGATGCGGCGCGTTGGCGGCGCGGCCCCGGGCGGTGTAGGCTGGGGCTGCAATCGCTGACAGGGAGGCGCGGATGTTCGGGCTCGACGGCAAGGTCTGTCTCATCACCGGCGGGGCCGGCAGCATCGGGCGCGCCTCGGCGAAGCTCCTGCAGGCACAGGGCGCGCGGCTGGTGCTGGTCGACCGCGACGAAGCCGCGCTCGCGGCGGCGGCGGCCGAGCTGGGCGGCGGCGGCGCGGTGCTGACGCTCGTGGCGGACGTGGCGCGCGAGGATGACGTCGCGGGCTATGTCGCGGCGGCGGTGGCGCGGTTCGGGGGCATCGACGTCCTGTTTTCCAACGCCGGCAATTTCGGCACCGTGGCGCCGATCGAGGCCTATCCGACCGAGGTGTTCGACAGCGTGCTCGCGGTGCATGTGCGCGGCGCTTTCCTTGCCGCCAAACATGCGGTGCCGCATATGAAGGCGGGCGGCAGCATCGTCATCACCTCGTCGGTCGCGGCGCTGCGTGGCGATCCCGGGGTCTATGCCTACATCACCGCGAAACACGCGCTGACCGGGCTCATGCGCGTGCTGGCGAAGGATCTCGCGCCGAGGGGCATCAGGGTGAACACGATCAACCCAGGGCCGGTGGCGAACGACTTCCAGCTCAATGTCGAGCGCGGGCTCGGCGAAGAGATCGGCCGCGACGGCACCGAATTTTTCGACGAGATCATCCCGATGCATCGCCACGCGACGGCCGACGAAGTGGCCCGCTCGGTGCTCTACCTCGCCTCCGACCAGTCGAGCTTCACCACCGGCACGGTGCTGTCGGTCGACGGCGGGATGAGCGGCTGAGACCCGGGATCAGCCAAGCCCGACATGGGCGCCCTGGGCGCTCGCCTCGACGCCGAAATAGGCCGCGTCCAGCAGGCCCTTGTCCTCGATCAGCGCCTGCGGCGGTCCTCCGTAGCGCGCCTTGCCGCCGCGCAGGACGAGCGCCTGTTCGGCGATGGCGAGGGCGAGATCGGTGAATTGCTCGATCAGCAGGATGCCGGTGCCGCGCGCCTTGAGATCGCCGACCACGCCGATCAGCCGCTTGACCACGAGGGGCGCGAGGCCGAGCGACATTTCGTCGATCAACAGGTAGCGTGGGCGGCACATCAGCGCGTGGCCGAGGGCGAGCATCTGCTGCTGGCCACCCGACATCGTGCCGGCGCGCTGGCTCTTGCGTTCGGCCAGTTCGGGAAAGACCTTGTAGGTATCGGCGAGCGTGGTGGCGAGATCGGCGGCGGCGAGGGCGGAGCCGGCGGCGCGCAGGTTGTCGTCGACCGAAAGCCGGGTGAACACCCGGTGGCCCTCGGGCACGGCGGCGATGCCGGCGGCGCGGATCGCGTCGGGGCCCTTGCCGGTGAGGTCGGCGCCGTCGGCCACGATGCGGCCGGCGGTGACCGGCAACATGCCGGCGAGCCCGAGCACGAGCTCGGACTTGCCCGCGCCGTTGGCGCCGAGCACGGCGGTCACCTCGCCCGGGTTCAGGGTGAAGGTGATGTCGGCCACCATCTTGCGGGGGCCTTGCGAGACGTCGAGACCGGTGACTTCCAGGGCCATGGCTAGACCTCCTCCGTGCCGAGATAGGCGGCCTTGACCGCCGGGTCGGCCAGCACCTCGGCGGTGGGGCCGAAGGCGATGCGGCGGCCGAAATCGAGCACCAGGGTCTCGTCGCAGATTTCCGAGATGAGCTCGACATCGTGGTCGATCACCAGGGTCTGGGCGCCGGTCTCGGCGTGGATGCGCTTGATGAGCGTGCCGAGGGTGTGGGTCTCGTCGATCGACAGGCCGCCGGCGGGTTCGTCGAACATCACCAGCCGCGGGTTGCCGGCCATGCATTTGGCGACGTCGGCGAGGCGGCGTTCGAAGCCCGAGAGGTCGCGACCGAAGGTGTCGGCGCGGTCGGCGAGGCCGACGAGCTCGATGAGGCGGGCGACCTCGGCGCGCCGGGCGGAAGCGCCGGTAAAGCCGCGGTCGGTCTGCACGAGGACGTTGTCGAAGACGGTGAGATCGTTGGCGATCTCTTCCTTCTGGAACGACCGGCGCAGGCCCCAGTGGGCGCGGCGATGGGGGCTGAGCCTCAGCAGATCTTCGCCGTCGCAGACCACCCGGCCCGCGGCGGCGCTGACGAAGCCCGAGAAGACGTTCATCAGTGTGGTCTTGCCCGCCCCGTTCGGCCCGATGATGCCGCTCACCGGCTGGGTGAATACGGCCGAGACCTCGGCGAGGGCCACGACCCCGCCGAAGCGGACGGAGACCTTGTCGACCTCGATCATGGCTTGCCTCCTTTCCCGAAGCGCGCCCTGAGACCGGCGGCGAGATCCATGATCTGGCCGGCGATGCCGTTGGGCGCGGTGATGACGGCGTGCAGGAGGCCCGCGCCGAAGATGACGAAGGCGAGATCGGCGTCGACGCCCCAGTTGTTGAGCAGCGCCGGCAAGATCCGGTAGAGGGTTGCCGCGATGACGGCGCCGAGCCAGTAGCGCGCGCCGCCGACCACGGCGAGGGCGAAGAGCATGACGCTCTCGGAGGCGCGGAAGGTGGCGTCGTCGAGCAGGCCCAGAGAGCCTGCGAGCAGCCCGCCGGCAGCGCCCGCGAGCACGCCGGCGATGCCGAAGGCCCACATCTTGTAGAAGGTCACGTTGACGCCCGCGGCCATCGCGGCGGCCTCGGAGCGGCGGATCAGCGCCCAGGCGCGCCCCGGCCAGAGCCGGCGGTGGGCCTCGATGAACAGGAAGCCGAGCGTGACGAAGGCGACGACATAGCGCAGGTAGGCCTCCGGGGTCTGGGCCAGCCAGGGCCTGCGGAAAGCGTCGGCCGAGCCGGTCTTGACGCCCCAGAAGCCCTCGCCGCCGTTCGGGAACTGGTAGGTGGCGAAGATGATCTCGAGCCCGCCCGCCGCCATCAGGGTGACGAGGGCGAGGTAGAGGCCGCGCATCCGCATCGCCGGCAGCGCGAGGATCCAGCCGCAGACCATGGTGACGAGGGCGGCGATCACCAGGTTGACCTCGAAGGGGAAGCCGGCGGCATGGTTCAGCCTGAGCATCACCCAGCCGCCGACACCCATGAGGCCGACCTGGGTGAGGCTGACCATGCCGAGGCGGGCATACATGAAGGCGACGCCGGCGATGGCGAGGACGAAGCAGCCGGTCGAGATGAAGACCGAGAGCCAGAGCTTGCCGGCGAGCGCCGGGATGACAAGGAAGGCGAAGGCGGCGAAGGCGAGGCCGGCGGCGCCCGAGGGGGTGACGTGGAGAAGTCGCTTCAGCATGTCAGTCCTTGCCCCCGAAGGTGAGCCGGGTGCCGCGCTGGTACCACAGGAGCACTACGGCGGCGATCACGAAGGGGGCGATGGGGCGCGCGCCCTTCAGCATCGGCGACAGCGTCAGCATGCTTTCGATCACCCCCATCGACAGGCCGCCGATCAGCACGAGCGCGAGGCTTTCGAGCCGGCCGGCGATGGCGGCGGCGACAGAGGGGATCACCATGAAGGTGATGACCACGGGTTCGAGCCGGATCAGATCGGCGAACATCAGCCCGGTGAAACCCGCGATCACGCCGGCGATGCCCCAGGCGATGGTCTCGACCTTCAGGATCGGGATGCCGACGAGGGCCGAGAGATCGCGGTCGTTGGCGAGCGCGCGCATCTGCAGCCCCACCCTGGTGCGGCCGAGGAAGGCGTGGATGCCGACAACGATGGCGATTGCAGCGGCGAGCACGATCAGCCGGGTCGCGGTGACGCGCAGGCCCATGACCTGGATGCCCACGGCATCGGTCGGCAGTTTCAGCGCGCGCGGGTCGTCGATCCAGATGAAGGCGACGAGGCCCAGGATGATGAGCGCGTAACCCAGCGTGGCGACCGCCTTGACCACGGTGTCGCGCCAGGCGAGGCGGGGGGCGAGGAAGCGGCCGTAGGCCAGGGTGATCGCGAGGGCCACGAGGATGCAGGCGAGCCAGCCGAGCGGCGGCCAGAGGCCCCAGGTCTCGAGCTGCCAGGCGATCATCGCGCCGGCCGCGCCGGCCGCGCCGCTCGCGAGGTTGAGCACGCCGGTGGCGCGGTAGAGCACCACCATGCCGATGCCGCCGAGCGCGTAGAGCGAACCGACGGCGAGGCCCGAGGTGAGGAACAGGCCGGTGATCTTGAACGGCTTGCCCCAGGCAAGCCAGCCGCAGATCGCCGCCATCGCGGCGGCGAAGACCAGCCAGTTGAAAAGTCGTGTCCTGTCCATGTGGCCCCTGCCCTGCCTTCCCTGCGGTCTCGGCCCGCCGGCCGCGGATATCCCGCCGCTCCGCTGCCGCGTCGTCGTCCCGGTGTCCCCCGGTGGCCCAGGATACCGACCCAGGTTTCCCAGGAAACCGGGAGAGCGATACCGGCCGCGCCGGGCGGCGGGTCGGGTCCGGGGCGCGGAGGGCCCCGGCCGGAAGACCGGCCGGGGCGGTTTCGCGGCGGAACCGGTCAGTTCAGACCGAGTTCCTTTTCGATCGCGAGCATCGGCTCGAAATAGGCGCTGTCGTATTCGTAGCATTCGCGCACGATCTCGAAGCCACCCTCGACGATCTTGACCATGTAGCCAGCGTGGTTCGGCATGTGGAAATCGGCGTCGCCCACGTAGTAGGGCCCGCACATCAGATCCGAGGTCATGCCCTTGATGCCGCGGATCGCGTCCGCCACCTTGGCGCGGTCGCCGACATCGGCCGGGTCCATCCCGAGCATCGCGTCGACGAAGAACCGGGCCGAGAGGTAGCCGGCCTGGCCGAAGGTGTCGCGCGGGTCATCGGCATTGCCATAGGCTTCCATCACCGCCACCCAGTTCTGCGCGTCGGGGCCGTTGACCTGCAGCGGCGCGAGCTCGGCGTTCACGTAGACATGGCCATACCAGTATTCACCGAGCTGATCGGGCACCGAGAGATCGTAGAGCGGGGTGGGCGCGATCCAGTTGAAGGCGTCGCGCAGATCCTGCTCCTCGGCCGCCTTGAGGATCGCCAGCGCGAGGCCCGCGGGCTGGTTGATGAGGATCGTGTCGGCGCCCGACGAGACCGCTTCGAGCAGCGCCGAGTTCACGTCCGGCGCGCCGGGGTTCAGGAGCGCCATCGAGCCGGTGCCGCCGTTGGCCTCCATGTAGTCGATCACGGCCTGGCACGACCAGATGCCGTTGTTGGGGATGTTGAGGCCGATGCAGGCGATGTTGGTGGCGCCGAGCTCTTCGCGGGCGTACATCGCGGCGCCCAGGTTCGAGGGCAGCGGGCCCTGGTTGGTCGAGACGATGTTGGAGCTCTCGAAGCATTCGGAGATGGCGCAGGCCGAGGCCATGACCATGATGCCTTCGTCCTTGTAGGTGCCGGCGTTGACGGCCATCTCGATGAACGAGCCGTTGCCGACCATCGCCACGCTGTCGGTGTCGCTCACCAGCTTGGCGGCGGCCTGGGCGGCGTTCTCGGGGTTCCACTGGTCGTTCTCGACGCGGTAGTCGATCGGCCGGCCATGGATGCCGCCGTTGGCGTTGACGCATTTGAAATAGGCGGCGGCCGCGTCGGTGGACGAGGTCCAGTCGCCCGGGGCGGCGTTGCCGTAGATGCCGCCGACGATGATCGGCTCGCCGGTGGCCGCTTCGCCGGTGGCGGCGCCGCAGACCGGGTCGGCGGCGAAGGCGGCGCCCGCCAGCGTCATGCCGGCGAAGGCGGTAAGCGCCGCGAGGGCTGTTCGGTGGTTCATTGTGTCCTCCCTGGTTGGACTGTTGTGGTTCGCGTAAGTGTCGGGGCCGGGCCGGTCAGGCCGGCGCGGGTTGCGGGGCGGCGTCGGCCGCGCCGGATGTGGTGCGGGCGCGGGCTCCGGCCCGGCGGTCTTCGGCGATCATCTCGGCCGCCTTCTCGGCGATCATGATGGTCGGCGCGTTGGTGTTGCCCGAGACGATGGTGGGCATGATCGAGGCGTCGACCACGCGCAGCCCGGCAATGGCGCGCAGCGCAAGCCGCGGGGTGACCACGGCCTCGGGGCCGGTGCCCATCGCGCAGGTGCCGACCGGGTGGTAGACGGTGCGGGCGTGAGTGCGGATATGCGCCCGCAGCGCCTCGTCCGAGGTGGCATCGCGGCCCGGCACCACCTCGTCGAGGCCGAGATCCGCGAGCGGCGGCTCGCCGAGGATGCGCCGGGCGAGGCGCAGGCCGCGCAGCATCCGCGCCATGTCGGCCTCGTGGGTCAGAAGCCCGAGGTCGATCGCCGGCGGGCCGTCGGGCGCGCGGCGGGTGACGCTGCCGCGGCTCTCGGGGCGCAGGAGGCAGGTGTGCAGCGAGACGCCGTGGCCGAGCTCGAACATCCGTCCGCGATGGCTTTTCAGCGCCGGGATCAGGTGAAACTGGAGGTCGGGACGCGGCTCGTCGGGGGCGGAGCGGACGAAGCCGCCGGCCTCGACCATGTTGGACGACAGCATGCCGCGCCGGGCGAAGACCCATTTCGCGCCATCGACGGCGAGGCGCGGCAGGGCGCGCAGCGACAGGCCCCAGGGCTGCATCGACCGGCTCTTGCAGATCACCAGCACGTCGGCATGGTCCTGCAGATTGGCGCCGACGCCGGGCAGATCCGCGATCACCGCGGTGCCGGTGGCGGCGAGGGCCGCGCCGGGGCCGATGCCCGAGCGCAGGAGCAGATCGGGCGAGCCGAAGGCGCCGGCCGACAGGATCACCTCGGCGCGGGCGGTGATGGTGTGGGCCGGCGCACCGCCCTGGCCCGCGACCCGCACGCCGGTGGCGCGGCCGTTCTCGATCAGCACCCGGTCGACCTCGGCCCCGGTCATGATCGCGAGGTTGGGCCGGCCGCGGGCGGGCGCGAGGAAGGCCGCGCCGGTCGGATGGCGGCGGCCGTCCTTCTGGGTGACCTGGTAGATGCCCACGCCCTCGGGTTCGGGCCGGTTGAAATCGTCGGTGGCGCGGAACTGCAACCGCTCGGCGGCGGCGATGAAGGCGCGGTCGGCCGGGTTCGGATCGCGCTGGTTGGCGACCGAGAGCGGCCCGTCGCGGCCGTGCAAGGTATCGTCGAGCGTGGGCTCGGCGTTGGCCTCGGACCGGCGGAAGTAAGGCAGAACGTCGTCATAGCCCCAGCCGGTGCAGCCGGCCTCTGCCCAGGCGTCGTAATCGGCGCGGTGGCCGCGGATGTAGATCATCCCGTTGATCGCCGACGACCCGCCGAGCACACGGCCGCCGGGGATCGAGACGCTGCGCCCGTCGAGCGCGGCCTGCGGCTCGGATTTGCGCAGCCAGTTGTGCCGGGCGTCCTTCGACAGCCACATCACGCCGAGCGGGATCTTGATGAAAGGCGAGGTGTCGCGCGGGCCCGCCTCGATCAGGCAGACGCGCAGGTCGGGGCGTTCGCTCAGCCGGGCCGCGAGCACCGCGCCGGCCGAGCCGCCGCCCACGATCACGTAGTCGAACGCGGTCATGTCGCGAGGAACCGGACCGGTCGCATCGTCGGTCTCAGCACCGCGCCACGGCCGGTTCGCCGCCGCGTGCCGGCCGGCGAGACCGGGCCCCGTCCGCTACCAGGGGTCGCCCCAAAGCCATCGTTGATCCTCCCAGATGCGTTTCTGCGAACGCTCGAATCAATTTAACATGTTCAGCTTTGGAATGTCTTTGGAAATCTCCTGCGCGAATGGGGAGACCTCTTAACATTTTGTTGTGAAAAGATTTTCCGCATGGCGCCAGCGGCAGGGCCTCAGCGCGCCAGCACGCCGCCGTCGAGCACCAGCATCTGGCCGGTCATGAAGTCGGAGGCGCGCGAGGCGAGGAAGATCGCCGCGCCCTTGATCTCGTCGGCCTCGGCGATCCGGCCCATCGGCGTGTAGGCGGCCATGGCGCGGGCGAGGTCGGGGTTGCGCGGCCGGGTCTTGGTGCGGAAGAACCCGGGCAAGAGCGCGTTCACCTGGATGCCGTGGAGGGCGTATTCGAGGCCGAGCTCGCGGGTCAGGTTGACGACGGCGCCTTTCGAGGCGGCATAGGCCGGGCGCGGGAAAATCCCGGCCGCAGCGGCGAGGCCGAACATCGAACCGATCAGGATAAGCTTGCCACGGCCTTCGGCCACCATGTGGGCGAGGGCCGGGCGCAGGGTGTTGTAGACCCCGCCGAGGTTCACCTCGATCACCCGCTCCCAATCCTCGCGCGGCATCTCGTGGAACAGCCCGGGCGCGGCCTCGGAGATGCCGGCATTGGCGATGACGATGTCGAGCCCGCCGAGGCCCTGGACGGTGGCGTCGATGGCGGCGGCGAGGGCATTCGCATCGGTCACGTCGCCCGCGATGGCCAGTACGCGCGCACCGTCCTCGACGAGCGCCGCTTCGGTCTCGGCAAGAAGCTCGGGATCGCGCTCGAACAGCGCGACGGCGGCGCCGGCCTCGGCCATGGCTTCGGCCATCGCCCGGCCGAGCCCCTGCCCTGCCCCGGTGACGAAGGCCACCCTGCCCGCGAGCGAGAAGATATCGGCCGTCATGCGCGCGGCCTTTTTGGCTGAAGGCCCATTCGTATCCGTATGGTCATCGCGTCCCCCGCCCGTTTCGCCGCGACGCTAGCGCCGGTCGCCCCCGGCCGTCCAGCGCAAAGCCGGGCGGCCTCAGTCGCGCGCGACACGCGCTTCGATCAGGGCGAGGCCCTTGTTGGCCGCGACATGGGCCAGGGCCTCTTCGAGCGCCCCGGCGAATTCCGCGGGCGTGTCGGCGCTTCGCGCCCAGGCGCGGCTCGCCCCGGCGATGGCGGTGAAATCCGGCGAAGGCGCGAGATCGGTCAGCGGCACACGGTTGGCCTTGGCCGCGTGGCCGTCCGGATAGAGCCCGAGCACGCCCGCGCGCACCGCGCCCCATTCGGCGTTGTTCAGGACCACGACGAGCAGCGAGAGGCCCATGGCCTCGGCGACCTGGTGGCAGGCGACGGGGTTCGAGAAGATGTAGGAGCCATCGCCGAGCGTGGCGATCACCAGCCGGTCGGGCCGCGCGAGCTTGTAGCCCAGCGCGGCCGGGAAGCCGAAGCCGAGGCCGCCGGAATGCGGGCTCTCGTACCAGGCGTGGGCGTCGGCCAGCCGCATGCAGGCCAGTTGCGCGCCGAGCTCGGCGAAAAAAGTCGCGTCCCGGCCTTCGGTGGCGCGGGCGAGCGCGGCACTCACCCAGCGCTTGGTGAGCGCAGGCCCGGCGCCGTCGCGGGCGATCTCGGCTTCGCGCGCGGCCCATGTGGCGGCGTTCGCCCTGGCGACGGCGTCGCGGCGACGGGCGCGGTCGCCCGGGTTGCGGGCGGCGAGGGCGGCGGCCAGCGCGAGGAGGTTTTCGCCGAGGTCGCCGGGCAGGGCGAGGTCGGCGCGGAAATTGCGGATCGGGGTCTGGGCGAACAAAGGGTCCTGGCCGATCTGGATCACCTTCGCGCCCGGCTTCGGCGCGTGTTTGTCGGGCGACCAGGGGGCGAGCGCGTCGAGCACGACGATCACGTCGGCCTCGGCCAGCAGCGGCGCCGGATCGGGCCCCGCGGCCATCGGGTGATCGGTGGCGAGCGCCAGTTGCAGCGCCCAGTATTGGCAGACCGGGATCGCCCAGGTCTCGGCCAATTGGGCGAGGGCGGCGTAGGCCTCGGGCGAGCCCGCGCCGCGCTGGGCGAAGATCACCGGGCGTTTTGCCCCGGCGATCAGCTCGGCGGCGGCCTCGATATCGGCAGGGCGAGCCATGGCGGTGCCGGCCGTCATCGTCGGCGGGGCGGTCTCGCGGGCGACGTCCTCGCACAGCACTTCGCGCGGCAGGCTGAGGTAGACCGGGCCGCGCGGCACGGCGTTGGCGATCCCGTGGGCGCGGTCGACCAGCTCGTGCACCTGTTCGGGAAAGCGCAGCTCGTAATCCCATTTGCAGGCCTCGCGCACCAGGGCGGTCTGGTCGCGCATCTCCTGGCCCCAGCCGATCGGCACGGTGCGCGCGCCAAAGCGGCCCTGCTCGGTGGTGGGCGTGCGGCCCGAGAACAGCAGCATCGGCACATTGTCGGCGCGGGCGTTGATCGCGCCGATGGCGGCGTTGGCGAGGCCCACGTTGGTATGCACCATCACCGCCTGCGCCTTGCCCGAGCCAAAGTAATAGCCATGCGCCATCGCCATCGTCGCGCCTTCGTGCGGCACGGTGACGGCGCGGGGCACCGGGCGGCCGTGGGCCGCCGCCTCGGCGAAGCCCTCGATGATCGGCGGGAAATCGGTGCCGGAATTGGCGAAGATCCAGTCGACGCCAACGGCGTGGAGCCGTTCGAGCAGCGCCGCGCCACAGCTTGTTCGCTCAGCCAATCGCGCGGCCCTCCCTCTGCGCCTTTGCCCCTGTCCGCGAGTGTGAAACCTCGGCCGGCCTGCGTCCAGACCGATCTGGAGGCCGGCGGCCGGGGCTCAGCCGAGGTGCTTCGCGAGGAAGGCCTCGGTGCGCTCATGCGCGAGGCGGGCGGCGTCGGGCACGTAGACCGGGCGGACGTCGTTGGCGAAGGCGTGGCCCGCGTCATAGGTGAAGAGTTCGAACAGGTCGCCCAGGTAGCTCTGCGTCTCGGCCACGAGGTCGGGCGGGGTGTGGTCGTCGGTCTTGCCGAAATGGCCCTGGACCGGGGCCTTCAGCGGCCGGTCCAGATATTTGCGCAGCTGGGTGCCGTAGAACGACACGGCGCAGGCCACGTCGAGGATCTGGGCCGCGCGGAACGCGAGCCCGCCGCCCCAGCAGAAGCCGATCACGCCGACCTTGCCGCCATGGGCCGCAAGCGCCGCGCGGGCCGCGTCGATATCCATCATCGACTGGTCGAGCGCGGCCTTCTGCATCAGCGCGCGGCCGTCGTCGGGCCTGTCGAACGGGATGACGCTGCCGGGGGCGGAGCGGTCGAACAGCGCGGGGATCGCGACCTCGTAACCGAGGGCCGCGTAGCGGCGGGCGACGCTCTTGAGCTGGTCGGTGACGCCGAAGATCTCCTGCACGATGACGACGCCGCCCTTGCGCGGCCCCTGGGCCGGCTCGATCCAGGCCTCGAAACTGTGGCCGTCGGCGGAGGTGAGATTGGTCATCATCGCGTGTCGCTCCCTGGCTGGCCGTTGGGTATGTCGGTTGCCCGCGCTGCCGGTCACGCCGGTGGTAGCCTACCGGAGCGCGGCGCGCCAGTCGGCGATGTAGCGCGCGAGCGCGGGGTCGGGGTCGGGCCGAACGATGGTGCGGGCGGCGGGGAGCGGCGGGGCGGAGGCGGCGGCGAGCAGGGCCGCGCCCTGGCTGGTGCCGGTGGCCGAGCCGGCGGCTTCGACCGGGCACAGGGTGGCGGCCGCCAACACCTCGAGGAAGGAGCGGTTGCGGGCGAAGGGGCCTTCGACGATCACCGGGCCGCGGTGGCCGATGAGGCCGAGGCAATGGTCGGTGACGAGGGCGAGATAGGCGGCGACGGCGGCGGCGCGCAGGCCGGAGCCCTCCGGCGGTTCGCCGCGCCACGCGGCCTTGCGGGTCGGGAAGGGGCCGCTGCCCGGCACGAGAGCAGGCAACAGCATCGCGCGGGACGCGATCAGCGCCCGCAGATCGGCCGCGCCCGGCGCGGTCCGGTGGCCGGCCATGGCAAGTTCGTATTCGCGCCCGCCCATGAAGCGCGCGGAGGGCACCGGCTGGCCAAGCGCGTTCACGTTCACCAGCGTGTCGGCGGCGGGGTCGAGCGCGACCTTCGCGCCGCCCACCGCCATCGCGATCACCCAGGTGCCGGTCGAGACCACGCTGAAGGGCGCTTCGCGGCCGAGCACGTGGGGCAGGAGCGAGGCGTTGCTGTCGTGGATGCCGACATGCACCGGCGTGGCGGGCGCGAGCCCGGTCAGGCGGGCGATCCCGGGCAGGATCGGCCCCAGCACATCGGCCGAGGGGCGCGGCGGGGCGAGTTTGGCTTCGATCCCGAGGGTCTCGACCAGCGACGAGGGGCGGGCTTTGTAGGGGTTCCACAGATCGGTGTGGCAGCCGAGCGACGAGACGTCCGTCGCCACCGCGCCGGTGAGGCGGAAGCCCCAGTATTGCGGATAGGTCAGGATGGTGGCGGTGCGGGACCTGAGCCCGGGGTCGGTGGCGAACTGCCAGTGGAGCTGCGCGCCGAGGTTCAGCCCCATCGGCAGCCGGGGCGAGCCGGTCTCGGCGAAGGGCGGGCGCAGCGCGTCATAGGCTTCGGCCAGCGCATCGGGGCCGGGATGTTCGTAATCGAGCATCGGCGCCGCGAGCCCGCCGTCGGCATCGAGCAGCACCGCCGCAGCGCCATGGGTGGTGACCGAGATCGCGTCGACGCCGTGATCGCGGTGGAAGCGGGCGAGCGCGCCCGTCAGGAAGGCCCAGTGCCCGTCGAGATCGAAATGCGGCCAGGGCGGGCCGGGGCGCACCGTGTTGGGCCGGGTGACCACGGCGATCTCGGCGAGGGTCGCGAGATCGACCAGCGCGAGCTTGGCGTTGGTCTTGCCGATGTCAATGACGGCGACGTGGCGGGCGCGGTCGGTCATGGCATGTGGAAGACCGTTTCGAGCGGGGTGGCGATGGGCTCGTTGTCGGGCTTCACCGCCATGATGTCGGCCATATGCGCCCACCAGCGGCGCATCACCGGATTGTCCGGCAGCGCGTCCATGCCGTGATCGTCCTCGCGCCAGAGCACGCCGAACAAAATGTCAGTCTCGGCGTCGAGATGGATCGAGTAATCCGAGACGCCGGCCTCTTTCAGGAGCGCGACGAGCTCGGGCCAGATCGCGTCGTGGCGGCGCTTGTATTCGTCGCGCATGCCGGGGTTGAGCCGCATCTTGAAGGCGTATTTCTCCATCACAGGGGCCTCCACATCGCCCAGAGCCTTGGCAGCGCGATCACCGAGATGAGCAGCGCGCCGATCACGATCGACATCACGATGCCGGGCACGTTGAGGAGGCCGAGGCCGAAGGTGACCAGCCCCATGACGAAGGCGGCGATCACCACGCCGGGGATCGAGCCCGAGCCGCCGAGGATGTTGACGCCCCCCAGCACCACCATCGTGACCACCTCGAGCTCCCAGCCCATGGCGATCGAGGGGCGGGTGGAGCCGAGGCGCGAGGTGAGGCAGATCGCGGCGACGCCGGCCATGAGGCCCGTCAGCAGGAACAGGATGAACTTCACCCGGGCGACCCTTATTCCCGAGAACAGCGCGCCGGTCGGGTTGTTGCCGATGGCGTAGACCGCGCGGCCGAAGTTGGTCTTGTGCAGGAGGACGCCGTAGATCACCGCGAGGAGGGCGAACAGCACGAGCTCGAACGAGATCACCCACCAGACATAGCCCTGGCCGAAGAAGGCGAAGCCCGCCGGATAGCCTTTGTAGACCTGATCGCCGAGCACGATATAGGCGATGCCGCGAAACAGGCTCATAGTGCCGATGGTGACGACGATGGAGGGCAGGCTGAAGCGGGTGACGAGCAGGCCGTTGAAGGCGCCGGCGGCGAGGCCGACGCCGAGGCCGATGGCGACGAGGCCCGGGGTGCCGACGCCCGCCTGCACCGCCGCGCCCATCGCCGTCGAGGCGAGCGCGATGATCGAGGCGACCGAGAGGTCGATCTCGCCCGCAATGATGAGCAGCGCCATGGCGAAGGCGATCATCGCCTTCTCGGTGAAGTTGAAGGTGGCGTCGGACAGGTTCCAGGCGTTGAGGAAATAGGGCGAGGCCAGCGAATTGGCGAAGAAGATCGCGACCGCGACGGCGAGCAGCAGGGTCTCCCAGCTCTTCAGCCGGCGGGCGAGCGGCGTTTGCAGCCGGTCGGGGACATGGTGCGAGGTGGCGCTCATTGGGCATGCTCCGCGCGCTTGAGGATGACCCGGCCCTTCGTGCGGCTGGCCTGGGCATTGGCGGCGATGGCGACGATGATCGCGGCGCCGGAGATCGCCATCTGCCAGAAGGGCGAGACGTTGATGACGGGCAGCGCGTTGTTGATGATACCGAGGAACAGCGCGCCGAGCAGCGCGCCGATGACCGAGCCGATCCCGCCGGCAATCGAGACGCCGCCGATCACGCAGGCCGCGACCACGGTCAGCTCGAAGCCGCCGGCGATGTCGACATAGGCGACGGCGTAGCGCGAGACCCAGAGATAGCCGGTGAGGCCCGCGAGCGCGCCGGACAGCGTATAGGCCCAGAACTGGGTGCGGCCGACGTCGATGCCGGTGTAGATCGCGGCGTGCGGGTTGCCGCCGACGGCGTAGAAGGCGCGGCCCAGCGTGGTGCGGGTCATCACCAGGTAGAACAGGATCACCGCGGCGACGGCGATCCAGCTCAGCACCGGCAGGCCGAGAAACTCGGCGCGGGGGAAGGACTTGAAGGCCGGCGACATCTCGTGGGAATTCACCCATTTGCCGTCGGAGATCAGGAAGATGATGCCGCGGTAGATGGTCATGGTGCCGAGCGTCACCACGATGGGCGGCACGGTAAGCTTCCAGACCAGAAGCCCGTTTATCATGCCCATGAGCGTGCCGAGGCCGAGGGCGACGGCGAGGATCACCGCCACCGGAACGCCGGGGGCGGCGACGTTGATCATTGCCACAACCATGCCGGTGAGCGCGAGATTGGCGGCGACCGAGAGGTCGATGCATTTGGTCAGGATCACCACCATCTGGCCGATGGCGAGCAGGATGAGGGGCGAGGTGTCGTTGAACACCGAGGCGAGGTTCGCGGGCCTCACGAAGGCGGGGAAGCGCGTCGCGATCAGCCCGAGCAGCACGAGGATGGCGGCGAACAGGATGGCCTCGCGCGCGGTGAACAGGCGTTTCAACATGGTTCAGCCCTCCATGGCACCGGGACCGATCCCGGCGGCGTGACGCACCAGCGTCTCGGGGGTCATGTCGTCGCCCGCCACCTCGGCGACGATCCGCCCCTCGCGCATCACGATGATCCGGTCCGACATGCCGAGCACCTCGGGGATTTCCGACGAGACCATGATGACGGCGAGGCCTTCGCCTGCCAGTTCAGCCATGAACTCGTGCACCGCCGCCTTCGAGCCGATGTCGATGCCCTTGGTGGGTTCGTCGAGGATGATCACCTTGGGATGGGTGGCGAGCCATTTGGCGATCACCACCTTCTGCTGGTTGCCGCC
>JAGRMO010000225.1 GCA_020441205.1 Maritimibacter sp.
CTGATGGCCTATTCCTCGATCAGCCACATGGGATTCGCCCTCGTCGGCCTCGCGGCCGGCTCGGAAGCGGGGGTGAAGGCGATGCTGATCTACATGGCGATCTACCTCGCGATGAACGTCGGCACCTTCGCCTTCATCATGTCGATGGAACGCGACGGCAAACCGATGATGCAGATCTCGGCGCTGAACCAGTACGGCAAGGCCGAACCGGTGAAGGCGCTGGCGATGCTGGTGCTCCTGTTCTCGCTGGCAGGCGTGCCGCCGATGCTGGGCTTCTTCNNTTCTTCGCCAAGTTCGGCGTGCTGGACGCGGCCGTGCAGGCCGACCTCACCTGGCTCGCGGTGGCCGGCGTGATCGCCTCGGTGATCGGCGCCTTCTACTACCTCAGGATCGTCTACTTCATGTATTTCGGCGAGTCCGAGGAAGTGCTCGACACCAGGATGAGCCCGGCCGCCTGGGTGATGCTGGTGGCGTCGGCAGCGGCGATGCTGCTCGGCATCATCAACCTGTTCGGCGTCGAAGGGGCGGCGGCAGCGGCGGCAGCGGCTCTTGTCAACTGACCGGAGCCCGGGACGGCCGAAGGCGTTTCGAAACGCCTTGACCGCGCGATATCAAAAACGCGTCGCAAGCGGTTTCGAAACCGCTTGCCCGATCCGCTTCGAAGCGGATTGCCTCGGCGCGCGACGATGAACTGGCCCCACGGCTACGGTCACCTGCCGCTCGGCGAGGTCGGCTCGACCCTCGACGAGGCCGGGCGCCGGCTGGCCGACTTCGCCGGCCCGACCTGGATTACCGCGACGCGCCAGACCGCCGCGCGCGGCCGCCGGGGCAGGGCCTGGGCCAACCCCGAAGGCAATTTCGCTGCCACGCTCGTGTTGCCCGGCCTCGCGCCGGAGACCGCCGCGCTGCGCTCCTTCACCGCCGCGCTCGCGCTTCACGAAACCTGCGTCGCGCTCACCGGCCGTCCGGAGGCTTTTGCGCTCAAATGGCCCAACGACGTGCTGCTGAACGGCGGGAAGCTTGCCGGCATCCTGCTCGAAAGCCTTTCTGCCGCCGGTCGCTACGCCGGCCTCGCGATCGGCATCGGGGTCAACCTCGCCCAAGCGCCGGAACTGTCCGGGATCGAACCCGGCGCGCTGCGCCCGGTCTCGCTGGCGGGCGAAACCGGCGTCTCGGTCCCGCCGGCCGATTTCCTCGAGGCGCTTGCCCCCGCCTACGCCCATTGGGAGGCGCAACTCGCGGGTTTCGGCTTCGCCCCGGTCCGCACCGCCTGGCTCGCCCGCGCCGCACGCCTCGGCGAGACCCTGACCGCCCGCCTGCCCGCGGAAGAGATCACTGGCATCTTCCGCGACGTGGACGAGAACGGCCATCTCCTGCTCACCACCGCCACCGGAACCCGCCGCATTGCGGCCGCCGACATCTTCTTCTAGGAACCTCCCATGCTGCTCGCCATCGACACCGGCAATACCAACACCGTCTTCTCGGTCTGGGACGGTGAGAAGTTTCTGTTCTCGCTGCGCACCTCGACCGAATACCAGCGCACGGCCGACCAGTATTTCGTCTGGTGGGACACGCTGACTCGGCACCACGGCTTCCCGAAGCTCGAAATCACCGGCGTGGTGATCTCGTCCACCGTTCCGCGCGTCGTGTTCAACCTGCGCGTCTTCACCGATCGCTACTTCGGCCTGCGACCGCTCGTTGTCGGCAAGCCGGACTGCCTGTTGCCGATTGAGGTCCGGGTCGACCATGGCACGCTGGTCGGGCCGGACCGGCTGGTCAACACCGTGGCCGGCTGGAAGCACTTCGGCGGCGATCTCATCGTCGTCGATTTCGGCACCGCCACCACCTTCGACGTGGCCGACCACGACGGCGCCTACATTGGCGGGGTCATCGCGCCCGGCGTCAACCTCTCGCTCGAAGCGCTGCACATGGCCGCGGCGGCACTGCCCCATGTCGACATCACCCATCCGCAGATGGTGATCGGCACCAATACGGTGGCCTGCATGCAATCGGGCATCTACTGGGGCTACATCGGCCTGGTGAAAGAGATCTGCGCCCGCATCAAGGCTGAGCATGGCCGGCCGATGCGGGTGATCGGCACCGGCGGTCTCGCGCCGCTGTTCCAGCAATCCGAAGACCTGTTCGACGTGTTCGAGGACGATCTCACCATGTCGGGACTGGTCGAAATCTACAATTACAACAAGGCGCAGGGTAATCTATGAGCAGGAACCGCTTGATCTACCTCCCCCTCGGCGGCGCGGGCGAGATCGGCATGAACGCCTATGTCTATGGCTGGGGCGAGCCCGGCCGCGAGCGCCTGATCCTCGTCGATCTAGGTGTCACCTTCCCCGACATGGACACCACCCCGGGCGTCAACCTGATCATGCCCGACATCTCCTTCTTGAAGGAGAACGTCGACCGGCTTGAGGCGATCTTCATCACCCATGCCCATGAAGACCATGTCGGCGCCGTCGGAAGGCTCTGGCCCGAACTGCGCGTGCCGGTCTACGCCCGCGCTTTCACCGGCCATATCGCCAGGTTGAAGCTCGAGGACGCGGGCCAGGACCCCGAGATCGTCGAGATCGTCGAGCCTTGGCCGGCCAGGGTCGAGGCCGGGCCCTTCAAGGTGGCCTTCCTGCCGATCAGCCACTCGATCCCGGAAAGCGCGGGGCTGATCATCGACAGCCCCGGCGGGCGGATCGTCCACACCGGCGACTTCAAGCTCGATCCCGAGCCCGGGGTCGGCGAACCCTGGGATGCCGAGCTCTGGCGCGAGGCCACCGCGGGCCGGGTGCGGGCGCTGGTCTGCGATTCAACCAACGTGTTCTCGCCGCGCGAGGGGCGCTCCGAGGCCGGGCTCAAGGAACCGATCGCCAAGCTGGTCGCCGCCGCGCCGCACATGGTGGTGGCCACCACCTTCGCCTCCAACGTCGCCCGGGTGAAGACCTTGGCCGAGGCCGGCCACGCCGCCGGGCGCTCGGTCTGCCTCCTGGGCCGGGCGATGCGGCGGATGGTCGAGAGCGCGGTCAAGACCGGGATCGTCGACAGCTTTCCCACTACGGTCACGCCGGAAGACGCCCGCGACATCCCGCGCGAGAACCTGATGCTGATCGTGACCGGCAGCCAGGGCGAGCGGCGCGCCGCTTCGGCCCAGCTCTCGCGCGGCAAGTATCTCGGCCTGGAGATGGCGGAAGGCGATACCTTTCTCTTCTCGTCGAAGACCATCCCCGGCAATGAACGCGCCATCGGCCGCATCCTCAACGCCTTCTCCGAAATGGGCGTCGACGTGGTGGCCGAGGACGACCGCTACCACGTCTCGGGCCACGCCAACCGGCCCGATCTCGAAAAGATGCACCATCTGGTCGATCCCGAGGTCGTCGTGCCGATGCATGGCGAACACCGTCACCTGCGCGAACATGCGAAGCTCGCCGCCGCCGCCGGACGGTCTTCCATCGTGGTGGTGAACGGCGCCGTCTGCGATCTGACCGGCGCCGAGCCGCATGTGGTCGAACATGTCGAGGCCGACCGGATCTATCTCGATGGCGATATCCTCATCGGCGCGCTCGACGGGATCGTGCGCGACCGTATCCGCCTCGCGCTGAACGGCCATGTGATCGTGCAAGTGATCGTCGAGAACGACGAACCGCTGGGCGAACCCTGGGTCGAGCTCGTCGGCCTGCCGGAAGTGGGCCAGTCGCGCGCGCCGCTGGTCGAGGTGCTGGAGGAAGACCTCGGCCAGTTCCTGATGCGCGCGGGGCGCAAGACGCTCACCGACGACGAGACGTTGGAAGACGAACTGCGCAAGATCGCCCGGAAGACCGCGCAGGACGAGATCGGGCGCAAGCCAGAGGTTACCGTGGTCGTGAGCCGGCTGGAGGGCTGACCCCGGGCCGCGCGGTGGCAAGATGCACCGCTGGTTGCTGCCTCGCGCCTGGCGCCGAAAGCGGCGGCGGGAACATGGGGGGCGTCACACCCGGGACGGACGGCCGTTACTGGGCCGCGATCGCGCCCGCCGCGCCGCCTGCGGCGAGCACCTGTTCGACGATCGGCAGCGCCGCCAGCTCGTCGCGGAACGAGGCCCCGAAGGTGCCGTCGAAGAACCCCCAGCGCAACACGATGGTCAGCGGCGGGTGATCGCCGAACCGCACCGCGTCGATCTTCTCGCGAATCTCGTCGAAGATCACCGGGTCGAGATAGACCTGCAGCCCGCTGGGCGACAGATCGGAAAGCTCCGCCGGATATCCGATGTCCTCGACCATGACCTGAAGGTCGCCGAGAACGGTCTTGCGGACATAGCGGCGGCGTTCAAACAGCACTTCGGGCATCGCGGGGCTCCTTCGATCGCGCGGGCGGTCTCGGGGCCAGTCTCGGCGACAAGGCTTAACATTCCGCGAATACGCCCACGCCCGGCACGGCGTGCCGCACTCGCGCCTGTCAGTCGCGGCGTTCTTCGAAGCTCTGGGCGATGAACTGGGGCATGTGATCGCCCATGCCGACCACATCCTCGCTGCGCGACGAGCGGCCACCGCGTGACGACCGGCTGCGCGGCGCCGGCCTGTCCTCGGCCCTGTCGTCGCGGCGCACGGGCTCGGCGGCTCTGGGCTCGGCGGCCTTGGGCTCCGTGGCTCTGGTCTCTGCGGCTCCGGGCTTGCCCCGACCGCGCCCGCGGCTCGACCGGCGCTCGTCCGAGGGGCGCGCATCGGCTTCGGACGTGTCTTCGTCGCTGGTCGCGACCTGCGGGCCGTCTACACGCGGGATCACCTTTTCGATCAGCCGCTCGACGGCATCGAGGTTCTTCTGGTCGCGCGGCTCGCAGATCATCAGCGCCTTGCCCTTGCGCCCGGCGCGCCCGGTCCGCCCGATCCGGTGCACGTAGTCCTCGGCATGGCCCGGCACGTCGAAATTGAACACATGGCTTACGTTCGGAATGTCGAGCCCGCGCGCCGCGACGTCTGAGGCGCAGAGGAAGCGGATCGTGCCGTCGCGGAATCCGCCGAGCACTTCCATCCGCCGCGACTGGTCGAGGTCGCCATGGATCGGCTCGGCGTTGTAGCCGTATTTCTTCAGCGATTTAGCGACGATATCGACATCGGTCTTGCGGTTGCAGAAG
>JAGRMO010000226.1 GCA_020441205.1 Maritimibacter sp.
GAAGGACGGCTCGCTCTGCGCGCTCGGGGGCTTCACCCCCTACCCGGTGATGTCGGCCTTCCGGCTGTTCCCCGAGGATTTCGCACGGGCGCGGGAGGCGGCGGAATGAGGGTGCAGCGGGCGCAAGAAGGGCTTTCGAAAGCCCTTCCCCACGCGGTTTCGAAACCGCGTTTTCAAGGCGCTTCGAAGCGCCGTCCCTCGACTGCCATGGAGGCGGCGGAATGAGCGACGGCAAGGTCAAAGGCCCCACCTCCTACTTCCCCTCGATCGAAAAGACCTATGGCCAGCCGATCGAGCATTGGCTCGGCATCGTGCGGGGCCTGGGGGAGATGAAACACATGGACCAGGTCGCCGCCCTCAAGGCCGATCACGGCCTCGGCCACGGTCATGCCAATGCCATCGTCGCCTATGTGCGCGCCCAAGCGAAGGGATAGAGACATGAAGGACTTCATCATTCCCTGGGACGAGACCGATCGCGGCACGCCGGCGGCGTCCGGCGCGCCGGTGACGCTGACCATCGACGGTTTCGCGGTGACGGTGCCGGCGGGCACCTCGGTGATGCGGGCCGCGAGCGAAGTGGGCATCCAGGTGCCCAAGCTCTGCGCCACCGACAGCGTCGCCGCCTTCGGCTCGTGCCGGCTCTGCGTGGTCGAGATCGAGGGCCGGCGCGGCACGCCTTCGTCCTGCACCACGCCGGTGGCCGAGGGGATGGTGGTGCACACCCAGTCCGAGCGCATCCGCCGGATCCGCAAGGGGGTGATGGAGCTCTACATCTCCGACCATCCGCTCGATTGCCTGACCTGCGCGGCCAACGGCGATTGCGAGTTGCAGGACATGGCCGGCGTCGTCGGCCTGCGCGACGTGCGCTACCAGGGCGTCGAGACCCATTTCGCGCCGCGCCAGAACGGCGAGGCCAATCCGCTCTGGCAGGCGAAGGACGAGACCAATCCCTATTTCACCTACGATCCGGCCAAGTGTATCGTCTGCTCGCGCTGTGTGCGGGCCTGCGAAGAGGTACAGGGCACGTTCGCGCTCACCATCGAGGGGCGCGGCTTCGGCTCCCGGGTCTCGCCCGGCATGGCGTCGGACGATTTTCTCACGTCCGATTGCGTGAGCTGCGGCGCCTGCGTCCAGGCCTGCCCGACGGCGACGCTGCAGGAGAAATCGGTGATCGAGCTCGGCACCCCGACCCGGTCGGTCACCACCACCTGCGCCTATTGCGGGGTGGGATGTTCGTTCCATGCCGAGATGAACGGCGACGTACTGGTGCGCATGGTTCCGGCCAAGCAGGGCAAGGCCAACCGTGGCCACAGCTGCGTCAAGGGCCGGTTCGCCTGGGGTTACGCCAACCACAAGGACCGGATCCTCAACCCGATGATCCGCGAGACGATCGACCAGCCCTGGCGCGAAGTGTCGTGGGACGAGGCGCTCGGGTTCGCGGCCGCGCGGTTGAAGGCGATCCAGGAGCGGCACGGACGGCGCTCGGTCGGCGTCATCACCTCGTCGCGCTGTACCAATGAAGAGACCTACCTGGTGCAGAAACTCACCCGCGCGGTGTTCATGAACAACAACACCGATACCTGCGCGCGGGTCTGCCACTCGCCGACCGGCTACGGGCTCGGCCAGACCTTCGGCACCTCGGCCGGCACGCAGGATTTCGACTCGGTCGAGCAGACCGACGTGGTGATCGTGATGGGCGCGAACCCGACCGACGCGCATCCGGTCTTCGCCTCGCGGCTGAAGAAGCGGCTGCGCGATGGCGCCCGGCTCATCGTGATCGACCCGCGCCGGATCGACCTGGTGAAGTCGAACCACATCGAGGCCGCGCATCACCTCGCGCTGCGTCCCGGCACCAACGTGGCGGTGATCACCGCGCTGGCGCATGTGATCGTCACCGAGGGGCTGGCGGATAACGCGTTCATCGCCGAACGCTGCGACGGCGACAGTTTCGCCGATTACGTCGCCTTCGTCTCCGACAAGCGCCACAGCCCGGAGGCGACCGAGGCGCTCACCGGGGTTCCCGCAGCCGAACTCAGGGCGGCGGCGCGCACCTTCGCCGCCGGGCACAACGGCGCGATCTATTACGGGCTCGGGGTGACCGAGCACAGCCAGGGCTCGACCACGGTGATGG
>JAGRMO010000227.1 GCA_020441205.1 Maritimibacter sp.
GAAATCGGGCTTCCACTGCAGCTTCACGTTCCCACCGGTCACCGGCAGTGTCCACTCGCGCCCGTCGTCATCGTCGAAGGTCACGGTACCCTCGGCGGCGTTGACCTCCTTCATCGGCACATAGAGCACCCGGCCGGTCTCGGGATGGATCGGCAGAAAGATCGAATAGCTCTGCTGGCGCTCCTCGCGCAGCGACTTCAGCATGATCTTCATGATCTCGTCATAGCGCTCGGCCGCCCGCTTCAGCACCGTGTCGAACTGGCCCGAGCGGTAGAATTCGGTGGCCGAATAGAACTCGTACTCGAAGCCGAAGGTGTCCAGAAACCGGCGCAGCATCGCGTTGTTGTGGTCGCCGAAGCTCGCGAACTCGCCGAACGGGTCCGGCACGCTGGTCAGGGGCTTCTGCAGATACCCGCGCAACATCTCCTGGTTCGGCACGTTGCCCGGCACCTTGCGCATCCCGTCGAGATCGTCGGAAAAGCAGATGAGCCGCGTCGGGATATCGCTGATCGCCTCGAAGGCGCGGCGGATCATCGTGGTACGCAGCACCTCGCCGAAGGTGCCGATATGCGGCAGACCCGAGGGACCGTAGCCGGTTTCGAACAGCACATAGCCCTTTTCCGGCGGCGCCTTTTCGTAGCGTTTCAAAATCCGGCGCGCCTCCTCGAACGGCCAGGCTTTCGAATTCATCGCAACGTCGCGCATCTCGGACATGGGTCTCTTCCCACCTTTCGCACCGGGGCCCCGTGCCCCGCAAACACCGCTTCCTATTGAAGCCTTTCACCTGGGTCAATATTCTGCAATGCAACATGGACTTGAAAGGAGCCGCCCGTGCCCGACCTCCCCCACGCCCTCTCGCCGCAAGACTGCCTAGTGGCGGTGATGATCGCGGTCTCGGCCTCCGATGAGAACATCCGCACCTCCGAGCTTCTGCGCATCGAGGCGAGCGTCAACCATCTGCCGGTCTTCGGCGACTACGACATGGACCGGATCAAGACGGTGAGCCGGGTGGTGTTCGACCTCTTCGCCGAGGAAGACGGGCTCGATGCCCTGTTCGGCCTGGTCCGCGAGAACCTGCCCGAACACCTTTGGGAGACGGCCTATGCCCTCGGCTGTGACGTCGCCGCCGCCGACGGCATGCTCGGCGCGCCGGAGCTGCGCATCCTTCAGGAAATCCGCCATGAGCTCTCGATCGACCGCCTGCACGCCGCCGCCATCGAACGCGGCTCGCGCGCCCGCCACATGACGCTGTCGGAAGACTGACGCGCCCTTCCCCCATTTCCATCCGGAGACGAGACATGCTCGCTGAATTCGATATCACCAAACGCTGGCCGGCCGCTGATCCTTCGGTCATCCAGCTCTATTCCCTGCCCACGCCCAACGGCGTGAAGGTCTCGGCCATGCTGGAAGAGACCGGCCTCGCCTACGAGCCCCACCTCGTCAAATTCGCCGACAACGACCAGTTCACGCCCGAGTTTCTCTCGCTCAACCCCAACAACAAGATCCCCGCGATCCTCGATCCGAACGGCCCCGGCGGCGCGCCCCTGCCGCTGTTCGAAAGCGGCGCGATCCTGATCTATCTGGCCGAGAAGTCGGGCAAGTTCCTGCCCACCGACCCCGCCCGGCGCTACCAGACGCTGCAGTGGCTGATGTGGCAGATGGGCGGCGTCGGCCCGATGTTCGGCCAGTTCGGCCATTTCCACGCCTTCGAGGGCAAGAACGTCGAGGACAAATACGCCTGGCGGCGCTACCGCGACGAGACCCAGCGCCTGCTCGACGTGCTCGAGGAACGGCTCGAGGGCCGCAGCTACATCATGGGCGACGACTACACCATCGCCGATATCGCGATCTGGCCCTGGGTGCGCACCCTAAAGGTCGGCTACAAGGCCGAGGAAGAGCTCGGCCTCGCCGATTACCCCAATGTCGCCCGCTGGTTCGACGCCTGCTCGACCCGTCCCGCGAGTCTGAAGGCGGTCAACATCCCGGCCCGGCCCGCCTGAACGGGTCCGGGGCCGAGCGCAACCCGCCCGGCCCCGGATACGGTGCGAGGGAACACCGCTGCTCCTGGCCCCAATCTATTGCTGGATCGTTTCCAGGTATTCCACCAGCGACAGCAGCCGACCGCGCACGATCAGCTCGGCGCCGTAGACGTCGCCCTGTTCGACCGCCGAAGCCTCGTAGCGGTCGCCCCAGATCGGCATCGGCCCGCCATGGCCGCGGATCCCCGTGCGCCCGTCCACGATCATCAGCGTTTTCAGGAACGGGAACTCGCCGTCATTGGCTTGCGTGAGCCCGGTCAGACCCGGCACCGCGATGTTCAGAAGCCCGGCGAACGGCCCGTCCCCGAGCCCGCTTTCACCGTGGCACCCGGCGCAGGCGACCGTGTATTCCGACCTGCCCACATCCGCATCCGCAAGCGCGAACCCGGTGCTGGCCGCGAGGAACAAGGCACTGAGTACGATAAGACGTTTCATCATCTCTGCCTCCTCCCTTGAGTGGTTATTATTTAATCACAAAGGACGGGGCCGCGCCTTGATCCTGAACAGATCGGTGCCGATTTCGCACGCCTCCGCACGCGCGGGACAAGCCGCGGGCCTTTTTTCACGAAAAACGGAATCTCATGCGCGGTAGAGCGCCGTCCAACGGTTGATGAGCTGTTGCTGCAACCAACGCGAGCGTTTCGCCCAGGCCCGCGCCCCATCGGGGCGCTCCATGTCCTCGGGCTCGATCTCGGCGCGGCGCGACGTGTCGCCGCTCAGGATCGCGAAGGCCAAAGCCTTGTCGCCCGGCCCGGTGACGAAGCCTGCGAGCGACGAGACGAAGTTGAGCGTGCCGGTCTTGGCGTTGACCCGGAAGCCCGGGTTGGCCACTGCCTCGCCGCGCTCGTCCACCGGCACGATCTCTTTCATATGCGCATGCAAGGCCCCGCCCGGCTGCGCCGTGACCAGGAGCTTCACCAGATCGGCCGCCGAAACCCGGCTCAGATCCGACAGGCCCGAATGGTCGACGAACAGCGCCCCGCGCGCGCCGATCCGCTCGTGCATCCACTCGGTCATCGCCGCCGCCGACGCTTCGAGGCTGCCCGAAGGCCGGCCCCGCTTCGCCGTCGCCGTCAACCCGATCACCTCGGCGGCCAGGTTGGTCGAATGGAGCAGCATCTCGCGCACGATGGCCGAGAGGCTCGCGCTCTCGTGCTGCACCAGCACCGTCCCCGCCGCCACCGCGTCGGCCGAGTGCGGCGCCGGCAGGCTGATGCCATGGGCACGGGCGATCACCTGGGTCACCTCGCCGACATAGAGGTCGGGCCGGCGCACCGGCAGCCAGCGCGAACCGCCGTTGCCGAGCGCCGCCGCCGCCACGGTCCACTCGTCGACGCCTTCCTCGGCCGTGTAGGTGTAGGTCGGCTCCTGCCGGTTCACCACCGCCGTCTTGGCCACCGTCACCGCCGGTTTGAGCGTCTCCGAGCGCGCATCCATGCTCACGTCCCAGCCGCTGCCCACCCGCTGCCACTGGAAATGCACCCGGTTGAAATTGAGGTTGGTCCCCGAAATCGCCGGGTTGTACCCGACCTCCTCGGGCTGGCGCGGGTCGATCGCCCGGATATAGGGCAACGCGCCCGCGAACACGAGGAACCGGCCCGACACCGCCTTGACCCCGGCCGCCTTCAACCGCGCGACCATCGCCGACAATGCGTCGGTGTCGAACATCGGGTCGCCCGAGCCCACCAGCATCAGATCGCCCTGAACCGTGCCCTCGACCACCGGCCCGGTCGCGACGAACTGGGTTTCATAGCGGAACGCGGGCCCGAGTGTATCGAACGCGTAAAGCGCCGTCACCGCCTTCGTCACCGAGGCCGGCGGCAGCTTCATGTTCGCCGCGCGCCCCTCCAGCACCTCGCCCGTGCGCCCGTCCGCGACGACGAAGCCCACCCGTCCGCCAAGCTGGGCCTGCGCGATCAGCGCGTCGATCTCGGGGGCTTTCGCAACGGCGCCCGGCGCCGCGCCGGCCGGCCCCACCGGCCTCGGCAGCGGCCGCAAAGACTTCAGCGGGGCCTCGCCAACGGCGACCCCCGCAACGGCGGACACGACCCCGCCGAGAAAAACACGTCTCGAAATGCCCCCAAGCATGAATTTCACTAAACCAACCGACCTGAGTCGTCACAAGCGCAGACTTGGAAACAATTCCCACCTTTGTTTACGAAACAACAGGGGGGTCGGGCAGGTTGTGGCGAAGAGTCTCCATCGCGCCACTTTCACTCTTGCGACCCGATCCGGTCCCGGCTCAGGCCTCCCCGCCGGTCCAGCCGCCGGCGGCGCGGATCGCGGTCGAGGAGGTGGCCACCATCGGCACGTTGACAAGGCACCAGCGGGGCGGCGTCGAAGTCGCCAGCTGTCCCGCCGCCCAGACCGGCAACCGCGCCGCCCGGAACCGCCGCGCCGCCGGCGACATCCGCGCCGCCACCCGGTCGCCCGGCCGCGCGAACACACCCACCGGCAGCGCCTCCATGATCTCTTCCCAGCGCTCCCAGCGGTGGAAGTCCGCAAGGTTGTCGGCCCCCATCAGCCAGCTGAACCGGACGTCCGGGTAGAGGTCGAACAGCGCCGCGAGGGTTTCGGCGGTGAACCGCGTGCCCAGCCGTGCTTCGATCCCGGTAATCTCGACCCGTGGATGGTGCATCACCGCCCGCGCCCGCGCCATCCGCGCGTCGAGCGGCGCCGGCCCGCGCGCCTTCAACGGGTTGCCCGGGCTTACCAGCCACCACACCCGGTCGAGCCGGAACCGTTTGAGCGCTTCAAGCGTGATATGCACATGCCCCTCATGCGCCGGGTCGAACGACCCGCCGAGCAGCCCCACGTTCATTCCGGGGCGGGCATAGGGAATATCAAAGCGCATCACGGAGATTTCGCGCGCGGCCCGCGGCCTGTCAATCTCGGGTTTGACCCGAGTCAACTAACTGACTACAGTCAGATATATTGAGAGACCTGAGTCCGATACCATGTTCCAGACCGAAATCGACCGCCTGCGCCGATTCCACCGGCTCGTCACCCGCGAGGCCGGCGCCCTCGACCAGAGCTTTCTTGGTCGTGGCCGCCCGCTCGGCGCCGCCCGCGTGCTCAACGCCATCGGCCGCGAGATCTGCGAGGTCGGCGAAATCCGGGCCTATCTCGGGCTCGACAGCGGCTTGATGAGCCGCCTCCTGCGCGGGCTCGAAGACGAAGGCCTGATCGAAACCGTCGCCGCACCTGACGATGCGCGCCGTCGCGTGTGCCGGCTGACGGCGGCGGGCCGGGCTGAGTTCGAGGCCTACGAGCAGATCTCCAACAGCCGGGCCCAGGCCTTGCTCGACCGTCACCCCGACCGCGCCGCATTGCTGGCCGCGATGGACCTGATTTCCGCAGCCCTTGGCCAGAACAGCCTCGTCTTCGTCGCCGTCGACCCGCGCTCCGAACCGGCCAGGGCCTGCCTCGACCGCTACTTCGCCGAGCTCGCCCGCCGCCTCAGAACCGGCTTCGAAGTCCATTTGTCCCGCGATCCCGAGGCGCAGGACATGCTCGCGCCAAAGGGCGTGTTCCTCCTCGCGCTGTCCGACGGCGTGCCGCTCGGCTGCGCCGGGCTCAAGGGCCATCACGACGATCCCTCCGCGCCTTGGGGCGAGGTCAAACGGGTCTGGGTCGATCCCGCCGCACGCGGCCTCGGCCTCGCCTCGCGGCTGATGGACGAGCTCACCCGCCACGCGCGCGGCCTCGGTATGGGGCTCCTGCGCCTCGATACGAACACTGCGCTCCCCGAGGCGCTCGCGCTCTACCGCCGTCTCGGCTGGTCCGAGATCGACCGCTTCAACGACGATCCCTACCCCGACGCCTTCTTCGAGAAGCACCTGTGAGCCCAAATCAGTAATTGTTGAAAAAATACAATTCTGTCACAAAACTCGGAGCTCATGGGGGTAGAAACATCGGATAAATGGAATCCAATGCCGCCGCCCGGACCGCCGCCGCCCGCCGTCGTCGTGTCACTCGGTCTCCGACGACCGCGCCCAGAGGTTGATCGCCTCTTCGTCCGCATAGGTGTCGATCTCGGCCAGCTCGGCTTCGGTGAAATCGAGCCGTGCCACCGCGCCCGCGCAGTCCAGCACCTGTTCGGGTTTCGATGCCCCGATCAGCGCCGAGGTGATCCCGCCACCCCTGAGCACCCAGGCGATCGCCATCTGCGCGAGCGTCTGCCCGCGCCGCTCGGCAATCGCGTTGAGCGCCCGGATATGCTCGACCGCCTGCGCGCTCAGCATCTTCGGATCCAGCGATTTGCCCTGGCTCGCCCGGCTGCCTTCGGGAATGCCGCCCAGGTATTTCTTCGTCAGCATCCCCTGCGCGAGCGGCGTGAACGCGATCGAGCCCACGCCGAGCTCGGCCAGCGTTTCCCTGAGCCCGTCGCGCTCCACCCAGCGGTTGAGCATGTTGTAGCTCGGCTGGTGGATGACGAGCGGCGTACCCAGTTCCTTCAGGATCGCCACCGCCTCCCGGGTGCGGTCCGAATTGTACGACGAGATCCCCACATACAGCGCCCGCCCCGACCGCACGATCTGGTCGAGCGCCATCATCGTCTCCTCGAGCGGCGTATCGGGATCGAACCGGTGGCTGTAGAAGATATCGACATAGTCGAGCCCCATCCGGCGAAGCGACTGGTCGCAGGACGCGATCAGATACTTGCGCGACCCCCATTCGCCATGCGGCCCCGGCCACATTTCGTAGCCCGCCTTCGACGAGATGATGAGCTCGTCGCGCAGCCCCGCGAAATCCTGCTTCAGGATCTGCCCGAACGCCTCCTCCGCCGCCCCGAACGGCGGCCCGTAATTGTTGGCGAGGTCGAAATGGGTGATCCCCTGGTCGAACGCCGACCGGCAGATCGCCCGCTTCGTCTGGTGCGCCGTGTCCTCACCGAAATTGTGCCAAAGCCCCAGCGACACCGCCGGCAGCTTCAGCCCCGACCGACCGACCCTGCGGTAGACCATCCGCTCGTAACGGTCCTCGGCCGGCACGTAGCGCGTGGGAAAATCGCGGGCGGAACGGATGTGCGTCATGGAAGCCTCCTGTTAGCGCCCGCACTAGACGCCCGCCGGCCGTCCCTGTCAACGCGCCCCCATTGCCCCGCCCCGACCCCACCGCTATCTAGGCGCAAACCCAGATTGCGAGGACGGGACCATGACCAGCTACCAGTATGTCTACCACATGGACGGGGTCTCCAAGACCTACCCCGGCGGCAAGAAGGTGTTCGAGAACATCCGCCTGTCCTTCCTCCCCGGCGTCAAGATCGGCGTNNCGGCGTCGTCGGCGTCAACGGCGCCGGCAAATCGACGCTGCTCAAGGTCATGGCCGGGTGGGACAAGGATTTCTCCGGCGAAGCCTGGGCCGCCGAGGGCGCCAAGGTGGGCTACCTCCCCCAGGAGCCCGAGCTCGACAACAGCCTCACCGTGCGCGACAACGTCATGCTCGGCGTCGCCGCCAAGAAGGCGATCCTCGATCGTTACAACGAGCTCGCGATGAACTATTCCGACGAGACCGCCGACGAGATGGCGGCGCTCCAGGACCAGATCGACGCCCAGAACCTCTGGGATCTCGACGCCCAGGTCGACGTCTCGATGGAAGCGCTGCGCTGCCCGCCCGACGACGCCATGCCCGAAAACCTCTCGGGCGGCGAAAAACGCCGCGTCGCGCTCTGCAAGCTGCTCCTCGAAAACCCCGACATGCTGCTCCTCGACGAGCCCACCAACCACCTCGACGCCGA
>JAGRMO010000228.1 GCA_020441205.1 Maritimibacter sp.
TAGGTCTCGCGCACCTCCTTGTGGGCCACGAGATCGGCGAAGAAGGCGGAGCCGCATTCGGCGCGGATCTGCACCTGGCCGGCGGCGAGCCCGCCCAAGGAATCCTCGACGCTCTCGATCAGCGCCTGGCAGCGCTTGCGCAGCGCGCCCGAGGCGGGGCTCGTGTTGTCCAGATCGAAGTCGACCTCCGCTGCCGGGGTGATGCCGAACTCGGTGTAATAGTCGATGACCGTCGCGCCGTCCTTCGGGTCCTTCACCACGCCCTGGATGCCGTTGAAGAGGTGGAACTCGAAGGTGGCCTCGGCGTCGTTCCTGAGCCGGCCGAGCTTGCGCGCCACCTCGGACTGCACCTGCTGGACCGCGGTTTCCGAGCCGAAGTCGCGGATGGACTGGATTTCCGAGGCCCAGAGCACGTCCTGCTTCTTGAACTGCCGGCAGACGAAGGCGCGCATCTCGCGGCGTTCGGGGATCTGGCTCTCATAGGCCGAGCCGCGTTCCGAGAACGGGATCAGCGACAGCGTGCCGTCGCGGCTCTCGATCATCACGGTGCGCGAACGTACGCCGCGGGCGCCAAAGAGGTTGGCGCCCGACAGGATCGCGGGCTTGAAGGGGATGCTTTCGAGCGCGCGGGTGAGCTCGACGATGGTGAAGGCATCGCCTTCGAAGATGTCCATGGTGGCCATGGGAATGCCTCCGGTTCAGAATTGCGTGGGGGGCGCCCGCAATCAGCGGACGAGGATGCCCGCGTCGAGGAGCGCCGTGTGGGCGGCGGCGATTTCGGGATCGCTGGGCGTGCCGGCAAAGACGAGGTCGTGGCGGTTGACGATGGCCGGGCCGCGCACCAGCGCGACGGCCGCGACGTCACCGGCGGAGGCATCCGCCTTGCCCCAGAGCACGGCGACGGCGGTCTCGGTGCCGTCGGTGGCGGCCGGATCGTGGGCGGCGTACTTGCCGGAGGCGGTGATCTCGCCCAGCACGGTACCGGGGTCGAGTGCGCCGGCCGCGACGGTGACGGTCTCGCGGGTGTAGTCGCGGAAGGCCTCCCAGACGAGGAAGCCGCCGGGATGGGTGGTTTCGGTGAGCGTGGTCATGTCAGTGTCCTTTGCGCTTGAAGGTGCGGGCGATCACCTCGCCCCAGGGCCGGGCCGCGGGACCGGGCCCGGGCTGGGGATGGGTGGCGGCGATGTCGGGGTCGGCGCTCGCGCGGGCCTCGATCAGCGCCTTGCGCACCGCGTCGAGGCTCGCCTCGGTCTCGAGGAAGCCCGCGGCCTTCTGCGGCTGGCCGGCGAGGCGGCAGAGATCGACGACAGCCTTCGCATGGGCCATCGCTTCGGCCCGGATCGCGACCGGGTCCGGTGCGGCGGGCGGAGGGTCATCTGAAGCAGCGGGCGGCGGAGCGTCCGGGGTATCGGTCGCGGCGGTGGCCGCGCCCTCGTCCTCAGAAGGTTGCCCCTCCCGGACCTCGGATTCTTCGCTGTCTTCGGGAACCTCGGCCTCCTCGTTAGCATCCTCAACCGCCTCGACCAGATCCGGCGGCGCGTTGCGGAAGCGGCCGATGTCGAAGTGGGCAGCGATCCGTACAGGCTCGGCGAGCCGGTCGGCGAAGCCCGCCGCCAGGGCCTCGGCCGCGTCGAACCAGGTCTCCGCCGCCATCAGCGCGGCGATCTCCTCCTCGGGCTTGCCGGACTTCGCCGCGTAGCCGCGCACGAGGCTCGCGCCGATCTTGTCGAGCGCATCGGCCATGGCGCGCATGTCGGCCGCGGTGCCGATCGCCAGCCCCGAGGGGTCGTGGATCATCAGGAAGGCGTTCTCCGGCATCACCACCGCGTCGCCCGCCATCGCCACGTAGGAGGCGGCCGAGGCGGCGATGCCGTCAATCCAGACCGTGACCGTGCCTTTGTGCCGCTTCAGTGCGTTGTGGATCGCGACAGCGTCGAAGACCGAGCCGCCGGGGCTGTTCAGCCGCAGGTCGACGG
>JAGRMO010000229.1 GCA_020441205.1 Maritimibacter sp.
CTCGGCGGCGTAGTCGATCACCGTCGCGCCGTCCTTCGGGTCCTTCACGAGGCCCTGGATGCCGTTCAGGAAGTGGTACTCGAAGGTCGCCTCGGCATCCTGGCGCAGGCGCCGCAGCCGGTGGGCCACCTCGGTCTGCACCTGCTGGGTCGCGCTCTCGGTGCCGAAGTCGCGCACCGACTGGATCTCGGAGGCCCAGAGCACGTCCTGCTTCTTGAACTGGCGGCAGACGAAGGCGCGCATGTCGCGCCGCTCGGGCACCTGCTGCTCGTAGGCCGAGCCGCGCTCGGAGAACGGGATCAGCGACAGCGTGCCGTCGCGGCTCTCGATCACCACGGTGCGCGCGCGCACGCCGCGGGGGCTGAACAGGCCGGAGCCCGAGAGGAGCGCCGGCTTGAACGGGATGTTCTCGAGCGCGCGGGTGAGTTCGATGACCGAGAAGGCATCGGCCTCGAAGATGTCCATGGTGGCCATGGTGTTTCCTTTCAGGTGAGCGCTTCAGGAGAAGTGGGAACCGGTTCTCCGCCCGGAAGCGCGAGGATGGTGTGGGGTCAGCGGACGAGGATGCCGACGGCCACCAGGGCTGCGTGCGCGGCGGCGATCTCGGGCTCGCTGAGCGTGCCGGTGAAGACGAGGTCGTGGCGGTTGACGATAGCCGGTCCGCGGATGAGCGCGACGGCGGCGACATCACCGGCGGAGGCGTCCGCCTTGCCCCAGAGCACGGCGACGGCGGTCTCGGTGCCGTCGGTGGCGGCCGGATTGTGGGCGGCGTACTTGCCGGAGGCGGTGGTTTTGCCGAGCACGGTGCCGGGCTCGAGCGTGCCGGCGGCGATGGTGACGGTCTCGCGGGTGTAGTCGCGGAAGGCTTCCCAGACGAGGAAGCCGCCGGGATGCGTGGTTTCGGTGAGCGTGGTCATGTCAGTGTCCTTTGCGCTTGAAGGTGCGGGCGATCACCTCGCCCCAGGGCCGGGCCGCGGGACCGGGCCCGGGCTGGGGATGGGTGGCGGCGATCTCGGGGTCGGCGCTGGCGCGGGCCTCGATCAGCGCCTTGCGCACCGCCTCTAGGCTCGCCTCGGCCTCGAGGAAGCCCGCGGCCTTCTGCGGCTGGCCCGCGAGGCGGCAGAGATCGACGACGGCCTTCGCATGAGCCATCGCCTCGGCGCGGATTGCGACCGGGTCGGGCACAGCGGGCGACGGGTCGTCGGGAGCAGCGGGCGGTGGGTCCTCGGAAGCAGCGGGAGGCGGAGCGTCGGGGTTATCGGTGGCGGCGTCCTCGCCGCCCTCGGCCTCAGACTCCTCGCCCTCCCCCGCCTCGGTTTCTTCGCCGGCCACGGGAACCTCGGCCACCTTGTCGGTGTTTTCCTGCGCCTCGACCAGATCCGGCGGCGCGTTGCGGAACCGGCCGATGTCGAAGTGGGCAGCGATCCGCACCGGCTCGGCCAGCCGGTCGGCGAAGCCCGCCGCCAGGGCCTCGGCCGCGTCGAACCAGGTCTCGGCCGCCATCAGCGCGGCAATCTCCTCCGCGGGCTTGCCGGACTTGGCCGCATAGCCCCGCACGAGGCCTGCGCCGATCTTGTCGAGCGCCTCGGCCATCGCGCGCATGTCGGCGGCGGTGCCGATCGCCAGACCCGAGGGGTCGTGGATCATCAGGAACGCGTTCTCCGGCATCACCACCGCGTCGCCCGCCATCGCCACGTAGGAGGCGGCCGAGGCGGCGATGCCGTCGATGGTCACGGTGACCGTGCCGTCGTGGCGCTTCAGCGCGTTGTAGATCGCCACCGCGTCGAA
>JAGRMO010000230.1:0-6227 GCA_020441205.1 Maritimibacter sp.
CATGTCGCGCGGCATCAGGTGGCGGCGGTTCGAGGTGGCGTAGAACACCACGTTTTCGGGCCGTCCTTCGATGCCGCCGTCGAGCACCGCCTTGAGGCTCTTGTAATGCTGGTCGTCATGGCTGAACGACAGATCGTCGCAGAACAGAATGAAGCGGTGCGGTTGCCTGCGCAGATGGGCGAGCAGCCGGCCTACCGAGGGCAGATCTTCGCGCTGCAGCTCGACGATCTTGAGCGCGGGGCCGGTCGAAGGCGTCTCGGCGGCGACGGCGGCATGGACCGCCTTCACGAGCGACGACTTGCCCATGCCGCGCGCGCCCCAGAGGAGCGCGTTGTTGGCCGGCAGGCCGCGGGCGAATTGCCGGGTGTTGGCGATCAGCGTATCGCGGGCGCGGTCGACGCCGACCAGCAGCGCGATGTCGACGCGTGCCACCCGGGGCACCGGGCTGAGCCGGTCGGGCTCGACATGCCAGACGAAGGCCTCGGCCGCGCTGAAGTCCGGGGGCGCCAGCGGCGCGGGCGCGATCCGTTCCAGCGCCTCGGCGATGCGGGTGAGTGCCGGGTCCGACATCAGTCCCGGTTCACCGCGCCCGGGTCGTCGTCGGCGGCGTTGCTGCCCTTCGGCGCCTCGTCGGCATCCTCGGCGATCTCCCAGGTGCCGCTCTCGCGGTGGTGGGCGGCGTCGTCGGCTTCCTCGTCGTCCTCGAATTCCTTGAGGATCGGGTCATCCTCGAGCGGCACCTCCTCCGCCGTCGGCTGCGCCGCGTCCTCCTCGTCGTCCTCGTCGTCGAACCACAGCCCCTCGGCGCGCAGCCGCGCCTCGCGCTGTTTCTCGACGCGGGCGACGAGGAAGATCGAGATCTCGTAAAGCCCGTAGACCACCGAGAACAGGATCACCTGGGTCACCACGTCCGGCGGGGTCACCAGGGCTGCGACCACGAGGATGCCGACGATGGCGTATTTGCGCGTCCCGCGCAGGCCCTTCGCCGAGGCCATCCCCGCCTTGCCCATCAGCGTAAGCAGCACCGGCAGCTGAAAGGTGAGGCCGAAGGCCACGATCATCTTCAGCGTGATGTCGAGCGTCTGGTCGACCTTGCCCTGGAACACGACTTCCACGCCCGCTTCGGTCGCGGCCGGCGCAAGGCTCGCACCTTCGCCCGCGAAATAGGCCGAGGCCACCGAGGGCAGATCGGCGAAGCCGAGGAAGAACGACATCGCCAGCGGCACGACCACGAAATGCGCGAAGGCCGCGCCCGCGAGGAACATGAACGGCGAGGCGATCAGGAACGGCAGGAACGCCGCCTTTTCCGACCGATACAGGCCGGGGGCCACGAAGCGCCAGAGCTGGTAGGCAATCACCGGGAACGACAGTGCGAGGCCGCCGACCATGGAGATGCGGAAATAGGTGAACAGCAGCTCCTGCGGCGCGGTGTATTGCAGCACCGGGTTCGGGTTGCCGAGCGCGCGCATCGAGGCCTCGATCGGCATCAGCAGGAAACCCAGGATCGGCTTGGCCACGACGAAGACCAGCACCATCGCGATGATGAAGGCGAGCACCGACCAGATCAGCCGGGTGCGCAACTCGGCGAGATGCTCGATCAGCGGCGCCGAGCTGTCTTCGATCTCGTCTTCGGTGCGGCTCATTCTTCAGCCTTCTTCGCGGCGGCCGTCGTCTTCGTGGCGGGCTTGCGGGCGGCGGTCTTCTTGGCCGCCGGCTTGGCGGCCGCGGTTTTCGCGGCCGGCTTGGCGGCAACCGTTTTTCCGGCCGGTTTTGCGGCCGATGCGGTTTTCGCGGCCGGTTTGGCCTTCGCCGCCGGTTTTTTCGCCGGCGCAGGCTTCACGGGCGACGCCTTGGCGGCCGGGGTCTTCGCGGTCGCGGTCGCGGCCGCCTTCACCGGGGCGGGCTTGGCCGTCTCGCCCGCCGCCGCGGCCTTGGCGGCCGCCTCGCGTTCGAGCCGGGCGTTGCCCGCCTTTTCGGTCGCGGCGCGGATCTTCTCGATATCGGCGGCGCGTTCGGGATCGACCGGCGCGCGCGCCGCGGATTTGGTCGCGCCGGAGGTCTTCGGATCCCACTTCTCGAACCGGTCGGCGGCCTGGTTGAGCTTGTCGAGCCCGAAACTCTTCGGCGACGAATACTTCTTCAGATCGCCCGCCACGTCATTCACGCCGCTCTCGCGCGCCGCGTCGTTCATCGCCTTGCTGAACTCGCGCCCCAGCGCGCGCATCTTGGCCGTGAAGCGGCCGAGCGTGTGGAACAGGGCCGGCAAGTCCTTCGGCCCGATCACGATCAACGCGACGATGCCGATAAGCAGCAGCTCGCTCATACCGATGTCGAACATGGGGGCAGCCCTTTTTCCCGCGCGCGGTCAGACCAGGCTCAGGCCTTGTCTTTCTCGCTCTCCGGGGTGACGTCCCTGGCGGCCTCGGCCGACTTGTCCTCGAGCTCTTTCTTGCCGTCGTCGACGCCCTTCTTGAAGGCGCTGATGCCCTTGCCGACTTCGCCCATCAGCGAGGACACCTTGCCGCGGCCGAACAGCACCAGCACGACAACCGCGATCAGAAGAAGGCCGGGAAGGCCGATATTGTTGAGCATGGATTCAACTCCCTCTTCGGGCCGGCAGCGCCGCCCGGTCATTTTGCCACACGTATCTATTCATTCGGGCGGCAAGATCAAAGCCCCAAAGCGCGGCCTGCAAGAAAAAGCCGGTGGCCCGGGAACACGCGGCGGATCCCGGGAAACCGCCGCTGTCGGCCGCGCCGCTCCGGGCTCCGCGCCGAAGCGGCCTGCGCCCGTCTCAGTCCTGGGGTTTGCGCCAGTCCTTCTTCGGCACATAGGGGAAGACGAAGCAGCGGTCGCGGCGGATCGCGATCCAGAGCGGCGTGCCGGGCTTCGGCAGGAATACGCTCGGCACCGTGGCGCTGAGGGTGGAGCCGTCGAAATCCATCCGGAATTCGACCAGGCTCTCCTTGCCGATGAAGCGGGCGCGCTCGACGATGCCGCGGGCCCAGACGCCGTGTTCCGGCGTCGGATGCGGGCCCTGGCCGCCGCGGTCGAAATCGATCTTCAGGTGCTGAGGGCGGATCACGATCTCGACCTCGGCCCCGTCGGGCTGGCCCGGGGCCATGAACTTGCCGAAGGCGGTCTCCGCAAGCAATCCCTGAACTTTGGCCCGTATAACGTTGATATCCGAAAAGAATGCCGCCGCTTCCCGGTCGACCGGCGCGTTGTAGACGTTGTAGGGCGCGCCCTGCTGGACGATGCGGCCCTTGCGCATCAACGCGATCTCGTCGGCCATGCGCATCGCTTCCTCGGGCTCGTGGGTGACGAGCAGCACCGCGGTGCCCTCGGCCTTCAGGATCGACAGCGTCTCGTCACGGATGCCATCGCGCAGCCGGTTGTCGAGGCCCGAGAAAGGCTCGTCCATCAGCATGATCCGGGGCCGCGGCGCGAGCGCACGGGCGAGCGCCACGCGCTGCTGTTCGCCGCCGGAAAGCTCGTGCGGGTAGCTGTCGACATAGCGCACGAGCCCCACCTTCTCGAGCAGTTCGCGCACGCGCAGCCGCTTTTCGGTGCGGGTACCCGAGAGGCCGAAGGCGACGTTGTCGAATACGCTCAGATGCGGGAACAGCGCGAAATCCTGAAACATCAGCCCGGCGCCGCGGGCCTCGGGCGGCACGAAGGTGCCTGGCCCGACGATGGTGCGCCCGTCGATCCTGATCTCTCCGGTATCGGGCCAGTCGACGCCGGCGATGATCCTCAGCGTCGTCGACTTGCCGCAGCCCGAGGGGCCGAGAAGGCAGGTCACCTGGCCCGGGTTTACGTTCAGCGAAACCTCGCTCACCACCGGCCGGCCGCCAAAGGCGCGGGTGATGTTTCGAACCTCCAGCCGTGGTGTCATAGGCGGGCGCTTCCCAAACCCGATCAATCTGCTCGGAATTACTCAAGCCCCGGATAGCAGCCGGGGCGCGCTGCCGCAAGCCCGCCGGGCGGCGCGGTGCGGTCAGATCGTCGCGTTCACCTCGCCACCGTCGACCAGCACGTTCTGACCGACGATGTAGGCTGCCTGCTGCGAGCAGAGGAAGGCGCAGACCGCGCCGAATTCCTCCGCCGTGCCGTCGCGCCCGGTGGGGTTGCCGGCCCGGCGGGCCTCGCGCTGCGCTTCGAAGCTGACACCCCTGGCGCGCGCATTCGCCATGTCGCCGCCGCGCAGCCGGTCGGTGTCGTGCGAGCCGGGAAGCAGGTTGTTCACCGTCACGCCCGAGCTCGCGACCTGCCGGGCCATGCCGGCGACAAAGCCGGTGAGCCCGGTGCGGGCGGTGTTCGAGAGCCCCAGCGTCGCTAGCGGCGCCTTGACCGAGCGCGAGGTGATGTTGACGACGCGGCCCCAGCCGCGCTCCATCATCCCCGGCACCAGCGCCTGCATCAGGGCGACGGCCGAGAGCATGTTGGCGTCGATCGCAGCGATGAAGTCATCGCGGCTCCAGTCGGTCCATTTGCCGGGCGGCGGTCCGCCGGCGTTGGTGACGAGGATGTCGACGGCGCCTGCGGCCGCCAGCACCGCGGCCCGGCCCGCCTCGGTGGTGATGTCGGCGGCCACGGTCGTCACCTCGACGCCATGGGCCGCGCGGATCGCCGCCGCCGTCGCTTCCAGCGCCTCCGCACCCCGGGCGTTCAGCACCAGCGCCACCCCCTCGCCCGCCAGCGCGCCCGCCACGCCGCGCCCGAGCCCTTTCGAGCTCGCGCAGACCAGCGCCCGCTTGCCTGCAATGCCAAGATCCATCGCTTCGCCTCCATCCTTGTCGCCCCCGCCTAGCATCGCGGGCGCGATTCGCCCAACCCCGGCGGGTTGTGCACGGAGGTGACACAATCCGGTGCTACGGCAGTCCGCGTAGTGTTGCTGGCGACAATGTGCGGTTGGGTCAGGGCAGCTTCCCGCCGCGGCCGGGATGAGCCGTTGCGCCGGCGCCTTGTGACGGCCTGGGCGTTGGTTGCTATGGCGGACCGCCCTCGCCGCCCCCGGTGGTGACGCCGCGCCGTATCCATGCAAACCGGCAGACGCGCGCCCCGGCCTCCCCGCGCCAACGCCCTTCGAAGGGCGTTGCCAAGGCGTTTCGAAACGCCTTGCCCCGGGCGTCCGCGCCCAAGCCCCTGCCCCTTTCTCCGCCGCGATGCCGGCCGCTCGGAGAATGCGGGGCCGGCCTACCCGCGGGACCTGCAACAACTGCCCGGCCCGCGCGTGGGCCGGGCTCCGGCCCGGGGTCACCGGCCCCTCGCCCACGCCCCCCCCAACGCGCCCACCTCGCCCGGCGAACCCCTTGTTAGCGCTACCGCCCGCAAAACCAACCGCTTAGCCCCGCGTCCGAGTTCGCCCACGCCTTCGCCCGGCCTTTCCCATTGCCGCCCGACCCGGGCTCGCCTATATCCGCGGCCATGCTCGACGCCCCGCAAAACCGCCCCGCCCTGCCGCCGGAAATTGCCCGGCGGCGGACCTTTGCCATCATCTCGCATCCCGATGCCGGCAAGACCACGCTGACCGAGAAATTCCTGCTCTACGGCGGCGCGATCCAGATGGCGGGCCAGGTGCGGGCCAAGGGCGAGGCGCGCCGCACGCGGTCGGATTTCATGAAGATGGAACAGGAGCGCGGGATCTCGGTCTCGGCCTCGGCGATGTCGTTCGACTTCGACAGGTACCGGTTCAACCTGGTCGACACGCCCGGTCACTCGGATTTCTCCGAAGACACCTACCGGACCCTCACCGCCGTCGACGCCGCGATCATGGTGATCGACGGGGCCAAGGGGGTCGAGAGCCAGACCCAGAAGCTGTTCGAGGTCTGTCGGATGCGGGATCTGCCGATCCTGACCTTCTGCAACAAGATGGACCGCGAGGCGCGCGACACATTCGAGATCATCGACGAGATCCAGGAGATGCTGGCGATCCACGTGACGCCCGCGTCCTGGCCGATCGGCATGGGCCGCGATTTCGTCGGCTGCTACGACATGCTGAACGACCGGCTCGAACTGATGGACCGGGCCGACCGCAACAAAGTGGCGGAGTCGATCAAGATCGAGGGGCTCGACGACCCGAAGCTCGCCCAGCACCTGTCCGCGCCGCTGTTGGAGCAGCTCCGCGAGGAGGTCGAGATGGCCCGCGAGCTCCTGCCCGCGCTCGACCCGGTGGAAGTGGCGCAGGGGATGATGACGCCGATCTGGTTCGGCTCGGCGATCAA
>JAGRMO010000230.1:6366-8351 GCA_020441205.1 Maritimibacter sp.
CGCGACCGGGTGGCCTTCGTGCGGGTGGCCTCGGGCCACTTCCTGCGCGGGATGAAGCTCACCCATGTGCGCTCGAAGAAGCCGATGGCAATCTCCAACCCGGTGATGTTCCTCGCCTCCGACCGCGAGCTCGCCGAAGAGGCCTGGGCCGGCGACATCATCGGCATCCCGAACCACGGGCAGCTGAGGATCGGCGACACGCTGACCGAGGGCGAGATGCTGCGGGTGACCGGCATCCCCAGCTTCGCGCCCGAATTGTTGCAAGGCGTGCGGGCGGGCGATCCGATGAAGGCCAAGCATCTCGAAAAGGCGCTGATGCAATTCGCCGAAGAGGGCGCCGCCAAGGTGTTCAAGCCCGACATCGGGTCCGGTTTCATCGTCGGCGTCGTCGGCGCGCTGCAATTCGAAGTTCTGGCGAGCCGGATCGAGCAGGAATACAACCTGCCCGTCCGCTTCGAAGCCTCGCAATTCACCTCGGCGCGCTGGGTCTCGGGGCCGAAGCTGGAGCTTGAGAAATTCGTGAAGGCGAACAAGCAGCACATCGCCCACGACCACGACGGCGACCCGGTCTACCTCACCCGGCTGAAATGGGACATCGACCGGGCCGAGCGGGATTACCCGGAGCTCAAACTCTCCGCGACCAAGGAGATGCACGGGTAATGAGCGACGAGCCGCTGCGCTGCTTCGATTGCCGACGTGGCGGGCAAAGGCCGTGTGCGCCCGACGGAGTGTTCGATCCCAGCTTTGTCGCCCACACGTATCTGGAATATGTCGAGCTGCGCGGTCGCGATGGTGTTGCCGCCAACCGGCTTGCCTGGAGTTGGGCTTGCACCCACGAGTTGGTTCGCTCCGCTCCTGATTTGGCATTCCAAATAGTTCTCCTGATGATCGACGCGATGACGACTGAACAACAGGCGGCCGCCATAGCCGCCGGGCCGTTGGAGGATATCGTCGCGGATCATGGGCCCGCATTCATCGACCGGATCGAGACTCTCGCCCTCCGTTCCCCGCGTTTCCGCTTCGCCTTGTCCGGCGTATGGCCTCTCGACAATGAGGACTCCGCAGAGTGGAAGCGGGTGGAAGCACTCCAAGACAGCGGACCGCACGTGGATTATGATGATCTTCCGCCACCTGACGAGCTGACGTCATGACTTCCATCCCGCGGACCGTCGTCGCCACAGCGCTTGGCGTCGACGCAGCCGCCCTTCCGCCGGGCGACCTTCCCCTCGACCGTCTCGCCGCCCGGTTCCTCGCCTACCTCAGGGCCGGCGATGACGAGACCCCTGCCCCGGCGGACCATCCCGATGCCTGGACCTTCGCGCTGATCGACGTGCTCACCCGCGACCACCCGGCGCTCGGGCTTGCCGCCACCTGCGCCGCACTCGCCGCCTGCAACAGCCCGGAAGACGTGGCGCTCGTTGCCGCCGGGCCGCTTGAAGACCTGTTGAAGGCGAACGGCGCCGCACTGATCGACCAGATTGAAGCCCTCGCCGCGCGTGCCCCGCGCTTTGCCTATGCGCTCACCGGGGTCTGGCCGCCCGAGCAAGGTGCGCCGCTCCTCTGGGCGCGCGTGCGCGTGCTTACCGAAGAGGTGCCCGGGCTCGATGACGGCGCACCGCTGCCGCCGCCGGATGGGCTGGCCTGACGCAGGCCCTCCGGGACCGATCCTGCGCGACGCGACCCGCGCTCGCGCCCGATGCGCTCATTTCTTGACCTTTTGCGCATCCCCCGCTAAAGCCCATTGAAATCAGACGTTCCGGCAATCCGGCCGGACGGGCCGCGTGACGTTTGCGGCCAGATATCGCCGCCAACCCATGCGAAAGGCCCGCCTTGACCAAGTTCACCGATCTGAATCTCAGCCCGAAAGTCCTCAAAGCCGTCGAAGAGGCCGGTTACGAAACGCCGACCCCGATCCAGGCGGGGGCGATCCCGCCCGCGCTGCAAGGCCAGGACGTGCTCGGCATCGCCCAGACCGGCACCGGCAA
>JAGRMO010000046.1 GCA_020441205.1 Maritimibacter sp.
GCGATGAGCCTCGATATCGCGATGGGCGGTTCGACCAACACGGTGCTGCACCTGCTCGCCATCGCCTACGAGGGCCGGGTGAATTTCACCATGGACGACATCGACCGGCTCAGCCGCAAAGTGCCGGTCCTGTGCAAGGTGGCGCCCGCCAAGCAGGATGTGCACATGGAAGACGTCCACCGCGCCGGCGGGATCTTTGGCATCCTCGGCGAGATGCACCGGGCCGGGCTCCTTCATGCCGATGTCGGCACGGTGCATTCGGCGAGCCTCGGCGAGGCGATCGCCAAGTTCGACGTGATGACGGCGAACGATCCGGGCGTCGAGGAATTCTATCGTGCCGCCCCGGGCGGGGTGCGCACCACGCAGGCCTTCTCGACGAAAAACCGCTACAAGGAGCTCGACCGCGACCGGAAAGGCGGCGTGATCCGCTCGGCCGAGCACGCGTTCTCGAAGGACGGCGGGCTCGCCGTACTGTTCGGCAACATCGCCCTCAACGGTTGCATCGTGAAGACCGCGGGGGTCGACGATTCGATCCTCAGGTTCACCGGCAAGGCGCGGGTGTTCGAGAGCCAGGACAGCGCGGTCTCGGGCATCCTCACCGGCAAGGTCGTCGCCGGCGACGTGGTGGTGATCCGCTACGAGGGGCCGCAGGGCGGGCCGGGGATGCAGGAAATGCTCTACCCGACCTCCTATCTCAAGTCGAAGGGGCTGGGGGCGGCCTGCGCGCTGCTCACCGACGGGCGGTTCTCGGGCGGCACCTCGGGGCTGTCCATCGGCCATGTAAGCCCGGAGGCCGCCGAAGGCGGGATGATCGGGCTCGTCGAGGACGGCGACACGATCGAGATCGACATCCCGGGCCGCACGATCCATCTCGCGGTGGACGAGGCCACGCTCGCGGCGCGGCGCGCGGCCAAGGGCGCCTTGCCCTGGGGGCCGGCCGAAAAACGCAGCCGCCATGTCTCGACCGCGCTCAAGGCCTATGCGCTGCTCGCTTCGTCGGCGGCGCGGGGCGCAGTGCGGATCCTGCCGGGCGAGGACGGCTGATCGGCGCCGCGTTCGCGGCCATCTTCGCCGCGCGGCGCCGGGTCGCGCCGGGTTTCGTGGCCCGGGCCTGAAACCGGCGGCGGATCGCGGCGGCCGACGGCGGTTCGGCGATCCCCACGCGCGGGGCGGCGGGTCGGGCGACGGGGCTCGGTCCGGTCGCCAGCATGCCGGTCGCGGCACGGGCGGGGCGGGGCTTCGGCGTTTCCGGCCCCGGCTGCGCCAGCGGTTTCGAGCTGCCCGCGGCCATTCGGGTCGCGGCGTCAGACCTTGTCCCGCGCCGCCCGCGCCGTTATCTGACCCCGAACAAAGGGAGCGACACCGATGGCGCCACGGGGGCAAACCAGCGCGGAAGAGCGCGAAAAGTCGAAGCGCATCGGGGCGCTGGGGGCGCTCTGGCCGTTCGTGCGGCCCTACCGGGGGATGCTGGCTGCGGCGCTGGTGGCGCTCGTGCTCACCGCCGGGATCAGCCTCGTCATGCCGATGGCGGTGCGCCGGGTGGTGGACGGGTTCCAGCAATCGGCCGATGCGCTGCTCGACGAGTATTTCGTCGCCGCCCTCGTGGTGGCGGTGGCGCTCGCGCTCGGCACGGGCGTGCGCTACTACCTCGTAACCAGGCTCGGCGAGCGGGTGGTGGCGGACATCCGCGAGGCGGTGTTCGCCCGGGTGATCGGACTTTCCCCGGCGTTCTACGAAAAGATCATGACCGGCGAGGTTCTGAGCCGGATCACCACCGACACGACGCTCATCCTCTCGGTGATCGGCTCGTCGGTCTCGGTGGCGCTTCGCAACGTGCTGATCCTGATCGGCGGCATCGTGATGCTGCTGTTCACCTCGGCCAAACTGACCGGCCTCGTGCTGTTGATCGTGCCGGTGGTGATCGTGCCGATCGTGGTGCTCGGGCGCCGGCTCCGGGTGCTGGGCCGCGAGAACCAGGACTGGATCGCCAAGTCGTCCGGCAATGCCTCCGAGGCGCTTCTGTCGGTGCAGACGGTGCAGGCCTTCACCCATGAGGCGCCGTCACGCGAGGCGTTCCGCGCGGTGACCGAAGAGAGCTTCCTGTCGGCCAAGCGCCGGGTGGGCACCCGCGCGGTGATGACGGTGATCGTGATCACGCTGATCTTCTCGGGCGTGGTCGGCGTGCTCTGGATCGGCGCGCGCGACGTGAGGGCGGGCGAGATGACCATCGGCGCGCTGGTGCAATTCGTGATCTATGCGATCATGACGGCGGGTTCGGTGGGGGCGCTCAGCGAGATCTGGTCGGAGCTGCAACGCGCCGCCGGCGCGACCGAGCGGCTGGTCGAGCTGCTCACCGCCGAGGACGCGGTGAAAGACCCGGCGCAGCCGGTGAAGGCGCCGGCCAAGATCGCGGGCGCGATCAGCTTCGAGGATGTCACCTTCCGCTATCCCGCGCGACCCGGACAGATTGCGCTCGATCATGTGACCCTGCAGGTCAACCCGGGCGAGACCGTCGCCCTCGTCGGTCCGTCCGGCGCGGGCAAGTCGACGGTGATCCAGCTCATCCAGCGGTTCTACGATCCGACCGAAGGATCGGTGAAGATCGACGGGATCGACCTCGCGGCGATGGCGCGCTCGGATTTCCGCCGGCAGATGGCGCTGGTGCCGCAGGACGCGGTGATCTTCGCCGACACCGCGCGCGAGAACATCCGCTTCGGCCGGCCGGAGGCGAGCGACGAAGAGGTCGAGGCGGCCGCGAAGGCGGCGGCGGCCGATGAGTTTCTGCGCAAGCTTCCCGACGGCTACGAGACCTTCGTCGGCGAGCGCGGGGTGATGCTGTCCGGCGGGCAGAAGCAGCGGATCGCGATTGCGCGGGCGATCCTGCGCGACGCGCCGATCCTGCTGCTCGACGAGGCGACCTCGGCGCTCGACGCCGAGAGCGAGCGGCTGGTGCAGCAGGCGGTGGACGAGATGGCGCGGGGGCGCACGACGCTCATCATCGCGCATCGGCTCGCGACCGTGAAGAAGGCCGACCGGATCGTGGTGTTCGAGGACGGCCGCATCGTCGCGCAGGGCACGCATGACGATCTGGTGGCCGAGGACGGGCTCTATGCCCGGCTCGCGCGGCTCCAGTTCACCGAAGGTCTGGCGGCCGAATAGCGGTTTGTCTTGCCGCCCGCGCGGTTTGTGACCATCTTTCCCCTAAGGCAAGAGGGCTTCGGCCCGTCTGGGAGGATCAATGCCGCAATTCGCATTCAACGATGCCGCCGACCGTGACCGCATCCAGGCCGAGATGCCCTGGGAGGCGCGCGACCTGCCGGAGAGTTTCTATCAGTTGCTGTCGCACACCGTCGCGGCGCATGGCACGCGGCCGGCGGTCTCGTTCCAGATCACCAGCGGGCCTCAGGACAAGGCCGAAACGCTGAGCTGGCAGGAGCTGCACGACAAGGCGGTGCAGGCGGCCAACCTGTTCCGGTCGCTCGGCATCGGCGAGCACGACACCGTCGCCTATGTGCTGCCCAATTCGAACGAAACGCTGATCGCGCTCGCCGGCGGGCTGATCGCCGGCGTGGTCAACCCGATCAACCCGCTGCTCGATCCCGAGCATATCGCCGGCATCCTGACGGAGACGAAGTCGAAGGTCGTGGTCACGCTCAAGGGCTTCCCCAAGACCGACGTGGCCGAGAAGGTGCACAAGGCGGTGGCGATGGCGCCCTGCGTCGAGCGGGTGTACGAGGTCGATCTCAACCGTTACCTCACCTTCCCGAAAAGCTGGATCGTGCCGCTCATTCGCCCGAAGGTGCGGCCCGCGCATGGGCGGCCGGTGGAGGATTTCAACGCCGCCGTCGCCCGCCAGCCCAAGACGCTCACCTTCGAGGATGCGGGAGTGGACCGGGTCGGCGCCTATTTCCACACCGGCGGCACCACCGGCATCCCCAAGGTGGCGCAGCACCGCTATTCGGGCATGGTCTACAACGGCTGGCTGGGGGCGAACCTTCTGTTCGATCCCGACAGCGTGCTGCTCTGCCCGCTGCCGCTGTTCCATGTGCTCGCGGTGCAGGTGATGTTCATGTCGGCCGTCACCATCGGCGCGCATCTGGTGCTGCCGACGCCGGCGGGCTACCGCGGCGACGGGGTGTTCGACAATTTCTGGAAGCTGATCGAGCGCTGGAAGGTGACGATGGTCATCACCGTCCCGACCGCCATCGCGGCGACGATGCAGCGGCCGGTCGATGCCGATGTGTCGTCGCTCGACATCGCCGTCTCGGGCTCGGCGCCGCTGCCGGTCGAGCTGTTCAACCGGTTCGAGAAGGCCACCGAGGTGCGGCTGCTCGAGGGCTACGGGCTGACCGAGGCTACCTGCCTCGTCGCCTGCAACCCGCTCGGCAAGGGCAAGAAGAAGATCGGCTCGGTCGGGCTGGCGCTGCCCTACAGCGATGTGCGGATCCTGCAGTGCGACGCCTATGGCGCGGTGCTGAAGGAATGCGGCACCGACGAGGTGGGCGAGATCTGCGTGTCGAACCCCGGGGTCTATGTCGGCCACACCTATTCGGAAGAGGCGAAGAATTTCGGCCTCTATGCGGACGACAAATATCTGCGCACCGGCGATCTCGGGCGGATCGACGAGGACGGCTACATCTGGATCACCGGCCGGGCGAAGGACACGATCATCCGCGGCGGGCACAATATCGACCCGGCCGAGATCGAGGAGGCTTTGGCCAAGCATCCGGCGGTGGCGATGGCCGGCGCGATCGGCCAGCCCGACAGTTTCGCGGGCGAGCTGCCCTGCGTCTATGTCGAGCTGGTGGGCGGCGCCGAGGTGACGCCGGAAGAGCTGATCGAATTTGCCCGCGAACATATCCACGAACGCGCGGCGGTGCCGAAGCATGTGGCGATCGTGAAGGAGCTGCCGAAGACCGCCGTGGGCAAGGTGTTCAAGCCCGATCTGCGCAAGGAAGCGATCACCCGGGTCTACAACGCTGCGCTCGAGGCCGAGGGGCTGGCGGCGCGGGTGGTCGAGGTGGTGGATTCGAAGAAGCTCGGGCTGACCGCGCGGGTGAAGGCCACCGGCAGCGTCGACCGCGCCAAGGTCGAGGACGTGCTCGGGAACTTCACCCGGCCCTATGAATGGATGGAGTAGGATGCGCGCGGTTCCCGAGGTTCCGGTCGAGCTGACGCTGCTCAACGGCGAGCAGTTCACCGTCGACGGCCACGGTTACCTGACCGACCCGCAGAACTGGACAAGGGGCTTTGCCGAATATGTTGCGCGCAGCGAGGGGATCACGCTGTCGGAACGGCACTGGTGGCTGATCGACTGGATCCGCGCTGAGGAAGAGACCAACGGGATCATGCCCGACGCGCGTTTCGCGATGAAGTTTCTGGGCGGCGAACGGGGCAAGCAGGCGGGCCGCGAGGAGCTGTTCCGGCTGTTTCCCTATGGCTATGTGAAGCAGGCGATCAAGATCGCCGGGATGCGCCAGCCGCGGGCCTGGTCGACGGGCTAGGGCAGGGCGCGCGCGCTCACGCCGCGCCGCCGCGCAGCAGCAGGGCCGCGGCCTGCCAGGCGATCCGGAGCCCCCAGATGAGCAGCACTGCGCCGGAGGCGAGGTCGAGCCAGCGGGTCACGCGCGGCGTTACCCGGGTGCGGGCAAGCGCTGTGGCGGTGACCAGCGTGAGCCACCACAGGAGCGAGCCCGCGAAGACGCCCGCGACCAGGACGAAGGGCGCGCCGGACTGGCCGGCGGCGGCGCCGAGGCCGGCGACGAGGCCGGCGAAGGCGA
>JAGRMO010000231.1 GCA_020441205.1 Maritimibacter sp.
GGAGGCGCAGGACGATCCGCGGGTGTTCTGGGTCGACCCCGACCGGCGCGGAGTGCTGCCGCTCGACGGGTTCCACCTGTCGCGGTCGCTGCGGCGAACCATCGCCCGCCAACCCTTCGAACTGACGCTCGACATCGCCTTCGAGGAGGTGGTGCGGGGCTGCGCCGCGCGCGACGAAACCTGGATCAACGACGCGATCTTTCGCGGCTATTTCGCGCTGCACCGGATGGGCTATGCGCATTCGGTTGAGGTGTGGGACGGCGACGATCTGGTGGGCGGGGTGTACGGGGTGGCGCTGGGACGGGCGTTCTTCGGCGAGAGCATGTTCTCGCGGTCCACCGACGCGTCGAAAGTGGCGCTGGCGACGCTGATCGCGCATCTGCGGCAGACCGGCTTCGTCCTGTTCGACACCCAGTTCATCACCGACCATCTGGCGCGGCTCGGCGCGGTGGAAATCGCCCGGGCGGAGTATCGCCGGCGGCTGGCGGCGGCGCTGTCGGACGGGGTGGCGGAGATCCTGTCGCGGCCCCTGCCCCGGGGCACGGAGGTGATCCGGCTGCTGGACGCGCCGGAGGGCTGAAGCGCTACTGGCCGGCGGCGGCGTCGGAGCCTTCGGCGGCGGCCTCCGGGCTCGCCTCGGCCGCGGCTTCGGCACCGGTGCAGCCCAGCACCCAGACATCGAAGCGGGCGTGGTCGAGGGCGTTGAGCCCGGGCGATGAGGCGATCATCCAGCCTTCGAACACCGGGGCGGCGCCGGCTTCCTCGCGGATCACCAGCCAGGCGTAGGCGTCGCCCGACGGGTTGTCGACCGGGTAGCGGCAGTCGCCGAGGGTGATCTGCAGCCAGCCGAGCCCGGCGGTCTCGCCGATGCCGAGGGTGAGTTCTTCGACGGTGCCGGCCAGCTTGTCGAGCCCCCTGAGCCGCGCGCCGGTGCCGGATGTGACGAGATCTTCCTCGACCGTGGTGACGTCTTCGCCGACGACCGAGCCGGGGACCAGCGGTTCGAGCCCGATCGGATTGTCGGTGCCGAGCGGATCGCCGGGCAGCGTGGTGCCGGGCAGGCCGGTGCCGGGAAGGACCTCGCCGGGGTTCAGCGGATCGGGAAGCGGCATCCAGCCTTCGTTGGGATCGACCTGCTGGAGCACCGCGTTGGGATCGTAGAAGCCGCCGCCGGAGGGCGGTTCGGCCGGCAGGCCGCTGTCGGGCGTCGCGGGATCGAGCGGAACGACCACGATCTGCGCTGCGAGCGGCGCGGCGGCGAGGGAGAGGGCGGCGAGAGCGGGCAGAAGGGCGCGCATGGGGAGCGTCGCGGGCGGCCGGATCAGGGCTGCCAGGCCTCGTAGTCGGAGCGCTCGACCGGCGCGTCGCGGCGCATGGAGCCGGCCGGCAGATAGGCGCGCGCGGTGCCGGTCGGATTGTCGAGATGCGGCTTTTCCCAGGATTTGTGCGGCAGCGGATCATCGACCGGGGTATCGTCGAAGGTGCGGTGGAGCCAGCCGTGCCATTCGGCCGGCACCTTGGAGGCGACCGGCTCGCCCGCGTAGAGCACCCAGCGCTTGGTGTCGGCCCGGTTGCGGTAGTAGCGATTGCCGTCGCTGTCCTCGCCCATCTTCACGCCGCGAAAGCGGGTGAACAGGCGGGTGCCGAGGGTTTCGGCATGGTACCAGGTGATGAGCGACAGGATGAAGCGCATGGAAGCCTCCGCAGGGTCTCGCCTCCGGGTATGGCGCATGCGCGGGGCGAGGTCCAGTGACAAACCATAGCGGGCGGGCGGCGGCGGCGGCCCGGCGCGCAGGATGGCAGGCGGCGGGCCGGGTGTGGGCCGCCCCGCCCCCGGAAAC
>JAGRMO010000232.1:0-1710 GCA_020441205.1 Maritimibacter sp.
GTCTTCCTGCGCATGGCAGATCCGGGCATAGGGCGCGCTTTCCCAGTCGAGGAGCCGTTGGGTCCGCTCGGCCGGCGGCAGCGCCAGCGTCTCGTTGAGCCAGACGTCGAACACGTCGGACGGCACCTTCGCCTGCGGCCCGAACAGGCGCAGGTTGTGATAGCTCAGCCCCGAGCCGACAATCGCCACGCCCTCGTCGCGCAAGGGCGCCAACGCCCGGCCGAGCGCGAAATGCGCCTCGGGATCGTAGGTTTCGAGCATCGAGACCTGGAACATCGGCACGTCGGCCTCGGGATACATCACATAGGCCGGCACGAAGGTGCCATGGTCGTAGCCCCGCTCGTCGTCGAGCGCGACCGGCAGACCGGCGGCCTCGATCAGCCCCGCCGCCCGTTCGGCCAGCGCCGGCGCGCCGGGGGCCGGGTAGCTCAGCGCATAGGTGTGGCGCGGGAAACCGTAGTAATCGTAGAGCATCGGCGGCCGGGCGCTGTGCATCACCCGCACCTCGCGCGCCTCCCAATGGCCCGAGATCATCAAGATCGCCTCGGGCCGCTCGGGCACCTGCGACGGGAAATCCGCGAGACTGTCTTCGAGCGGCTTCAGCGCGCCGCGCATGTTTTCGATCCACGGCCACGGGCCGCCGCCGTGAGAGATGAAATGGGTGGGCTGACGTGTCATCTGCGCCTCCAGGACTGGTTTGACGAGACATAGGCCCGCCAAGCTGTGCACGGAAGCGGTGATTCACACACAGCACTTGTGCACAGGGTCACAAATGGACGGGAAGGGCGACCTCAGCCCTTTTCGCCGAGCACGTTCTCCTTGAACGCTACTTCGAACGCCGCCTGCTTCTCGGGACCCGCCTCGGTCTGGTTCTGCGCCCGCCAATCCTCGTAGGGCATGCCGTAGAAGGCCTCGCGGCCGTCTTCCTTGGTCATCGGAATGCCGCGTTCGTTCGCCGCCTCCTGGTACCAGCGCGACAGGCAGTTGCGGCAGAAACCCGCGAGGTTCATCAGGTCGATGTTCTGCACATCGGGCCGGTCGTCCATCAGGTGCTGGCGCAGCCGGCGGAAGGCGGCGGCTTCGAGCTCCAACCGGGTCTGTGCGTCGATCTCCTGGGTCATGGTCGCTCCTTTTCGCTCAAAGCTGGGTCTCGGCCAGCACCTCTTCAAGGATCGGCGCGAGCCGTTCGGCCCAGGCCCATTGCTCGGCATCGGTGCGGATCAGGTCGTTGCGAAGCTCGATCAGCACGTTGACCCGGCCCGGCTTGATCGCGTGGCGGTCGACGCTGTCGCCTTCGAGATGCCCGCCGTAGGGCTCGTTCTCGCCGACGCAGAGATCGCTCTCGCGGCGCAGACGCGCGATCAGTGGCACCGCGAAACGGGCGTCGCGGCCGTAGAGCACGCCCACATGCCAGGGCCGTGGATCGCGGCCCCGGAGCTGCCGGGTGAACGAATGCACCGCGACATAGACCGTGTCGTCGCGCTTGGCCGCGAGCCGCGCCACCGCGCCGTGATAGGGCCGGTGATAGGCGTTGAGCCGGCGCTCGACCTCGGCCCCGTCGACATGCCGGTTGGCCGGGATGATCGTGCCGTCGTAGAGCTTCATGAGCAGCGTCGGATCGTCCTCGCCGCGGTTCGGGTCGATCACCAGCCGCGAGAAATTGCCGAGCACGGCGGGTGCGTCGAGCAGTTCGGCGAGCCCCAGCGACAC
>JAGRMO010000232.1:1798-5565 GCA_020441205.1 Maritimibacter sp.
GAGGCATGGTCGCAAGTGATGAGCCAGCGGCTCTCGCGCGCTTCGCCGAAGATGTGAAAGGCGGGGTGGGTCATGTCGGTCGTTTGCAGGGCCATTTCGGGGCGTTTTAGGCCAAGGGCCGGCAAAGCGCCAGTTGCGAGCCCCGGGAAATTCGGGCATAGAGCGGCTCAATCGCCGTGACCGCTAACATGGTCGCGCCGCCGGGCCGGATGCCCGGAAAAACAAGGGACGCAACCATGCAACGCCGCCGCAACGTCAAGATCGTCGCCACGCTCGGGCCGGCCTCGTCAGACTACGAAACCATCCACGCGCTGTTCACCGCCGGCGCCGACGTGTTCCGGCTCAACATGTCGCACGGCACCCATGACGAGCAGCGCGCGCGCTACGACATCATCCGTAAGATCGAGCGCGACACCGGCCGCCCGATCGCCGTGCTCGCCGACCTGCAGGGGCCCAAGATCCGCTGCGGCACCTTCGCCGCCCATGGCGCCGATCTCGAGGAAGGCCAGACCTTCCGCTTCGATCTGGACGAGACCCCGGGCGACGGCCACCGGGTCTGCCTGCCCCATCCCGAAATCTTCGAGGCGCTGGAAAAGGGCACCCACCTTCTGGTGAACGACGGCAAGATCCGTCTCAAGGTGCTCGATTTCGGCAAGGACTACGCCAATTGCGAGGTCGAAGTCGGCGGCACCATCTCCGACCGCAAGGGCGTGAACGTGCCCGACGTCGTGCTGCCGATCGCGGCGCTCACCGAGAAGGACCGCCGCGACCTCGAGTTCGCCTGCGAGATCGGCGTCGACTGGCTGGCGATGTCCTTTGTCCAGCGCGCCGCCGACGTCTCCGAGGCCCGCCGCCTCGCCAACGGCCGCGCCGCCGTGCTCTCGAAGATCGAGAAGCCCTCGGCGGTGAAGGATTTCGACGCCATCCTCGCGGTGTCGGACGGGATCATGATCGCCCGGGGCGATCTGGGGGTCGAACTGCCGGTGCAGAACGTGCCGCCGATCCAGAAGCGCCTCGTCCACCTCTGCCGCGCCGCCGCCAAGCCGGTGATCGTCGCCACCCAGATGCTCGAGAGCATGATCGAGAGCCCGGTGCCGACCCGCGCCGAGGTCTCGGACGTGGCGACCGCGATCTACGAGGGCGCCGACGCGGTGATGCTCTCGGCCGAAAGCGCCGCCGGCAACTACCCGGTCGAGGCGGTGGCGACGATGGATGCGGTGGCCAAATCCGTCGAGGGCGACGCCACCTATCGCCGGGTGCTGGAAAACAGCCGGATCTTCGAGCGCCGCACCGTCGCCGACGGCATCGTCTCGGCCGCGCGCGAAATCTCGATGACCACCGATATCAAGGCGATCTGCTGCTTCACCCAGTCGGGCACCACCGCGCTGCTCACCTCGCGCGAGCGCACCACCCAGGTGCCGATCCTGGCGCTGACCCCGCTCGAAGGCACCGCGCGGCGGCTGTGCCTGAGCTGGGGCATTTCCTGCTACATCACCTTCGGCGTGGTCGACCGGTTCAAGATGGCGGTGGTCTCCGCCGCCCGAGCGGCGCGCGAGTCGGGCGTCGCAGGCGACGACGACCAGATCATCGTGATCGCGGGCGTACCGTTCAACGTGCCGGGCACCACCAATATCCTGCGGGTTGCCCCCTGCGCCGAGCGCCTTATTTTCGCAACAGATCCCGAGTAGGCTGTTTCGCCAAAACCGAGAGGTGCGGCCCATGCAATTCGATCTGTCTCTGACCATCGGCCTGGTGATCCTGGCGTTCGCGATCCCGTCGATCGTCTCAGCCTTTTCCGACGGCCGTCCGCCGCGGATCGCGGCGCTGATGCTTCTGCTGGGTGGCGGTCTCGCGCTCTGGGCGGTGACCCAGAAGCCGGGCGGCTACACGCTGACGGACGTGCCGCAGGCGTTCGTCCGGGTGGTCGGGCACTACATGCCCTGAGCCGGCGCCCGGCGCCCGGGCTAGTCCGGCGGCGTTCGCCGCGCCGGCCGGGGGTTCCTTGAACCTGAACGCCGGGCATCTGCGGGACGCGGAAAAACCGGTGATTTTCTGGCCTTCGGGGTCGGATTTGCTGCGGAGGCCGGCTTCGGGCCGTTGCATGTACGGACCGCGCGAAAGTGTGCGCTCGCAGTTCGAAGGGTCTCCGGCACGGCCTGTGAAGGCCAGCGCCCGGCCGGCGTCACCACAGGCTGCCCTTGGCCCGTTCCGCCCAGCCCGCATCGTAGGCCGCCCCGTCGAACCCCGCCTTGGCGTCGGCCAGCATCGTGCCCACTGAGGGCAACCCGGCCGAGCGGTCGCCCGACGTCCAGAAGGCCGAGCGCACCAGCGCGCGGGCGCATTGCGAATAGACCTCGGCGACCCGCACCACGATCACGCTGCGCGGATGCTGGCCCTGCTGTTCGAACCGGCCGGTGAGCGCGGGGTCGGCCGACACCACCGCCGTACCGTTCACCCGCATCGCGTTGTTCGAGCCCGCCACGAGGAACATCAACGCCACGCGTCCGTCGCGGACGATGTTGCGCAAGGAGTCGAGCCTGTTGTTGCCGCGCCAGTCGGGCAGGAGCAGCGTGCGCGCATCTGCGACCGTCACCACCGGGCCCGCATCGCCGCGCGGGCTGCCGTCGACGCCCTCGGGCCCGACGGTCGAGAGCACGACGAACTGCGCCCGCCCGATCCAGGCGCGGTAGCTCGGCGTCAGATGGTCGGTGACCTTGACCAGCGCCGCCTCGCTCGGGGCCACGTCGTAGAGCGCTTCCAGCGCTGCGATCGTGTCAATCGTCTCCACCCGCGCCTCCGGTGAACCCCGCCTCCGCCATCAGCCGGTTCGACTGCGCCTCGACCGCGGTTTCGAGCCGCTCCATGAACACCGGCACATCGAGCCCCTGCGCGATCGTCGGCAGAAACTCGACCACCGCGGTGCCGGGGTAGCGCATGATCCCGTGGCGCTTCCAGAACACGCCCACATTGGTCGCGGCCGGCACAACCTCCTGGCCGGTCTCTTTGTAGAGAATGCCCACCCCCACCTTGTAGGGCAGATGCGCGCCGGCGGCGACGCGGGTGCCCTGCGGGAAGATGATGAGCTGCCCGGGCGCGCTGCGGCCGGCCTCGACATCGGCCAGCATCTGCTTGATCGCCGCGCCGCGCTTGCCGCGATCGACCGGGATGCAGCCGATCCGCTTGGCGTAGAAGCCGACGATCGGTGCGTGGACCAACTGCTTCTTCATGATGAACTTCGGCCGCGGCACCGCCGAGACGATCAGGATGATGTCGAAGAAGCTCTGGTGCTTCGACGCGATCACCACCTCGCCGGTCGGCACCGGCCCGCGGATCTCGGAGCGAAGCCCGACCAGCACCCGCGCCGCCCAGCGCACGAAATGCGTATAGGCATGGACGGCGCGGAAGGCGCCATCATCGGTGAACAGGGCGGCGGGCAGGTAGATCACCGCCAGCACCGCCATCGCCAGATACATAACGGTGATGAAGACGAGCGAACGGATCCATTGCAGGGCGTGTCTCATGCGCGTTGCCTCAGCGTGGCGAGGGCCGCGCGGCGGGTGGCGACGAAGGCCACCAGCGCCGCCAGCGGCGGGATGACGAGGGGCAGGAGCCATTCGGCTCCCGAGAAGCCGAGCCCGGTGAGGAAGCTGCCGCCGCTGTCGGCGCCCGGCAGGGCGGCGACCGCCGCCATCCCCAGACCCGTACCCACCGCGGCGCCGGTGAGCCCGCGCAGCGTGAAGCGGCGCACGAAGGCCCGGGCGATGTAG
>JAGRMO010000233.1 GCA_020441205.1 Maritimibacter sp.
CCAGTTCGCCCAGGAACGCGAGCGCGGCCAGTGCATCTTCATGCATCTCACGCTCCTGCCCTATCTCGCGGCGTCGGGCGAGCTCAAGACCAAGCCGACCCAGCATTCGGTGAAGGAGCTGCGCTCGATCGGCATCGCGCCGGATGTGCTGGTGACCCGCTCGGAGCATCCGTTGCCCGAGAAGGAGCGTGCCAAGATCGCGCTGTTCTGCAACGTGCGCAAGGAGGCGGTGATCCCGGCCTACGACCTCAAGTCGATCTACGAGGCGCCGATGGCGTTCCACAATGTCGGGCTCGACCAGGCGGTGCTTGATGCGTTCCAGATCAGCCCGGCGCCGCAGCCCAATCTCGACCGCTGGCGCGACGTCGAGGACCGGATCAACAACGCCGAGGGCGAGGTGAAGGTCGCGATCGTCGGCAAATACGTGCAGCTCGAGGATGCCTACAAGTCGATCAAGGAGGCGCTGACCCACGGCGGGATGGCGAACCGGACCAAGGTGAAGGCGGAGTGGATCGACGCCGAGATCTTCGAGCAGGAAGACCCCGCCCCCTATCTCGAGGGCTACCACGCGATCCTGGTTCCCGGCGGCTTCGGCGAGCGCGGGACCGAGGGCAAGATCCGCGCGGCCGAGTTCGCGCGCACCCGCAAGGTGCCCTATCTGGGGATCTGCCTCGGCATGCAGATGNNGTGATCGAGGCGGCGCGCAACGTGATCGGGATCAAGGATGCGGGCTCGGAGGAGTTCGACCACGAGGCCGGCAAGAAGCGGTTCACGCCGGTGGTCTACCTGCTCAAGGAATGGGTGAAGGGCAATTACACCGAGAAGCGGGACGTCGGCACCGACAAGGGCGGGACGATGCGGCTCGGGGCCTATACCGCGACCCTCAAGGAAGGGTCCAAGGTGGCGGGGATCTACGGCGCGACCTCGATCGAGGAACGGCACCGGCACCGCTACGAGGTCGACGTGAAATACCGCAAGGATCTGGAGGCGGCGGGGCTGGTGTTTTCGGGGATGTCGCCGGACGGGCGGCTGCCGGAAATCGTCGAATGGCAGGACCATCCCTGGTTCATCGGGGTGCAGTATCATCCCGAGCTGAAATCCAAACCCTTCGCCCCCGCGCCGCTGTTTGCGGACTTCATCCGGGCGGCGAAGGAGGTGGAGCGGCTGGTCTAGCAAGCGAGCGAAAGCGGGGTCCGGGCCGCTCCCTCCCGGCGGGCGAAGGGTGGGCGAACTCGGACGGGTTACTAAGCCCCTGTTTTCGCATATGATAGCGCTACCAAAGCCTTCGCCCGCGCTTCGCCCACTTGCCAGACCGACATTCGCCGCCCTACCCTCGCGCCCATGTTCAACGCCCTGATCGCCCGACTGACCGGCGCTGCCGCCGCGGAGCCCGAGCTTGACGCGCAATTCGCCGTCGCGGCGTTGCTCGTGCGCATCGCCAAGGCCGATGCCCACTACGCCTACGAAGAGATCGCCGAGATCGACCGGGTGCTTGCGCGCACCTGGGGGCTCAACCCGGTGGAGGCGATGAAAATGCGCGCGACCGCCGAGGCGATCGAGGCGCGCGCGCCCGACACCGCCGAATTCACCGGGCTGGTACAGGCGCATACGCCCTACCTGCAGCGCGCCGCGTTGTTCGACTCGCTCTGGGATGTCTCGCTGGCCGACCGGGAGCTGCACGAGAAGGAACGGCGGTTTCTCGACGCTGTGGCGGTCGCGCTCGGGATCGAGCCGGGCCATGCCGCCGACGCCGCGCGCCGGCGCGGGGTTTCGCCCTGAGCCGATGCCCCAGCCTTGCACCCTTCCCCGACACGCCGGCGTGATTGGCACCGCCCGCCGCCCCGACTATATGTGAGCCATGTTCGACCGCCTTCTCAAATCACTGCTCGCCCCCGAGCCCGCCCCGCTCGCCGACGACGACGCCCGCCTCGCGCTGACCGCGCTCCTGGTGCGGCTCGCGCGTTCCGACAACGACTACGCGACCGTCGAGATCGAGAAGATCGACGAGATCGTCGCCGCCCGCTACGGCCTGGGCCACGAGGCCGCCGCCGGGCTGCGCCGCGCCGCCGAGGCGATGGAGGCGGAAGCGCCCGACACGGTGCGCTTCACCCGCGCGATCAAGGATGCCGTTCCCTACGAAGATCGCCGCCTGGTGGTCGAGAGCGCCTGGGCGGTGGTGCTGGCGGACGGCGCGCGGGCCGACGAGGAAGACGCGCTGATGCGGATGGTGGCAAGCCTTCTGGGCGTGAACGACCGCGATTCGAACCTCGCCCGGCAGAAGGCCGCGAAGGGCTGACCCGGACCGGCGGCGGCCCCGGGCCGCCCGGATGCCGCGCGACGCGCCCCGCTGGGCGATCACCCGGATCGCCCCGAGCGCCATTCTTCGTTGCATCGCGCGGCGAATTGCGCCCTACTTCACCGGCCCGACGCCAGCGGGCGACCAGAGGGGGCCCCGCGCGTGAAGGACACCAATCCGCCGGTCATCGAGATCCGCGATCTGCACAAGGCCTACGGCGAGCTCGAGGTGCTGAAGGGCGTCGATCTCGTCGCGCCGAAGGGCCATGTGGTCGCGCTGATCGGCTCGTCGGGGTCGGGCAAATCGACGCTGTTGCGCTGCGCGAACCTGCTCGAGGAGAGCCAGAAGGGCGAGATCTATTTCGAGGGCGAGCCGATCAAGTGGCGCGGCCAGGGGCTTTTCCGCCATCCGGCCGACCGCGCCCAGGTGACCCGGATCCGGACCAACCTCAGCATGGTGTTCCAGCAGTTCAACCTCTGGGCGCATATGACCATCCTCGACAACGTGATGGAAGCGCCGGTGACGGTGCTGAAACGCGACAAGGACGAGGTGCGCGACGCGGCGCATCGCTATCTCGACAAGGTGGGGATCGGCGACAAGGCGGAGGTGTATCCAGCGCAGCTTTCGGGCGGGCAGCAGCAGCGCGCGGCGATCGCGCGGGCGCTGTGCATGGAGCCGCGGGCGCTGTTGTTCGACGAGCCCACATCGGCGCTCGACCCCGAGCTCGAGCAGGAGGTGATCCGGGTGATCAAGGACCTCGCCTCCGAGGGAAGGACGATGGTGATCGTCACCCATGACATGCGCCTCGCCGCCGATGTGGCCGACCACGTGATCTTTCTTCACCAGGGCAAGATCGAGGAAGAGGGCGCGCCGGAGGCGTTGTTCGGCCGTCCGCAGACCGAGCGGCTGCAGCAGTTCCTCTCGCATGGCGCCCCGGTCTGAGGCGGGCTGCCCGCCGGTTGGGCAGGCCGCAACGTCACTCGGGCCGCGACATCAAGGCCAGGCGCGGAAGCCTTGAAATGACGGATTTTTCGAAGCAGGCTGGCCGGAGCCGCTCTGGGCGCAGGCCCGGCGCGCTGAGAATCAACAACAAACCGACACGGGAGTGTGGATCATGAACAAGTTCGTACTGGCGGCCGTTCTGGCCGTCGCGGCCGGCGCCGCTTCGGCCGAGGTGGTGCGAATGGGCACCGAGGGCGCCTATCCTCCGTACAACTACATCGACGACAACGGCGAGGTTGCCGGCTTCGAGCGCGAGCTGGGCGACGAGCTGTGCGCGCGGGCCGAGCTGGAATGCGAATGGGTGGTGAACGACTGGGATTCGATCATCCCCAACCTGGTCTCGGGCAACTACGACACGATCATCGCCGGCATGTCGATCACCGATGAGCGCGACGCGGTGATCGACTTCACCCAGCCCTACACCCAGCCCGATCCGTCGGCCTAAATCGCCGCTTCGGCCGATGTCGACGTCGCCGGCGGGGTGATCGCCGCCCAGGCCGGCACGATCCAGGCCTCCTACGTCACCGAGAACGGCGGCACGCTGGTCGAGTTCGCGACGCCGGAAGAGACCATCGCAGCGGTGAAATCCGGCGAGGCCGACGCGGTACTGGCCGACAAGGCCTATCTCGACCCGATCGTGGCCGAGAGCGGCGGCGAGCTGGTCGAGGTCAGCACCGTGCTGATCGGCGGCGGCGTCGGCATGGGCCTGCGCGAGAGCGACGGCGAGCTTCGGGCCAAGTTCGACGCGGCGATCCAGTCGATGAAGGACGATGGCACGCTGAACGCGCTGATCGCCAAGCACGAGATCGGCGAGCCGTTCTGATCTTCGACACCGGCGGCGGGGCGCGGACTGCGCCCTGCCCCACCCCCCGCGCACGCGAGGCGAACATGGAAGATGCCAGCGTCCCCGAGACCGGCCCGAAGGGTCGGCGCCGCCCGCCCACCGGACGGGTGACGGGCTGATGCTGGAAGCCTGCGCCGATCCCGCCACGCTTTCGGGGCTCGACTGGCTCGGCTGCTATCTCACCACCGGCAAGCACTGGGCGTTCTACGCCTCATTCGGCGTGGTGCTGCTGCTGCTCGCGGTGGTGGTGCCCTTCGCGCTCATGTTCGGCTTCGCCGGCGCGGCGGCGGCGCGGTCGCGGGTCTGGCCGGTGTCGCTCCTCGGGAAGGGCTATTCGAACATCGTGCGCGGCGTGCCCGACATCGCCTTCTTCCTGTTCTTCGTGATCGCGCTCGACCAGGCGTTCGAATATCTGCGCCACCGGGTGCTCTGCCCGGACTGGGACCAGCCGGTGCGCCAGGGCAGCGATTTCGTCGTCTGCACGGCGGCGAAGCTGCCGCTGTCGTCGGCGCCGCAATGGGTGCACGAGACCTACGGGTTCCTGCTGGCGGTGCTGACCTTCGCCATCGTCTACGGCGCGTTCACCGCGCAGGTGCTCTACGGCGCAATGCGGGCGGTGCCGCGGGCGCAGATGGAGACCGCCGAGGCCTACGGGATGAGCCACACCCAGGCGTTCTGGCGTATCCTGGTGCCGCAGATGTGGGTCTATGCGCTGCCCGGGCTCGGCAATCTGTGGATGATCCTCATCAAGGCGACGCCCTTGCTGTTCCTGCTCGGGGTCGAGGACATCGTCTACTGGGCGCGGGAGCTTGGCGGGACCAAGGCGGCCAAGTTCTCGGCCTATCCGCATGGCGACTGGCGGATGTGGTATTTCGGCGCGCTGCTCGTCTTCTACCTGTGCCTCACCTGGGTGAGCGAAAAGGGGCTCGACCGGCTGATGCGCAGGCTGAGCCGCGGGCAGGCGACGGCGGCGGGCGAAGCGCTGCGCAAGGTGGCGGCATGACCCCGCGCCATGCCCAGCCCGGCACCGGGGCGCCGCTGTCGGTTGCCTGGGAACCGATCCCGCGCACCCCCCTGGCGACACGGGGGTTGCCATGAGTTGCCTCCAGACCATCGCCGATTACGGGCTGAGGTCGATCGGGATCGGCGAGCGGCTGTTGCCGCGGACGGATTTCACCCTGTGCCAGCAGTTCACCCTGATCGGGTCGGGGATGATCTGGAACATCTATTTCGGCGTGGTGGCGCTGGCGGCGGGCTTCTTCCTCGCCACCGCCGTGGCGCTCGGCAAGGGCTCGCGGCACTGGTGGCTGCGCAAGCCGTCGGAATGGTTCATCTTCCTGTTCCGGGGCTCGCCCCTGTTCATCCAGTTCTTCTTCGCCTATTTCGCCTTCCTGTCGCTCAAATCGGTGCATCCGGTGTTCGACCCGTTCACCGCGGCCTGGCTCGGGGCGCTGATCGTGCTGTTCCTCAACACCTCGGCCTATACCGCCGAGATCTTCCATGGCGCGCTGAAGTCGATCCCGCGGGGCGATATCGAGGCGGCGGATGCCTACGGGTTCACCGGCTGGGCGCGGTTTCGCAAGATCACCTGGCCGACGATGCTGCGGCTCGCCTGGCCCGCCTATACCAACGAGGCGATCTTTCTGTTCCACGCCACGACGCTGGTGTTCTTCTCGGGCTTTCCGGCCTGGCAGCAACGCGGCGACGCGCTCTATTACGCGAGCTATTTCGCCGACAAGACCTTCAACCCCTTCGTGCCCTACCCGATCCTCGCGGGTTATTTCATCCTGCTGACGCTGAGCGTGATCGGGCTCTACGGGCTCGTGAACCGGCGGCTCAACCGGCACCTGCCGCAGATCGGCCGGCGGCGGATGCGGATCCGGCCAAACCTGATCCGCTGAGCGCCCGGCCGGCCGCCCCCTCGCGCCCCCTTGCCGCCCGATCTGGCCTCGGCTAGTCTGCGGCGACAATTTGATCAAATTTGGTGCCCCATGAAAATCGGGATCCTGCAGCCCGGCCACGCCCCCGACGAGGTCCGTGCCGATCTGGGTGACTATTCGGAGATGTACGAGCGTCTGCTCGAAGGCCACGGTTTCACCTTCGGCCAATGGTACGTGGTCGACGGCGACTTTCCGGACGGCCCGGAGGACGCCGACGCCTGGCTGATCGGCGGCTCGCGCCACGGGGTCTACGAGGACCACGACTGGCTGCCGCCGCTCGAAGACCTCGTGCGCGCCATCGTCGCGGCGAAAAAGCCGCTCATCGGCATCTGCTTCGGCCACCAGGTCATTGCCAAGGCGCTCGGCGGCAAGGTCGAGAAGTTCCGCGGCGGCTGGGCGGTGGGACGCACGGTCTACGATTTCGGCGACGAGAAACTCGCGCTCAACGCCTGGCACCAGGACCAGGTGATCGAACTGCCGGAAGGTGCGCAGCTGATCGCGTCGAACCCGTTCTGCCGGAACGCGGCGATGGTGGTGGGCGACACCGTGCTCAGCATGCAGCCGCATCCGGAATATGCGACCGAGATGCTGGAAGCGCTGTTCACCTACCGGGCCGAAGTGGCGGGCGTGCCGCCCGAGATGATCGACGATGCGCGCAGCCGGTTCAAGGAGCCGGTCGACAACGATGCGATGGCGGGCCGGATGGCCGCCTTCTTCAAGAAAGGCGCCAAGTGATGGCCGAAGACGACTGGACCGAAACCCTGCCCGAACGGGCGCGCGCCTATCTCGAAGGCCGCCGGCTCGACGAGGTCGAATGCATCATCGCCGATCTGCCCGGGATCGCCCGCGGCAAGGCGGTGCCGGCGGCGAAATTCGCCCGCCAGCCCTATTTCCACTTGCCCGAGTCGATCTTCTTCCAGACCATCACCGGCGACTGGTCGGACGAGGCGGCGGACGGGCTGTTCGTCGAACGCGACATGATCCTGCGCCCCGACATGTCGACGGCGACGGCGGCCCCCTGGACGGCGGACTGGACGCTGCAGGTGATCCACGACGCCTACGACCGCTCGGGCGAGCCGATCGCGATGGCGCCGCGCAACGTGCTCAAGCGCATCATGGCCCTTTACGACGCTCAGGGCTGGAAACCGATCATCGCGCCGGAGATGGAGTTCTACCTGGTCGCGCGTAACCTCGACCCGGCCAAGAGCATCGAGCCGATGATGGGCCGCTCGGGCCGGCCCGCCGCCGCCCGCCAGGCCTATTCGATGACCGCGGTCGACGAGTTCGGCCCGGTGATCGACGACATCTACGACTTCGCCGAGGCGCAGGGCTTCGAGATCGATGGCATCACCCAGGAGGGCGGCGCCGGGCAGCTCGAGATCAACCTGCGCCATGGCGATCCGGTGAAGCTCGCGGACGAGGTGTTCTACTTCAAGCGGCTGATCCGGGAGGCGGCGCTCAGGCACAATTGCTTCGCCACCTTCATGGCCAAGCCGATCAGCGACGAGCCGGGCTCGGCGATGCATATCCACCATTCGATCGTCGACAAGGCGACCGGGCACAACATCTTCTCGGGCCGGGGCGGCGGCGATACCGACGCCTTCTTCCACTTCATCGGCGGGTTGCAGAACCATCTGCCCAGCGTGATCGCGCTGCTCGCGCCTTACGTGAACTCGTACCGGCGCTACGTGCGCGACTTCGCGGCGCCGATCAACCTCGAGTGGGCACGCGACAACCGCACCACCGGCATCCGCATCCCGATCTCGGGGCCGGAGAGCCGGCGGGTGGAGAACCGGCTCGCAGGCATGGACGCGAACCCCTATCTCGCCATCGCCGCCTCGCTCGCGGCCGGCTACCTCGGGCTCATGGAAGAGCGCCGGCCGAGCCCGCAGTTCCGCGGCGACGCCTACGACAGCGAGGCCGACATCCCGCGCGACCTCGGCGCCGCCCTCGACCTGCTCGAAGCGGCTTCGGGGATGGGCGAGCTTCTGGGACCGGAATTCGTCAATGTCTATTCCGCGATCAAGCGGATGGAACATGCCGAGTTCCTGGGCGTCATCAGCCCCTGGGAACGCGAACACCTGCTTCTGAACGTCTGAGCCCGCCGCACCCGCGGGAGGCCCAGCGCAGCGCCGCCGAGGGGCGGCGCTGACACAATTCTGTTTGCCAGACGTCGCATTCCTGTTACATCTTTCCTGAAAAAGAGTTTCGGAAAACCCGAAAGGAGCGCGCCATGGTTCTCGCCCCCAATGTGTACGATGCCGAGCCGATTCCCGAAGCCGCCCGGGCCGAAATCGACCGCTTGCTCGCCTCCGGCGATCTGTTCCGCTACACCGCCGCGGCCGATGCGCCGGTGGCGCTGCTGGAACAGGAATTCGCCGAGGCGCTGGGGGCGAAATACGCGCTCGCCGTCGCGTCCGCTTCGGCCGCGCTGTTCCTCTCGCTGAAGGCGCTGGGGCTGCCCCGCGACGCGCGGGTGATGATCCCGGCCTTCACCTTCGCCGCCGTGCCCTCGTCGATCGTCCATGCCGAATGCGTGCCGGTGCTCTGCGAGGTGGGCGCGAATTACCGGATCGACATGACCGACTTCGCCGCCAAGCTCGACGGGGTCGACGCGGTGATGATCAGCCACATGCGCGGGCATACCTCCGACATGGATGCGATCATGGCGCTGTGCGAGCCGCGCGGCATCCCGGTGATCGAGGATGCGGCGCATTCGCTCGGCACGCTCTGGCACGGGCGCAACATCGGCACCATCGGCCAGGTGGGGGTGTTCAGCTTCCAATCCTACAAGATGATCAACGGCGGCGAAGGCGGGGTGATGATCACCGACGACGCCGATCTGGTGGCGCGCGCCGTCATCATGTCGGGCGCCTATGAGCACAACTGGAAGAAGCACAAGGGGCCGCACGGGCAGAACTCGCCGGAGCTGGCCGAGGCTTTCGCCCGCTGGCAGAACAAGCTGCCGCTCTACAACACGCGGATGTCGAACCTGTCGGCGGCGGTGATCCGGCCGCAGATCCCCGAGCTTGCGCGACGGGTGGCGGACGGGCTCAGGAACCACGATTACGTCGCCCAGCGGCTCAACACGAGCCCCTGGCTCGACGTGCCGCCGCCGCTGGCGCCGGAGACGCGGGCGCCGGATTCGATCCAGTTCAACCTCGAGGGGATGAGCGACGACGAGGTGCATGGCTTCGTCGCGGCCGCGAAGACGCGGGGCGTTGGGGTACAGGTGTTCGGCCTGTCGGAAGACAATGCGCGGGCATTCTGGAACTGGCAGTTCCTGCCCGAAGCGCCGGGGCCGCTGCCGCAGACGCGGGCGATGCTGATGCGGGCCTGCGACGTGCGGCTGCCGGTGCGGCTGACGCGGCCCGAGCTCGACTTCATCGCCGAGGCGCTGATCGGCGCGGCGGAAGAGGTGAAGGGGCCGGTGCTCGCCTACGGCACCTGAGGGACCGGCCGGGCGCGGGCGGCGCGACGCCGCACGTCTCACCGAGACGATGCCGGTTGCGCCGGAGCCCGGTCAGCGGGGCGCTGCGGACAGGCGCGCGGCTGCCGTGCGTTTCGTCGTTCGGGCGGGCGGCGGGCGGCGCTCAGAAGATCCCGTTCTCGCGCTGCACCCGGCGGACATAGGCGATCACGTCGATGAGTTCGGCGCGGGTGATGCCCTCGACCGGAGGCATGTCGCCGAAGCTCCAGTGATGCGCGCTGACGCCGTTTGCGGCGGCAAGGACGAAGGCCATGTCGGCATGGTGGCCGGGCTCGTAATACTTGTGGACGAGCGGCGGGCCGGAGCCGTCGATCCCGCCCAGGTTGGGGCCGTGGCATTCGGCGCAGCGGGCGGAGAAGACCGCCTGGCCGCGCTGTTCGGCCGGCTCGAGCCGCTCGGGCAGGGTCACGGCGACCATCTCGGCGAAGGCGCCCGCGGCGGGCGCGGACGGGGCGGCGGCGAGCCGGGTGTCGGGCCGGGTCATCCAGCCGAGAACGGCCGCGGCGACGGCGACGGCCGCGATGATGAGGAGCGAGCGGGATCTGGAGGGTCTGGTCATGGGCGGCAGGGTGGCGCGAGACCGCCGCCTCCGTCAACCCGGCGCGCGATCACACCGCCTTGAGCGCGGGGGCCGGGCGCCGGCCCTCGGCCCAGGCGCGCGCGGCGTCGCCGAAGGCCTCGAACAGCGGGCGCGACACCGGATCGTTGGCGGCGTTGTATTCGGGGTGCCATTGCACGGCGAGGGCGAAGCCGGCCGCGTCCTTCACGAAGATCGCCTCGGGCGTGCCGTCGTCGGCAGTGCCGTCGATCACGATCCTGGCGCCCGGGTCCTTGATCCCCTGTCCATGGAGCGTGTTGGTCATCACGTCCCTGGCCCCCACCACCCGGTGGAACGGGCCGTTGTCGGAGAAATGTACCGCGTGGCGGATGGCGAATTTCTCGTCGATCGTGCCATCGGGCGGCATCCGGTGGTTCATCCGTCCGGGCAGTTCGCGGATCTCGGGCCAGAGCGTGCCGCCCATCGCCACGTTGACTTCCTGGAACCCCCGGCAGATGCCGAAGAACGGCTGGCCACGCTCGACGCAGGCGCGCACCAGCGGCAGGGTGATCGCGTCGCGGCAACGGTCGAAATCGCCATGCGCCTCGGTCGGCGGCTCGCCGTATTCGGAAGGATGCACGTTGGGACGGCCGCCGGTGAGCAGGAAGCCGTCGCAGATCTCGAGGAGTTCGGGGACCGAGACGTAATGCGGATCGGCGGGGATCAGCATCGGCATCGCGCCGGCCACTTCCGCCACCGCGGCCGAGTTCATCTTGCCGCCGGCATGGGCGGGGTAATCGCCGCCCAGCAGTGCCGTATTGCCGATGATCCCGATCACGGGCCGCTTCTTCGTCACCCCGGTCTCCTTTGCGCGTGCCAGCACTTAGATTAACTCCTGTTCCGCGAAAGGGAAAGCGCAGACGGGTTTGCGCGCCGGTCGGGACCTGGTCTATCCTTCCCCTCGTTTTCACGATCATTCATATCGAAAGGACTTTTCTATGACGCTGCGAACAGCCCTGGCCGCGCTGGCCCTCATCTTCGGCCTCGCCTCATCCGCCCAGGCGATCGAAGGCAAGATCCTGCGGATTGGCGGCAGCTATGAGGTGCTGCCGGCCAGTCTCCCGCCGGCGATGGCGGCGGGCATCGCGCCGCGGGGCCGGGTCTATGCCGAGATCGAGTTCGCCAAGCCCGAGTGTTTCTTCAACGTCTCGGGCACGCGTGGATCGTATTTCGCCACCGGCGGCTCGGTCACGATCAACAACCGCCGAGGCGACTTCTCGTTGACCGCGATCCCGGTGCTGCTGTTGCAGGACGCGGCGATCGACGCGCTCTGGGTCGATCTTCCGCTCGGCAATATCGCCGGGAGCCCGTTCGGCGCGGTGACCCGGCTGGTGATCGATTCCAATGGTCTGCCCGATGATGCGATTGCCGAGTTCGGCTTTCCCGAGGCCGGCCAGATCGAAAACGCGCTCACCTACAACGCGACCGGCTCGCGGTTCCAGGGCACGCCAGGCGGGCTGCCGGTGAACATCCGGTGGCTCGGCCTGCAGGTCGAAATCGAAGAGGTGCTGGCGAACGCCAATCTGCAGACCCCGGCCTGTCCGGCGAAATGACGTCCGGGCCGGAGGCCCGCGCCTAGCCCTCGGGGACGAAACCGGCGGCCTCGACCGCGGCCACGCCGAGGTCGCGGTCGTTTTCCGAGGTGTCGCCGGTCACGCCGATGGCGCCGATCACCCGGCCGCGGGAGTCGCGCACGAGGACACCGCCCGGGACCGAGGCCACCTGGCCGTGATGCCAGACCACGGCGGCGGCGGAGAAGCCCGGCAAGCGCTCGGCCAGGGCCGCCATCGCGGTGCCGCCCTGACCGAACATGATGCAGCCGTAGGCCTTGGCCCGGGCGATCTCGAACCGGCCCGGAGGCGAGCCGTCGCTGCGCTCGAAGGCGACGACATGACCGCCGGCATCGACCACCACCACCGAGAGCGGCTTCATCTGGGCGGCCTCGCCCGCCTCCAGCACCTTGCGAATGATCGTGCGCGCCTTTGCCAAACCGATCCCGGCCATGTCGTGGTCTCCTCCCTGATCCCCATGGGCCACGTCCGAAGTGCGCCCTCAAAACACCGATAGGCGTTCAACCCGGTTCCGGCAACATCGGGATACGGGCGGCGGGTGCGGGCTGCGCCGGCGCTACTGCCCGGACCGCGCCCGAAGCGCTTCCGCCAGCATCAGCGTGGCGCCACGGTTGAACAGCCGGTCGCGCCGGTCGGCGAGGTCGGCATCGAAGCGGGCGGCGACCTCGGCATAGGCGGGGCGCAGCGCGTCCCCTGCCCCGGCCGCCAGCCGGGCCTCCATCCGCGCCACCGCGCGGGCGAGGTCGTCGTTGTCGTGTGTCACCGTCTCTCTTCCCCGTGTCACGGCGCATCCTGACCGGCATCCGCCGAAGGGTGTAGGTTTTGCCCGAGCTCTGTTGCGCCAACGCCGCCCCGGGCATAGCTTGGCCGCGAACAGAGCCCGAAAGGACAGGCGATGAAAGACGCAAGCCCCCAGAAGATCTACCTCGCCGAGTATACGCCGCCGGCCTATCTCGTCGATGAGGTCTATCTCGCCTTCCGCCTCGCCGCGCATAACACCAAGGTGTATTCGCGCATCCGCTTCCGCCCCAACCCGGCGACGGCCGAGCGGCGGTTCTTCCTGCACGGCGAAGAGCTCAGGCTGCACTGGGCCAAGATCGACGGCCGCGACGTCGCGCCCGAGATCACGCCCGAGGGGCTGACCGCGGAGGCGCCGGACGCGCCGTTCACCTGGGAGGCCGAGGTCGAGATCGACCCGGGCGCCAATACCCGGCTCGAGGGGCTCTATCTGTCGAACGGGATGTTCTGCACCCAGTGCGAGGCCGAGGGATTCCGGCGGATCACCTATTACCCCGACCGGCCCGACGTGATGGCGCCGTTCAAAGTGCGGATCGAGGGCGACCAGCCGATCAAGCTGTCGAACGGCAACCCGACCGCCGACGGCTGGGGCTGGGCCGAGTGGACCGACCCCTGGCCGAAGCCCGCCTATCTGTTTGCCCTCGTCGCGGGCGATCTGGTGGCGCGCGAGGACCGCTTCACCACGATGTCGGGCCGCGACGTGGCGCTCAAGCTCTGGACCCGGCGGGGCGACGAGCACAAGACCGAATGGGCGATGGAGAGCCTCAAGGCCTCGATGCGCTGGGACGAAGAGGTCTACGGGCGGGAATACGATCTCGACATCTTCCAG
>JAGRMO010000047.1 GCA_020441205.1 Maritimibacter sp.
CAGGATCGCTTCGCCCAGCCGGTCTTCCTCGACCAGGGCGGGGAGGCGGGCGGGGGGGCCGGCGGCGGCGAAGCCTTCGACCACCGAGCGCGCCGCCTCGTCGCCGGGCGCGGGCGCAGCCACGAGGCCCCGGGCGATGGCGGTGAGCAGCGCGTCGCGCGGGTCGTCGGGCGCGGCGGCGACGGCCTGGGCCTCGTAATCGTCGGACAAGAGCGCCATGTGCAGGGCGATCCGGCCGGCCTCGCCGTCGAGCCCGAGACGGGCGAGGTCGGGGCCGAGGACGCGCGAGATCGGCACTTCGACCCGGGCGGCGCTGAGCTCTCCCCAGAGCCGTTCGACCGCGGCGGCGGCCTTGTCGGTGGCGCCGGTCTCGAGCGCCGCCTCGACCGATTGCAGCGCGGCGACCCGGTCCCAGACCCCGCCGGAAGCGGCGGGCTGCCGCTCGGAATAGAGGCCGTAGAGCTGGTTGTCGGTCACCGCCCCGGTACGTGCGAGCCGCTCGCCGGCCTCGATCCGGGCCTTCCAGCCGATGTTGGGCCGCAGATCGGAATGGGCGAAGGCGAGCGGCAGGCCCTGGGTCGGGATCGCCTGGCCGATCGCCTCGTACATGCGGAAGGTGAGCGGGGTGGGCTGCAGCGGCACTTCGAGGGGCGGTTGATCCTCGAACAGGTCGGGGTCGAGAAAGCGGGCGAAGAGATCGGCGTCGGCCTCGCCGATGAGGCCGAGCGCGGTGCCGGTGCCGAGCAGGAGCGAGGCGCCGCTCCAGTCGCCGGCGCGGGCGAGGCAGAAGATCCGGGCCTGGTAGGTGGGCGAGAGCTGCGGGCTCTGGCTGAGCTTCTCGCACAGGGGCTGCTCCTCGCCGAGGAGGAGGGCCACGTCGAAATGGCGGCGGAACACTTCGGTGTTGTCGGCCGGCGCGCGTTCGAGAAGCGCGTTGGCGGGCTCCAGCGCGCCCATTTCGAGAAGCTTGTCGACCCGGGCGAAGAACACGGCGCTCTCGTTGCCGCCGGCGCCCCTGGGCGGGTCGAGCTCGGCCAGCAGGATGGTCTGCAATAGCGCCTGCAGCGCGGGCAGCATCTCGGGCCGTTCGGCGCGGATGCGGCGCGCGACGTCGGTGGGGCTCGCTGCCCCCCAGAGCCCGGCGGGCAGCCCGGTGATCGCGGGCGCGAGGATGCCGATGCTGTCGACCCCGGTGCCGAGGCTGTCGAGCGGGGCGACGGTGACCGCGGGCAGGGCGCCGAGCGTCGGGGTCCAGGTCTCGGCGCCGAAGGCGCCTTCGCCGACGAGGGGTGGTTCGTCGCCGCCGGGACCGAGCGGCACGATCACCGGCGGGGCGGGAGCGGCGACGCTGTCCGACAGCCAGTCGATCGCCGACATCGGTTGGGTGGCGTCCGTCTCGGTGCTCTGCGCGCCCGCCGGGGCCGCGAGCAGGCAGAGCGCGAGGGCGACCGCAGTCCGGGAGCGAGGGCGCACAGGCGCCGGGGTGGCGGGTGACACGGGGTCAGCCGGCATCCAGGTTCACCGTCATTGTCTGCTCGCTGGGATCGGGCGCGAGATCGCCGACATAGGCATAGACCGAGAGCCCGATCGCTCCCAGTACCGCCAGCCCCAGAACGAGTTTGATCAGCTGCCCGATCATCGAGATCCTCGCTTTCGCAGGTTTTCCCCCCCGCTGAACTCCTATATGGCATGTTTCCGACGTTCACGCCATGGACGCGAAATGGGTTTTCCTTGGGCGGAGGTTCGCCGCTTGGCACTGGTGGTGAAGAAGCCCATCGTCATGGTGGGGATGATGGGGGCGGGCAAATCCGCCGTCGGCCGGGCGCTCGCGCAACGGCTCGGCGTCCCGTTCGTCGACAGCGACCAGGAGATCGAGACCGCCGCCCAGATGTCGATCGCCGAGATCTTCGAACGCGACGGCGAGCCGTTCTTCCGCGACCGCGAGAGCGAAGTGATCGCGCGGCTGCTCGCGGCCGGGCCGTCGGTGATCTCGACCGGCGGGGGGGCCTATCTCAGGGCCGAGAACCGGGCGATGATCCACGAGACCGGGGTGGCCGTCTGGCTGCGCGCGGATCTCGATCTGTTGTGGGAACGGGTGCGTCACAAGTCGACCCGGCCGCTGTTGCACACGCCCGATCCCAAGGCGACGCTCAAGGCGCTCTACGAGGGGCGGGTGGCGACCTATGCCAAGGCCGAGCTGGTGGTCGATGCCCATGCCGGCTATTCGATCCAGGCGATGACCGAGCAGGTGATCCGGGTGCTGAAGACGCGGCCCGACGTGGTGGGGGAGGAAAGCTGATGGCGGTGGATGTGGTCAAGGTGGCGCTCGGGGAACGCTCCTACGAGGTGCGGATCGGGCCCGGGCTGATCGCGCGGGCCGGCGCCGAGATCGCGCCGCTGCTGAGCCGGCCGAAGGTGGCGATCGTCACCGAGGACCGGGTCGCGGGCCTGCATCTCGAGGCGCTCATGGCCGGGCTTGCGGCCGAGGGGATCGCGGCGGAAGCGCTGGTGCTGCCGCCCGGCGAGGCGACGAAGAGCTGGGCGCATCTGCAGGAAGTGGTCGAGTGGCTGTTGGCCCAGAAGGTCGAGCGCAAGGATATCGTCGTCGCCTTCGGCGGCGGCGTGATCGGCGATCTCGCGGGCTTCGCGGCGGCGATCCTGAGGCGCGGGGTCCGTTTCGTGCAGATCCCGACCTCGCTGCTTGCCCAGGTCGACAGTTCGGTCGGCGGCAAGACCGGGATCAATTCGCCGCATGGCAAGAACCTCGTCGGCGCCTTCCACCAGCCGTCGCTGGTGCTGGCCGATATCGACGTGCTCGGCACGCTGACGCCTCGAGATTTCCTCGCGGGCTACGGCGAGGTGGTCAAATACGGCGGGCTCGGCTCGCTCGATTTCTTCGAATGGCTGGAGCGGAACGGGCCGGCGCTCGCCGCCGGCGACGCGGGCCTGCGCCAGGAGGCGGTGCGCCGCTCGGTGCAGATGAAGGCCGATATCGTCGCGCGTGACGAGACCGAACAGGGGGATCGGGCGCTGCTCAATCTCGGCCACACGTTCGGTCATGCGCTTGAGGCGGCGACGGGCTACTCCGACCGGCTGTTGCACGGCGAGGGCGTGGCGATCGGTTGCGCGCTCGCGTTCGAGACCTCGGCGCGGCTCGGGCTCATGGCCCAGGAAGCCCCGTCGCGGTTCCGCGCTCATCTGGCGGCGATGGGGATGAAGCGCGATCTAGCCGATATCGCGGGCGCGCTGCCCGATGCAGAGGGGCTGATCGCGCTCATGGGGCAGGACAAGAAGGTGCAGGCGGGCAAGCTCCGCTTCATCCTCGCGCGCGGCATCGGCGAGGCCTTCGTCGCCGACGATGTCGATCTCGACGTGGTTCGAAGCGTGTTGCTGGACGGGCTCGCCGGGCGCTGACCGGCTCAATCCGGGGGGCGCGGCCAGGCGGTTTTGAAACCGCGTGCGTCGGCGCTTCGAAACGCCTCGCGCTCCGTTCTAGCCCCGCGCCCGGCCGCGCGGGCGCGCGTTGGTCACCACCATGAGTTCGCCGATGTTCTCGCGGGTGACATAGCCCACCAGCGCGCCGCCTGGGCCGAGCACGCCCACCGCCGCGGCGCCGGGTTCGAGCTTGGCGAGCACCGAGGCGAGGCCCTCGGTGAGGGCGGCGACGGGAAAGGTCGCGTCCATCGCGACCGATACCGGGCGGGCGCGCGGGCCGGTCTCGAGCGCGCGGTAGAGCGCGGCCCGGGTAAGCAGGCCGACCGGGCGGCCGGTGGCGCGGTCGACCACCGGAAACTCGTGCTGGGTGGTGCGGATCAGCGTCGTGGCGGCGGTCTCGAGGCTGTCGTCGGGGGCGAGGCGCTCGAATTCGGTGATCATCGCGTCGCGGGCCATGAGGCCGCGCGCGAGGGTCTTCATCGCCTCGTCGGCGCGTTCGGCGCCGGCGGCGAGGAAGACGAAGAAGGCAATGAGCAGCAGCATCGGATTGCCGGTGACGAGGCCCGCGAGGCCCATCGCGAAGGCGAGGCCCTGGCCGGCGGCGGCGGCGGCGCGGGTGGCGGCCGGGCGGTCCATGAAGATCGCCAGCACGGCGCGGAGCACCCGGCCGCCATCCATCGGGAAGGCGGGGAGCAGGTTGAAGGCGGCGAGCACGAGGTTGAGCGTGGCCACCTGGGCGGGGAGCTGGGCGAGCGTCAGCGTGGTCGGGTCGAGCGCCTCGAAGGCGCCGCGACCGAGCAGCGTGAAGAGCGCGAGGAAGATCACCACGTTGACGGCCGGGCCGGCGAGCGCCACCAGGATCTCTTCGCGCGGCTTTTCCGGCATCCGTTCGAGCCGGGCGAGCCCGCCGATCGGCAGGAGCGTGACGTCGGGGGTGCGGATGCCGAAGCGGCGCGCGGTGAGCGCGTGGCCGAACTCATGGGCGACGACGCAGGCGAACAGGATGAGGATGTAGAGCAGGCTCACCGCCGCCCCGGCCGCGCCGCCCTCGGCCCAGCCGGCGATGCCGATCCAGGCGAGCAGCAGAAAGAAAGTGGCGTGAACCCTGAGTTCACTGCCGAACAGATGCCCGACGGGAAAGGACCACGACATGACTTGCCCCCCGATTGGCCGCGCCGGGGGCGTCGCCCGGTACGGAAAAGGGCGCGGGAAACTGCCGCCCGCGCCCTGCAAAGATGTGGTCTTGTCCGCCCGGGCTCAAGCCCGCGGGCGGGCGCGGGCCTAGAACGGGATTTCGTCGTCGAACCCGCCGCCGCCACCCTGGCTGCCGCCGCCGCCGCCCGAGCCACCGCGGTCGTCATAGCCGCCACCGCCATAGCCGCCGCCACCGCCGCTGCCCCCGCCATAGTCGCCGCCGCCGTAGCCGCCACCGCCGCCACTGCCGCCGCCGCGCGCGTCGAGCAGGGTCAATTCGCCGCGATAGGGGCGCAGCACGACTTCGGTCGAGTAGCGGTCGGCGCCGGACTGGTCCTGCCATTTGCGGGTTTCGAGCTGGCCCTCGATATAGACCTTCGAGCCTTTTTTCAGATATTGCTCGGCGATGCGGCCGAGCGGTTCGGAGAAGATCGCCACCGAATGCCACTCGGTGCGCTCGCGGCGCTCGCCGGTGTTGCGATCCTTCCAGTTCTCGGAGGTGGCGATGCGCAGGTTCACCACCTTGCCGCCGTTCTGGAAGGTGCGCACCTCGGGGTCGGCCCCGAGATTGCCGATGAGGATGACCTTGTTGACCGAACCCGCCATGGGAGCCTCCCGAATCTTGAAACGTCGTTCCCTTGGGTAGAACATCCGACCAAGATGAAGAAAAGGTAAAAAGCCGCAGGTCTCACTGGTGAACGTCGCGTTCCAATCGCGGGGTTCGCCATGGTTTCGTACGATTTTTGTGTACAATCCGCGAGGTAGGCCGTGATTCGCCCCGATGGGCCGCGCGGCCCTACGAGGGAATGGATGAGAAACGACGCCTTCCGCCTGGTCGCGCTCGCCGCGCTCCTGGCCGGCCCGGTTGCCCCGGTGTCGGCCGAGACGCTGTTCTCGTCGTCCTCCGGCCGGTCGAGCTTCAAGAACGCGCTGAAGGTGCTCGACGGGCGGGCGGCGCAGCAATACCAGAACTCGGTGCGGCTCACGCCGGATTACCAGGAGGACGGGCCGATCCCCGGCTACCGCGGCAGCTACCGTGGCGAGTATCTCGCCCATGCCAAGGCGGCGGCGGCCAAGCACGGGGTGCCGGAAGACCTGTTCCTCAGGCTCGTCCAGCAGGAATCGGGCTGGGATCCGACCGCGGTCAGCCATGCCGGCGCGCTGGGTCTCGCCCAGCTCATGCCGGACACCGCGGCGTTGCTCGGCGTCGACCCGAAAGACCCGCTCGCCAATCTCGACGGCGGCGCGCGCTATCTCGCGCTGCAGTACAAGCGGTTCAAATCCTGGAAGCTGGCGCTTGCGGCCTATAACGCCGGGCCGGAAGCGGTGGTCGAACACGACGGCGTGCCGCCCTATGCCGAGACCGAGGGCTACGTGAAGGCGATCCTGGGCGGCTGAACCGGGAGGTCGCTGGGAGGGCCGGGGCCGTCGCGGGCCGGGCTCCGGGACCGCAACCGATCAATACGAAACCTCTGACATCTTCGCCGTCGTCTGTGCGGGGGGCGGCGCGGCAACCGGCCGGACAGAGGCCCGGTTGCTCAGGATACGGGACCCTTCGAGGCTCGGGATCAATTCGGCCCAATCAAAGCCTTGCGCGTCAGGGTCCGTCTCGATCCGGCCACCGGAGCGCCGGATCGGGGACGGCCGCCGCGGCGACCTTCGCCGGGACGGCCTTAACTGCCCTTACTCCACGTCCGACAATTCCTTCTGATGCATCCAGTCGGCATGGCGCGGCGCGCGTTTGGTGCGCGACCATTCCTCCAGCATCTCCCATTTCACCCCGTCGAGCTTCGCGAGCATCGCGTCTTCCTCGGGGTCGGGGCAGGCGAGCTCGATCCGGTGACCGTTGGGGTCGAAGAAATAGATCGAGTGGAAGATCGAATGGTCGGTGACGCCCAGCACCTCGACGCCCTCAGCTTCGAGATGGGCCTTGAAATCAATGAGCGTCGGGCGGTCGGCGACCTTGAAGGCGATGTGCTGGACCCAGGCCGGCGTGTTGGGGTCGCGGCCCATCTCGGGGCTGTTCGGCAGCTCGAAGAAGGCGAGCACGTTGCCGTCGCCTGCGTCGAGAAAGACATGCATATAGGGGTCGGGCGCATGGGTCGAGGGCACGTGGTTCTCGGCAATCGCCAGGATGAAGTCCATTCCCAGCATCTTGCCATACCATTCGACCGTTTCCTTCGCGTCCTTGCAGCGATAGGCGACGTGGTGGATCTTCTCGATTTTCATACGCGTTCCTCCCGTTTTCGGCAGGATACAGAAATTCATTGCAAATGCAACGAAAATACCGGCGACGTCCGAACGGGCGGAGCGACACGCTGGCGTGTCAGTCTCGAAACCCTTCGGGCCGGAAACGAACATGCGCATCCGGGCCGCGGGGATCGAGGTCGTAAAGCGAGGGGCGGGCTTCGAGGTATTTCCGCCAGGTCTTTTCCGGAAAGCTGCTGATACGGATGGCCGTCTTGGGGCCGAGGAGGGCGATGCGCATTCCCGATCCCTTCTGACTGTGCAGCTCGATCGCCGCCCGGATCTCAAGGTCAAGTTTGCTGGGCGGCGCCTTGGGGGCGGGCGGTTTCTTCTCCGGCGCCGACAGGATGTAGAATTCCGCGCAGGCCGCGCGGAACATCGCCGGCGCCTTGGCTTCGCCGGCTCCGATCACTTTGATCCCGATCTCCCTCAGGCGTGTCGCGAGATGGGTGAAGTCGCCATCCGAGCTGGCGATGACGACAGTTTCGACGCCCGCGGTCAGGACCATTTCCATCGCCTCGACCGTGAGCAGGAGGTCGGCCGCATTCTTGCCGGTTCCGGCATGGACGAGCCGCACGCCCGGCACCGTGCTCCAGCCGGTTGCCTTGGCGGCGTCGGCATAGGCGCGATGGATGTCCGCGCGCCCCGCCTGCTTGCCCAAAGCGGCGATGCGCGGGGCGTGGCGCGTGGCGATATTGTCGCCGTCGATGAGGATCGCTACCCGGGCCATACTCTGCCTCTCAACTCGTTCAGGGCAGAGCATAGGGTCAGAATTCGGCGCAAACGCGGCGAATTCGGTCTCGGGAGAGGAAAACTGGCCTGCTCGCCCGCGTTTCGGGGCGCAGGGCAGGGCTCACGCGCCGCGGCGGAACTGCGACGGGGTGCGGCCGGTGTGCTGGGTGAAGGCCCGGGTGAAATAGGCGGGCGAAGCGAAACCCAGCGCGGCGGCGATGTCTTTCACCGGCATATGGGTCTCGGTCAGCAGGCGGCGGGCTTCGTAATGCACGCGGTCGGCGAGGATCGCCGAGGCTGGGCGGCCGCAGGCCTTGTTGCAGACCCGGCTGAGGTGTGTGGGCGTCACGCCCAGCGCCTTGGCATAGTCGCGCACGGTCTTGGCGGAGTGGAATTCCTTCTCGACCAGCGCGGTGAAGGCGGCGGCGAGGCGGGTGGTCGCGTCTTCGCGCGGGGTCTCTTCCTCGTGGGTGTGCAGCTGGCGCTCGATCCAGACCGAGAGCAGGCCGGCATGGCTCACCAGCGCGCGGTCCGAGGCGGTGGTGCCGTTCTCGAGCTCGGACTGGATCGCCTCGATCAGACGGTTCAGCTCGATATGCTGGTCGGCGTCGGTCAGGCGCAGATGCACGGGCTCGTCGGGCAGCGACAGCTGGTCTTCGATCCCGGCGGGGAAGACGACGATGACGCCGGCGACGGAGGCCGACATTTCGAATCCGTGCATCGTGCCGGCGGGGATGAACACCGCGTTGTGCGAGGTGTAGCCGTTGGTCCGACCGTTGATGGTGATCCGGCCCTGGCCGCGGGTGAACCACAGAAGCACCGGCGCGCCGTAGGAGCGCATCGCCTCGGTGCGCCATCGGCCACCTTTTGCCAACCGGCCGAGCGGAAGGACGCGAAAGGGCGAGGCGAATTCTGTGGCGGTAGTCATGGGCGTCCGGCTGTTCGTGATCTATTCTTCTATACGCGAGCTAACACCGGATAGTCGATTCTTAAGAAACTGTCGCCCGCCTTTTCCACAAGCAGAGTTGCTTTTCTGTGGATAACTCGTCAAGGTGCTAGGCTGTCGCAGAATCACAACGGTGGCTTTGGTGGCAATCTCTACAGGAATTTTATGATTCGGGACGGGCCAACCGGGCGGAAGGTTGGAAACAGACAATTCACATGTGGTTTGGCGCAGTTTTTCAGCGCGTGCCCATAAATATGGCACGCCAGCCGCTCATGCGGGACCGGAACCAGGTGCGCTGGCGTTTGGCATATTGCTGTGAGGCAATGATCGCGGCGTCCCGTGCCGAGTCAAGTCCGATCCGGCCTTGGAGATGGGCGATCAGCTCGCGCGCGCCGATCGCCTTCGCCGCTGGCAGGCGGTCGGACCAGCCCGGCAGGTTGGCGCGGGCCTCGTCGAGCGCGCCGCCGGCGAGCATCGCGTCGAAGCGCCGGGCGATGCGGTCGCGCAGCCAGTCGCGCTCGGCTTCGATCACCAGGGGCTGGGCAGTCTCGAGTGGCAGGAGCGGCGCGGGGGTTTCGTCCTGCCAGGCGGCGAGACCGCGCCCGGTGGCGCGCAGAACCTCCCAGGCGCGCTGGACCCGGGCCGGGTTAAGCGTGTCGATCCGCGTGCGCGTGTCGGGGTCGATCTCGGCCAGAAGCGCGTCGATGCCGCCTTCGGCCAGCCGGGCGTTGGCTTCGGCGCGCAGAGCCTTCGGCGTCGGCGGGATGTCGGCGAGCCCGTCGGTGAGGGCCGCGAAATAGAGCCCGGTGCCGCCGGTGATGATCGGCCGCGCGCCGCCTTTCAGCAGCGGCGCCACCTCACGCAGCCATTCGCCGACCGAATAGGCGTGGTCGCGGGCGACGTGGCCGTAGAGCGCGTGCGGGGCGACCGCCTCTTCCTGCGCGCTCGGCCTTGCGGTGAGCACGCGCCAGTTGGCGAACACCTGCAGCGCATCGGCATTCACCACGATCCCGCCCGACCGCGCGGCGATGGCAAGCGCGAGCGCCGACTTGCCGCTGGCGGTGGGGCCGGCGATCAGCACCGGGCGCTCGGGGTCGAGCTGTTTCACAATGGCGTCCATGTCGCGGCCGACCATGGGGCGCACGGGCCGCCGGTGCAAGGTTGCGGGCGCGCGTCCGGCCCCCTAGGTTCGGGCGAAACCGGCAGGGCAGGCCATGCGCGACCAGATCGACCCATCCGACCGCTGGGCAGCGGGGCGCATCGCCAACCGCACCGACGACGTGCGGATGTGGAAGACCCAGCTGTTGAAATGGGTCGGGGCCAAGCAGCGCTTCGCCCATGACATCATCGCCGCCTTCCCGCCCCGCTTCGGCACCTATCACGAGCCGTTCCTCGGCGCCGGCGGGGTGCTGGGGGTGCTGGCGCCCAAACGCGCCGAGGCGGCCGACAGTTTCGCGCCGCTCATCGGTGTCTGGCAGGCGCTGCGCGACGAGCCCGCAACGCTCGCGGGCTGGTACCGCGACCGGTGGGAGGCGGCCGAGGCGGGCGGCTGGGCGGCGGAATACGACCGGGTGAAGGCGCGGTTCAACGCCGGCCGCACGCCGGCCGATCTCATCTATCTCAGCCGCGCGGCCTATGGCGGGGTGATCCGGTTTCGCCGCCGCGACGGGCATATGTCGACGCCCGCGGGCAGCCACCGGCCGATCCATCCCGACAAGTTCGCGGCCCGGGTCGCGGCCTGGCATGCCCGGGTGCAGGGGACGAATTTCCACGCCCGCGACTATGCCGAGAGCTTCGCGCGCGCGCGCGGCGGCGACGTGATCTATTGCGATCCGCCCTACAGCGGCTCGCAGTCGATCCTCTACGGCGCGCAGGGGTTCGACCTCGACGACCTCCTCGCCCGGATCGCCCGGGCCAAGCGGCGCGGCGTGTTCGTCGCGCTCAGCCTCGACGGGGCCAGGGCGTCCGGCGCGGCGCCCGAGGCCCGCGCCCTGCCGCCCGGGCTGTTCGAGCGCGAGGTGCCGATCACCCTCGGCGCCTCGATGCTGAAGCGCTTCCAGATGGGTGGCCAGAGCCTCGCGGGCGAAAGAGTGGTCGACCGGCTCCTGCTCACCCATGACATCCGGACCTAGCGCCCGCCCGGGGCCTTGCCCCGGCCGCCGGCTTCTTTGGTCGACAAATATCCCGGGGGTGTGGGGGCAGCGCCCCCACCCGCTGGCAGCGCCCCGCAGGCCGGGTGCCCGCGGTCGAAGATACCGTCCTGCGCGCCCCCGGCGGCCGGCGACCATTCGCGCCATTGCGCCCCCGGGGCTTTTCCGACATTTTGCCGCCAACCCGATACCCCCCGCACCAACGGCAGGCCCCATGACCGACACTCCCGATACCGAACCGACCCATCATCCCAAGTACAAACGGGTGATGCTCAAGATCTCCGGCGAGGCGCTGATGGGCGATCAGGGCTTCGGGCTGCATCCGCCCACGGTCGAGCGGATCGCGCGCGAGGTGAAATCGGTGCGCGACATGGGGGTCGAGGTCTGCATGGTGATCGGCGGCGGCAACATCTTCCGCGGGCTGCAGGGCTCGGCCCAGGGGATGGAGCGCACCACCGCCGATTACATGGGGATGCTGGCAACCGTGATGAACGCGCTGGCGATGCAATCGGCGCTCGAGAGCATGGGGGTGTTCACGAGGGTCATCACCGCGATCCGGATGGACGAGGTGGCCGAGCCCTATATCCGGCGGCGCGCGGTGCGCCATCTCGAGAAGAAGCGGGTGGTGGTCTTCGCCGCCGGCACCCGGCAACCCCTATTTCACCACCGATACGGCCGCCACGCTGCGCGCCAACGAGATGGCCTGCGAGGCGATTTTCAAGGGCACCAAGGTGGACGGGGTCTACGACAAGGACCCGAAGAAACATGCCGACGCCAAGCGCTACGAACACGTCACCTACGACGAGGCGCTGGCCAAGCGGCTCGGGGTGATGGACGCCAGCGCCATCGCGCTCGCGCGCGACAACAAGCTTCCGATCATCGTCTTCTCGCTCGACGAACCCGGCGGGTTCAAGACGATCCTCGCTGGCGACGGCACGTACACGACGGTTTCGGGCTGACCCCAAACAGCTGGCCTGTGCGGGGTGTTACGAAACGCCTCGCGCTCGATTTCGAAACAAGGCCCGATGGCGCCCGTACGCGGGTTCGCCCCCGGCAGCCCCCGCGCACGATGTCCGGACCGCGCCGCGACCGCACCGGCACGAACTCGCCGGCCTCCAGATTTCCGCCGCAAACAATCCCCCGAGGCTATACATTCGGGCCACAATCCCTGTATACCTCGCCCGACACCGGCGCCGACTGCAAGAAGGGCAAACCCATGGCCGAACAGGATTTCGAGCTGGATCTCGACGATCTCGAACAGCGTATGAAGGGCGCGATCACCGCGCTGAAGGCGGAGTTCGCCTCGCTCAGAACGGGGCGCGCCTCGGCGACGATGGTCGAGCCGATCCATGTCGATGCCTATGGCGCGATGACGCCGATCAACCAGGTCGGCACGGTGAACGTGCCCGAGCCCAGGATGGTCACGATCAACGTCTGGGATAAGTCGCTGGTCAACAAGGTCGAGAAGGCGATCATGGAATCGGGTCTGGGCATCAACCCCCAGACCAACGGCACGATCATCATGCTGCCGATCCCGGAGCTGAACGAGGAGCGCCGGCGCGAGCTCACCAAGGTGGCGGCGCAATATGCCGAGAGCGCCCGGGTCGCGGTGCGCAACGTGCGCCATCACGGGATGGACCAGTTGAAACGCGGCAAGGACGGGATGTCGGACGACGACCACAAGTTCTGGCAGGATTCGGTCCAGGAGCTCACCGACAAATATGTCGGCGAGGTCGACAAGGCGCTCGGGGTGAAGCAGGAAGAGATCATGCAGGTCTGACGGCCTGACCGGACGAACAAGCGGGGCGCGTATTTGGTCCCGCCTTAGGAGAGTGACGTGAACAAGCCCACCGGCAGCAATACCGACGCCTCGTCCGTGCCCGTCGCGGGCGGGCCGGGCCCGCGCCATGTCGCCATCATCATGGACGGCAACGGCCGCTGGGCGCAGCAGCGCGGCCGACCGAGGCTGTTCGGCCACCATGCCGGCGCCAAGCGGGTGCGCGAGATCGTCGAGGCCTGCCCCGATCTCGGAGTCGAGTATCTCACGATCTTCGCGTTCTCGACCGAGAACTGGAAGCGGACGCAATCCGAGGTGGCCGGGCTCATGAGCCTGTTTNNCTACATCACCTCGCAGGCGCGCGACATGAAGAAGCGCGGCGTCCGGGTGCGGTTCATCGGCGACAGGGTGCGGCTCGAAAAGAGCCTCATCAAGATGATGGACGACCTCGAGGAGATGACGAAGGAGAACACCCGGGTCAATCTCACCATCGCGCTCAACTACGGCGGCCGCGACGAGGTGGCGCGGGCGACCAAGCGGCTCGCCCAGGACGTCGCCGCCGGCAAGCTCGATCCCGACACGGTGAACGAGCAGACGCTGACGCGCTATCTCGACACCTGCCTGTTGCCCGACCCCGATCTGGTGATCCGGACGAGCGGCGAGGCGCGGATCTCGAACTTCCTGCTCTGGCAGTCGGCCTATGCCGAATACGAGTTCATCGAGACGCTGTGGCCGGATTTCACCCCCGACGTCTTCGCCGGCATCGTGCAGAACTACGCCGGGCGCGATCGTCGCTACGGCGGCGTGAAGAATGCCTGACACCGCCCCAAGTCCGGGGAAGTGGGGCGATCTGGGCACCCGCATCGCGTCGGCCGTGGTCATGCTCGCCGTCACCATCGGCGCGCTCTGGGCCGGCGGGCTCGTCTGGGCCGCGCTGGTGGTGATCGTCGCCGTGCTGATGGGCTGGGAACTCGCGCCACTCTGCGAGCCGGGCGTCGACCGGGTGCGCCGGGCGGTGCTGGCGCTCGCCTTCGCCGTGCCGCTCGTTCTGTACGTGCCTGTTTCCTACTCTGTCGATGCGGGGAATGCGCCCGGCATGCTGGGTCTGGTCTCCAGGATCGTGATCCTGCTACCGCCACTCCTTGGGGGCGCACTTCTGCGCGAGGCCCGCATGATCTGGGCCGGCTACAGCCTGATGGTTGTTCTGGGTGCGCTGTTTTTCCTGGCGATGGGCCTCAGCCCGTGGGGTGGATTCTGGTTGGTGTTTGTGGTCACGACCGTCATCATCTCCGATACGCTCGGCTATTTCACAGGGCGGCTCATCGGTGGGGCGAAGTTCTGGCCACGTGTGAGCCCGAAAAAGACCTGGTCGGGCACTGTTGCCGGCTGGATCGGGGCCGCAGTGTTCGGGGCCGTCATGGGAAGTGGGGCCCCGCTCTTGGGGCCAGTCTTGGGGGCGATCGCTGCGGCCCTCATTGCTTTCGCCGGCCAGATGGGCGATATCGCCGAAAGCGCGATCAAGCGCCGGGTAGGCGTGAAAGACGCGTCCAACATCATCCCCGGCCACGGCGGCTTCATGGACCGCCTCGACGCGATGATAGCCGCCGGGGCCGTGACGCTCCTCGGATTGTGGCTGTTCTAGCAAAGGACCGCAGGTGACCCGACGCATCTCCATCTTCGGCTCGACCGGCTCCATCGGCGAAAGCACCATCGACCTGATCGCCCGCGACCCGGACGCCTACGACGTCGTCGCGCTCACCGGCGGGCACAACGTCGCGCGGCTCGCCGAGCAGGCGATCCAGCTCAGGGCCCAGATCGCCGTCACCGCGCATGACGAGAACCTCGAAGACCTGCGCGCGCGGCTCGAAGGCACCGGCATCGAGGCCGCTTCCGGCACCGCCGCCATCGAGGAAGCCGCCCGCCGGCCGGCCGACTGGGTGATGTCGGCCATCGTCGGCGCCGCCGGGCTGCCGCCGGGGCTCGCCGCGCTCGAGGAGGGGGCGACGCTCGCGCTCGCCAACAAGGAGACGCTTGTCACCGCAGGTCCGCTTGTGCTCGCAACCGCCGAGAAACACAGGGGAAAAGGCGCGCGCCTTCTGCCGGTCGACAGCGAGCATTCCGCCGTCTTCCAGGGGCTCGTGGGCGAGGACATGGCGGCGGTCGAGCGGATCATCATCACCGCCTCGGGCGGGGCGTTCCGCGACTGGCCGATCGAGGATCTGCCGAAGGCCACGCTCGCGCAGGCCTCGTCGCACCCGAACTGGGACATGGGCCAGCGGATCACCATCGACTCGGCCTCGATGTTCAACAAGGCGCTCGAACTCATTGAGACGAAAGAGTTCTTCGGCGTCGCGCCCGACAAGATAGAAGTCCTCGTCCACCCGCAATCGCTGATTCATGCGCTCGTCGGCTTCAACGACGGGGCGCTGATGGCCCATGTCGGCCCGCCCGACATGCGCCACGCCATCGGCTACGCGCTCAACTGGCCCGAGCGGCGCAGGCTGCCGGTCGAACGGCTCGATCTCGCCGCCATCGGACGGCTCGACTTCCGCCCGCCGGACGAGCAGCGCTGGCCGGCGCTGCGTCTGGCGCGCGAGGTGATGGACGAGGGCGGGCTTGCGGGCGCGGTGTTCAACGCGGCCAAGGAGGTCGCGCTCGACGGGTTCATCGCGGGCCGGATCAATTTCGTGCGGATGTCGGAGGTGGTCGAGGAGGTGCTGTCGCAACTTGCGTCCGATCGCGGCCTCATTCATGCCGAGATTAACCTTGATAACGTCCGCGCGGCAGACCAAATGGCGCGCAGAACGGCGCGCGGGATCATCGAGGCCGCCTGAAGCCGGCACCAGACCGGCCCGACGACAGAGGCCAAAGGAGCAGAGATGGATTTTTCGAGCCTGATCCCCGCGTTCGGCAACCTTGCCGTGACGGTCGCGGCGTTCATCCTCGCGCTGATCCCGATTGTGGGCATTCACGAATTCGGCCATTACATCGTCGGCCGCTGGTCGGGGATCAAGGCGGATGTGTTCTCGATCGGGGCGGGGCCCGTGCTGGTCTCGCGCACCGACAGGCGCGGCACCCGCTGGCAGATCGCGGCGCTGCCCGTGGGCGGCTATGTGAAGTTCCACGGCGATCAGAACGCGGCGTCCGCCAATGCCGATACCGAGGCGCTGTCGCATATGGACGAGGCCGAGCGGCGTCAGACGCTGCACGGCGCACCGCTCTGGGCGCGGGCCGCGACGGTGGCCGCGGGGCCGTTCATCAACTTCCTGTTCTCGGCGGTGATCTTCACCGTGCTCGCCTTCTCCACCGGGGTCTGGACCGATCCGCTCACCGTGGCGGAGGCCAAGCCTGTGCCGGGCGTCGAAGGGGTGCTGGAGCCGGGCGACGAGATTCTCGCCATCGCCGGGCTGCCGACGCCGAAGCTCGAGGAGTTCGGCGACTATATCGACAGCCTGCCCAACGCGAGCCCGCTCGACTGGACGCTCGGGCGCGACGGCGCCGAGATCACCGTCTCGACGCTGCATCCCTATCCGCCGATGGTCGATTACGTCGCGCCGCAATCGGCGGCGTCCGACGCGAAGCTGCAGGTCGGTGATCTGGTCGAAACGGTCGACGGCACGCGGGTCGCCACCTTCGACGACATGAAGGCGCTGATCGAGGGCGGCGAGGGCAAGCCGGTGGCGCTGGGGATCAACCGCGCGGGCGAGCAGATCGAGCTTTCGCTGACGCCCCGCCGGGTGGACGAGCCGCTGCCCGAGGGCGGGTACCAGACCAACTGGCGGATCGGCATCGGCGGGGGGCTCGTGTTCGAGCCCGCCACCTCGGTGCCGGGCCTCGGCACCGCCATCGGCGCCGGCTACGGCGCGGTGAAATACATCATCCAGGCCTCGCTCCAGGGCATCTACCACATGGTCGCGGGCAATATCTCGTCGTGCAACATGCGCGGCGTCATCACCATCGCCGAGACCTCGGGCGATGTCGCCTCGCAGGGGTTCATCGCCTTCATCCGCTTCATCGCGGTCCTGTCCACCGCGATCGGGCTCCTGAACCTGTTCCCGATCCCGGTGCTCGACGGCGGGCATCTGATGTTCCACGCCTACGAGGCGATCCGCGGCAAGCCGCCGTCCGACCGGATCATGAGCCTGCTCACGATGCTCGGGCTCGCGGTGGTGATCGGGATCATGGCTTTCGGACTGACCAACGATCTGTTCTGCCCCTGAGGCGACGGCCGGGGCAGGGCGGGTGCGACAAGTCGGCGGCTTCCCGCCGGCCGGGCGAACCCGGTAAAATTCTTGCGCCGGGCCACGGAAAAGCCACAATCCAGCAGCCATCCGGCCACAATCGCTGCGCATATTCAGGTTTGAACCGGGGCCGGAAGAGCCTACGGCACGGCGAGAGAGAGAAAGATGGAACAGATTCAGCAAGGCTACCGCGGGCTTTCGCTCCTGTGGCAGATCAACTGGGACCGGCTGCTTTACGTCGGCACCATCGCCGTCGCGCTCGGCGCGGGCGCCTGGATCGGCACGCTGGTCAGGTAACCCTGTCCCGCCTCGCAGGTTAGGCCATCACGGTCGCGCGCACCGTTCCCGCGCAGAAACCGCTTTGTTCCGAAGACTATGGGCGCAGCGCCACAGGCTCTGCGCCTTCGGCGTTTGGCGCTTTGACACACCCGGTCTTTCCCGTTAGTCAGACTTCAAAGAGGGCTGTCTGTTCGGATGCGGAAAATGACCAAAAAAGCGGGGCGTCGTGCGGCCAATGCCAGGCTGCTGTCCACGACGGTATTGAAACCTGCGGCTGTGGCGCTTGTCATCGGCGCGGCAGGAATGGCGGGATTCGCGCCGGGGGCTGCGCTGGCGCAGAGCTACAGTTTTTCGTCGGTGCAGATCGAAGGTCTGAACGCGATCGACCCGGGCACCGTGACCACCTATCTCGGATTCTCCGGTGGCGAGTCGGTGAGCCAGGCCGAGCTCAACGACGCCTATCAGCGGCTGTCGGGCTCGGGCCTGTTCGAGAGCGTCCAGCTGGTGCCCTCGGGCAATACGCTGGTGGTGCGGGTGACCGAATATCCGCTGATCAACCGGATCAACGTCGAGGGCAACAAACGGCTCAAGGACGAAGACCTGTTGGCGATGCTGCAGTCGAAGCCGCGCTACGTGTTCAATCCGGCCCAGGCCGAGGCCGATGCCGACACGATCGCCACCGCCTATTCCAATGACGGGCGTATCGCCGCCTCGGTGACGCCGAAGATCATCCGGCGGCCGAACAATTCGGTCGACCTCGTGTTCGAGGTGGTCGAGGGCAAGAACACGGAGATCGAGGCGATCAACTTCACCGGCAACCGGGCGTTCTCGGATGCGCGCCTGCGCCGGGTGGTGTCGTCGAAAGAGGCGGGGCTTCTGCGCTTCATCATCCGCTCGGATACGTTCGATCCGGGCCGGACCGAGTTCGACAAGCAGCTGCTCAAGGATTTCTACGCCTCGCGCGGCTATCCGGATTTCGACGCCGTTGCGGTGACCTCCGAGATCCCGGCGCAGGAAGACGCCTATTACGTCACCTACGAGATCCGCGAGGGCCAGCAGTTCGCCTTCGGCGAGATCAGCACGGTGTCGGAAGTCGAGGGGATCGACCCCGGGGCCTATCAGGGCCTCGCCTCGATCCGGCCGGGCACAACCTACAACCCGGCGGTGATCGACCGCGCCATCGCGCGGATGGAGAAGGAGCTGCAGAGCCAGGGCTTCGGCTTCGTCCGGGTCGACCCGCGGGTCACGCGCAATCCGCGCGCCGGCACGCTCGACATCGAGTTCGCCATCGTCCGCGGCGCCCGCGTCGTGGTCGAGCGGATCGACATCGAGGGCAACGACACCACGCTCGACCGGGTGATCCGGTCGCAGTTCTCCACCGTCGAGGGCGACCCGTTCAACCCGCGCGCGATCCGCGCGGCTGCGGAGCGGATCCGGGCGCTGGGGTATTTCTCCAATGTCGACGTCACCGCCCGCGAGGGCTCGTCGACCGACAGCGTCGTGGTCGACGTCAACGTCGAGGAAGTGGGCACCGGTTCGTTCTCGGCCGGTGCGACCTATGCGCTCGGGGCCGGCGTCGGCTTCGTCGTGTCGTTTACCGAGACCAACTTCCTCGGCCGCGGCCAGTATCTCAAGGTCGAGTTCTCCGGCGGTCTCGACCAGCGCCAGTATGCGCTGGCCTTCGCCGAGCCGAACCTGTTCGGCCGCGACCTCCGGGTCGGTTTCAACTCGTTCTGGAACGAACGCGACTGGTCGTCGGGTCTGTTCGAGACGACCACGGCCGAGTTCATCCCGTTCATGGAGTTTCCGGTCAGCGAGACCTCGCGGCTCGGGCTCAATGCGGGCGTTGAGCTCAGCGACATCTACAATTACACCGGCTCGTCGGCGGTGATCGCGGCCGAAGAGGCGCGTGGGCGGCAATATGGCGCGGCCGTGGGCGGGTACTATACTTTCGATACCCGCCGCAACGGGCTCGACGAGCCGACCTTCGCCTTCGCCAAGGTGACCGGCGACATTGGCGGGCTCGGGGCCGACAACCAGTTCGTGCGCGGCTCGTTGCTCGCCAACGTGACCACCACCGCGCTCAACGACGAAGTGACGATCTCGGCCACGGTCGAGGGCGGGGCGATGACCACGATCAACGGCCCCGGCACGCGGGTGACCGACCGGTTCATGATGAGCCCGAACCAGCTCCTCGGCTTCGCGCCGCTCGGCATGGGGCCGCGCGACACTTCCGCGGCCAGCAACGACGCGCTCGGCGGCAACCTGTTCGCCGTCGCCCGGGTGAAGGCCGATTTCCCGATCGGTCTGCCGGAGGAATACGGCATCACCGGCGGCGTGTTCGCTCATGCGGGCTCGGTCTGGGGGCTCGATACCGAGCCCTTCGCGGGCGCGGGCGATTTCGCGCTGCGGGCCTCCGTGGGCGCCGCGCTGAACTGGGAAACGCCGATCGGTCCCCTGCAGTTCTCCTACGCGATCCCGGTGCTCAAGGAGACCTACGACGAAGAGCAGCGGTTCGCGATCTCGATCTCGACCGGGTTCTGATCGGAGGCCCGCCATGGGTGCGGCCCGCCGCCTGATCCTCGCCAGTGCTCTCGCCGCCGCCGCCCTGGCGGGGGGCGGAGCCGTGGCGCAGGATCTCGGCCGGGTGGTCTCGCCAATCCTCACGCTCGACCGCGACGGGTTGTTCGCCGGCACGCTCTACGGCCAGCGGGTCAACCGCGAGCTTGCGGCCGCAACCGCGGCGATGGCCGAAGAGACCCGCAACATCGAAGCGGCGCTCGAGCAGGAAGAGCTCGCGCTCACCGAGAAACGGGCGACGATGGAGGCCGAGGCGTTCCGGGCGCTGGCGGTGGCGTTCGACGAGAAGGTCCAGGCGCTGCGCGAAGACCGCACCGAGGCCGAGGCGGCGCTGCGCGACCAGATCACCGCGGCGCAGACCGATTTCTTCGCCCGGATCGGCCCGGTTCTGGGGCAGCTCGTGCGCGAGCGCGGCGCGGTGCTGATCGTCGACGCGCGCGCGATCCTGCTCGCGGCCGCCGATGTCGACATCACCGTGGCCGCGATCGAACGGATCGACGCCGAGCTCGGCGACGGCAGCACGCTGGACGACGCGCCCGCGGCCCCGACCGACGGCGCCGCGCCGGTCGAGGGCGGCGACGGGATCGACATCATCCCGGCGCCCGAGGATGCGCCCGCCGCGCCCGGCCCCGAGGCCGACACCGGCACCGACTGACCGCGGCGCCGCCACCGCGCCGCGCGCACCCCGCTAGACCCAGGAGAAACCCATGACCGACGTGCCCGCCACCGCCGATATCGACCTCATCAAGAAGTGCATTCCGCACCGCTATCCGTTCCTGTTCGTCGATCGGGTCGAGGATATCGTCGCCAACCAGAGCGCGACGGGCATCAAGATGGTCACGGTGAACGAGCCGCATTTCCAGGGGCATTTCCCCTCGGCGCCGATCATGCCCGGGGTGACCATCGTCGAGGCGATGGCGCAGACCTCGGCGGTGATGGTGGCGCTGTCGCTCGATCTCGTGGGCAAGAACGCGCTGGTCTATTTCATGGGCATCGACGGGGTGAAGTTCCGCCGCAAGGTGGTGCCGGGCGACGTGCTCAGGATGGAGATCACCACGCTGCGCGGCGGTCCGGGCTCGAAAGTGTGGAAGTTCTCGGGCAAGGCGACGGTCGATGGACAGGTTGCCTGCCAGGCCGAGTTCTCGGCGATGATCGACCTCTCGGGCGGTCAGGGCTAGGGCGAAGCCGCTTCGAAGCGGCTTAAGCGGTTTCCAAACCGCTTGGCGCGGATCTCAGCGCGCCCGCGAGGCGGGCCAGCCCTGCTTGATGTCCCAGGCGAGCTCCTGCGCGCTCAGCGCCGCCGCGCCGCCGCCGGCATCGGCCTTCACATAGCCCACCAGCGCGAAGGGCAGATCGCCCGCGAGCGCACCGGCGACGATGCCGTCGATCAGGATGGTCTCGCGGTCGAGCACCGGGGTCCGCGGCAGGCCCGCGCCGGGGAACATCTCCGAAATGAGCTGGGCGCAGAACAGATGATCGCTGTCGGTCGCGTCGAAATGCATGTCGAAGGGCACGCCCATCCGGGCCATGCCGCGGGCCAGCGCGGCGGCGCGGTCCTGGCCCGTCGGGCGCAGCGCCACCACCGCGTCGGTGTTGAGCACCACATCGCCGGAGGCAAGCCGGACGCCGCCGTCAACGGCTTCGAGATAGAGCCGGCCCGCGCGGATCTGATCGCGGTAGGGCGCCAGCGCCGGCAGGTGCCAGAGCCCGGCCGCCTTCAGCTGCGCCTCGGTGCCGATGTAGATCGCGCCATGGGTGAACTGGCCGGGGATCAGGTGGCCCGACATCCGGTTGTCGTTGTGGAAGAACACCAGGTCCATCGGTCTCAGCGCGGATTCCAGCAGCGCGCGGGCCGGCGGCACCGCCTCCATGTAGCCGCGGCGGAGCTGGATCAGCCCGACCTGGCGCATCACCTCGACATTGGCGTCGGCCAGCTCCAACGCCCAGTCGGGATAGGCGCCGGTCTCGCGGCAGCAGCCTTCGACGATCTCGGCGGGCGGCAGGGCGGCGGACGTCGTGTCGATCGAGGCGTGCGGCCCGGCGCAGCCCGCGAGGACCAGCGCGGCCGCCAGCAGGCCGCCGCGCCAGGCGGCTAGGAAGATCGGGAGGCGCGCAATCGACATGGTCTCCTTTCCCGGCGGCTATCCGGCATGGGGTCGGTCGGATATTCGGCGGGCAGAGCGATTTAGGCAACCCGCCGCGTCCGGTCGCGCGCGTGTCCAGCGGGCGGGGCAAGACCGCGGGCCTCTGCGCCGCGCGTGCGCCTACCCGGTCAGCACCGGCCTCAGCGCCGCGATTTCGGTTTCGACGAAGTCGAAGAAGGCGGCAACCTTGTCGTGCCGGCGGTTGTCGGGGTGGCACAACAGGCGCCAGGCCCGGCTCAGTTCGGCGACCGGCGGCAGGACCTGCACCAGATCGGGTTCGCCGTCGCCGAGCGGCGTGGGCAGGGCGGCGATACCGATGCCGGATTTCACCCCGGAGACAAGTCCGAGCACACTGTTGCTGCGCGCCGCGATGCGCGCATCGGGGGCGATCTCGTCCAGCCAGGTCGAGAGCCGGTGCCCAGACAGGCTGTGGTCGAAGGCGACGATGGGGTGTTGGGCGATTTCGTTCACGGCGGCGGGTGCCCCATGGCTCTGGATGTAATCCTTGCTGGCATAGACCGCCCAGAGCGAGTCGGCGATCTTGCGGCCGACCAGGACGCCATCGGTGTCGCCCGAGCGCAGGGCGACATCGGCGTCGCCGGCGGCGAGGTCGATGTAGCGGTCGGCGAGGACGAATTCGACCCGGAAATCCGGGTGACGCTCGCTGAACCGGTCGAGGAAGCCCGACCGCGCTAGCCGGTCGGCGATCGGCTCGGGGCAGGTGAGCCGCAGGATGCGGGCCTGAGCGAGCTCGGCGCAGCCGCGTTCGAAGCGCGCCACCGCCTCGGCGACCTGTTCGGCCGCCACCAGAACCGACCGGCCGGCGCCGGTCAGCCGGTAGCCGCTCGCGCCGCGCTCGACCAGGCGCAGGTGCAGGTGCGCTTCCAGCTCCGCCAGCCGCCGCTGCACGGTCGTCTGGTCGACCTTGAGCGCCCGGGCGGCCGAGAGGGCGCTGCCGTTGTGGGCGACGGCGAGCAGGTATTTCAGATCGTTCCAGTTGATCATCGCGCGCCGCCCCTGAAGACGCCTGACGGCCAGTCTACATCTCTGCGGCCCCGTCATGCAATCTTGCCGACTGCCGCCGGCGGCGCTTCGGGTCCAGACTGCGGGACATGATCGGAGGCGGCGCCCGGCAACCTGGCTCCCGTCCGCCGGTCACGACGATCCTTTTGAAACCTTTGGCTTTCCGGCGCAGACCGGTGCTCGGGCTGCGGCCCGTGCCGGTGGAGGTGCCGGGCAAGGAGACCTGCGATGCGGATTTTCAGTCACTCTGCCTATTGTGTCGGCGCGCAGATGGTCGCGCATGCGATTTCACCCAGCGCGCCCGGGCGTCGAAGCGGGACCGCGGCCGGTTCCGCGCTCCGCCGCCGCGCGGTCGGCCAGGAGCGGCGGCCGGCGCTGCGTGGCCTCGGACGGTCGGCCCTGTGGCTCGGCGCAGCGGCGGCGGCGGTCGTGCTCTCGACCCTCGCCGCCACCGCGCAGGACGCGGCGGTGACCGATCCCGAGTTCTACAAGGTGCTGTTCGAGAACGAGCGGGTTCGGGTGCTCGAATACAGCGACATGCCGGGCGACCGGACCGAGATGCATTCGCATCCGGCCTTCGTCGTCTATTCGCTGAGCGCGTTCAAGCGCCGGCTCACTCTGCCGGACGGCAAGGTGATCGACCGGGAGTTCGAGCCCGGGCAGGTGCTGTTCTCGGAGGCGCAGGCCCATTCGGGCGAGAATGTCGGCAGCACCGTCACCCATATCGTGATGGTCGAGTTGAAGGAGTAACCGCGGCCCGCCTGGGGCGCGGCGGTGGGCGAAAGGCCGGGGCTGCCCGCGCCACGGGAGGAGATGCTGTCCGTGGCGCGGTGCGGTGCGGGGTGCCGAGGCGGGTTCGCCCGGCGAGGGTTTGGTAGCGCTAACGTATTTCAGAACAGCGGGTTAGGCCCGCGTCCGAGTTCGCCCGCCCTTCGCCCATCCGTCGCCCGGGGCTTCGGGACGGCTCAGCGTCCGGCCCAGATCCAGCCGCCGCCGAACACCCGGCCGCCTTCCGGTGCGTAGAAGACGCAGGCCTGGCCCGGGCTCACGCCTTCCTCGGGGGTGAGCAGTTCGACCTCGGCCTCGGTCTCCGACAGGGGCCGCACGATGGCCTCGCGCGGCGGCCGGGTCGAACGTACCTTGACCGCGAGCGGCCATTCGGCGCGCGAAGTGAACGGGGCGTCGCCCAGCCAGTTGATCTCGCGCACCGGGATGGTCCGGGTCGCCAGCATCTCCTTCGGCCCGACGATCACCCGGCGGGCGTCGACGTCGAGTTTCACCACGTAGAGCGGGTCGCTGAGCCCGCCGATGCCCAGCCCGCGCCGCTGGCCGATCGTGTAGTGGATGACGCCGTCGTGGCGGCCCAGCACCCGTCCATCGGCATGAACGATCTCGCCCGGCTCGGCGGCGCCGGGCCGGAGCTTCTCGATCACGCTGGCATAGTTCCCGTCGGGGACGAAGCAGATGTCCNTGGCTGTCGGGCTTGTCGGCCACGTCGAGGCCGAAGCGACGGGCGAGCGCCCGGGTCTCGGCCTTGGTTTCGAGGTGGCCCAGCGGGAAGCGCAGGAAGTCGAGCTGCTCCGGCGTGGTCGAGAAAAGGAAGTAGGACTGGTCGCGCGCCGGATCGGCGGCGCGGTGCAGTTCGGGTCCGGCGGGGCCCGCGATGCGCTGGATGTAATGCCCCGTCGCCATGCAATCGGCGTCGAGATCCTTCGCGGTGGCCAGCAGGTCCTTGAACTTCACCCGCTCGTTGCAGCGGATGCAGGGCACCGGCGTGGCGCCGCCGAGGTAGCTGTCGGCGAATTCCTCGATCACCGCCTCGCGGAAGATGTTCTCGTAATCGAGCACGTAATGGGGAAAACCCATCTCTTCGGCGACCCGGCGGGCGTCGTGGATGTCGACCCCGGCGCAGCAGGCATTCTTCTTCGCCAGCGCGGCGCCGTGATCGTAGAGCTGGAGCGTGACGCCGACGACGTCGTAGCCCTCGGATTTGAGCAGCGCGGCGACGGCGGAAGAATCCACGCCGCCTGACATCGCCACGACCACGCGGGTCTCGGCCGGCGACTTGGCGAAGCCCAGCGAGTTTGGCGCGAGGGTGGTGGCAGTGGCAGTCATCTTGGTCCCGGGTCAGGTTCGAACCCGGAAATATAGGAAAATTCGATCTAACAACAAGACCGGGTTTCACCTCTCCTTAAGCGGTTTTGCCCAAGGTCGGGCCGCAGACCGATGAGGTGGAGCTATGTATCTGAAAAAAGTCGACGGCCCCCGCGCGGTGCGCCTGCCGGATGGCTCGATCATGACCCGGGCCGATCTGCCGCCGGCGAGCACGCGCCGCTGGGTCGCCAGTCGCAAGGCGTCCGTGGTGCGCGGCGTGCGCTACGGGCTGATTCCACTCGGCGAAGCGCTGACGCTCTATGATCTTTCGGAAGAGGAGTTCATGGAGTGGAAAACCGCCATCGACCGTCACGGAGAAGCCGCACTCAAGGCGACGGCGCTACAGAAATATCGACAACCTTAGGGTGTTTTCGCTAAAAGTTCCGCAACGGTAACTTGCCGTTAACTATTTCCCTCCAAGGTGTTTACCAACGGAACGGAAGATAGCGGAGACAGAAAGATGCGGATCCTGTTGGTCGAAGACGATCCTACGACGTCGCGGTCGATCGAGCTGATGCTCACCCATGCGAACCTCAACGTCTATTCGACCGATCTCGGCGAAGAGGGCGTCGATCTCGCCAAGCTCTACGATTACGACCTGATCCTGCTGGATCTGGGGCTGCCGGACATGAACGGCCATGACGTGCTGCGCCAGCTCAGGATGGCACGGATCGACACGCCGATCCTGATCCTGACCGGCTCGGACGATACCGAGGACAAGCTCAAGGGCTTCGGCTTCGGCGCGGACGATTACATGACCAAGCCGTTCCATCGGGAAGAGCTGGTGGCGCGGATCCACGCGATCATCCGCCGCTCGAAGGGCCATTCGCAATCGATCATCACCACCGGCAAGGTCGCGGTGAACCTCGATTCGAAGTCGGTCGAGGTCGACGGAAAGCAGGTGCATCTGACCGGCAAGGAATACCAGATGCTCGAGCTGCTGAGCCTGCGCAAGGGCACGACGCTGACCAAGGAGATGTTTCTCAACCA
>JAGRMO010000234.1 GCA_020441205.1 Maritimibacter sp.
CCCCGGACCCCCCGAAGGTATTTTTGGAACAGAGAAGGGGTGGGCGGAGCGAAGCGGGAATGCGGCCCCGGAGAGCGGGGAACATGGAGCGGTCCACCCCCTGCCGGCACGGGGCCGGGCAGGGGGCTTCTCCGTTCACGGTCATCGGCTCCTCAGCCTGTACCGTGACCGCAAGATGGCGCGTTAAGGTTAACGCAAGGTTGCTGGCCTGAAGAAAAGCGCTTGAGACAGTGTGGGCACGTCGGGTCGCGCCGGTTATCCGGCCGGGCCGGCGTCCGCTGGGAAGCGGTCTCCGCCGGAAGCGCTGGGCGCGCGCGCGGACTCGAGTGTGCACGGGTGAGCGGGCCTGGGTGCCGCTCGACCCGCGTTTTCCCTTGCCGAACCGCCCCGGCCCGGGAGATAGAGGAGCCATGCCCGAGATCACCACGCCCGCAGCCCTCCTCGCCCTCACCGCCCTCGCCGGCTACCTGCTGGGTTCGGTGCCCTTCGGCATGGTCTGGGCCAGGCTCTTCGGCCTCGGCGATATTCGCAAGATCGGTTCGGGCAATATCGGCGCGACCAACGTGCTGCGCACCGGCAACAAGCTCGCGGCCTTCCTCACCCTCGTGGGCGACATCGGCAAGGGCGCCTTCGCGGTGCTCGTCGCCCGCGCGGCGCTGGGCGAGGATGCCGCCCAGGCGGCGGGGCTCGGCGCCTATCTCGGCCATCTCTATCCGGTCTACATCGGCTTTCGCGGCGGCAAGGGCGTGGCCACCTGGCTCGGCACCCTCGTGGCGCTGGCCTGGCCGGTGGGGCTCGCCGCCGCCGCGACCTGGCTGGTGACCGCCGGGCTGTTTCGCATCTCGTCGCTCGCGGGCCTCACCGCCGCAGCACTCGGGCCGATCTGGGCGCTGGTGTTGGGCCGGGCCGACGCCTTCGTCATCGCGCTCCTGCTCGGCGCGCTGATCTTCGCGCGCCACCACGAGAACATCCGCAGGTTGATGCGCGGCGAAGAACCGAAGATCGGGAAGAAATAGCGCGCGCCCTCGGCCCGGCAGCGCCAAGCGCCGGCATTGATTTCGCGCGGATTTGGGCGCAGGCTCGGGCTATCGCAAACATCCGGACGGAGCCCGATCCATGACTTTCGGCGAAGCGATCAAGAACAATTTTGCGAAATACGTGACCTTCTCGGGCCGCGCGCCGCGCTCGGAATTCTGGTGGTGGGCGCTGTTCGTCTTCATCGCCAACATCGTTTTGAGCTGGGTCGACATCGCCCTGTTCGGCACCACCCAGACCGCGCCGGGGAGCTTCTCGGGCTCGACCGACACGCCGATCCTGTCGAGCATCTTCGGGCTGGCGGTTCTGCTGCCGGGCCTCGCCGTCGGGGCGCGGCGGCTGCACGACACCGACCGCTCGGCCTGGTGGTGGCTGCTCTGGCTGATCCCGCTCATCGGGTGGATCGTGCTCATCGTCTTCTGGGCCACCGAAGGCAGCCGCGGGACGAACCGCTTCGGCGCCGACCCGCTGAACCGGGACGGTGGCGGCGGCGGCAATACGGAATACGGCGAGGGGCTCACCGCCTCGTCGGTGCCGAACGTGCCCAGAAGCTGACCCGTCGCCGAGGGGCCGGCCGGATCGCCCGGAGCGGTTGCCGCCGGCGCACCCCATCCACAATTGGCCACTAACCCGCCGCAATTGGACCCTTGTTGCACGGTAGCCTGCGCCATGCGCAGAGGGCCGCAGCGGGCGAAAGGGATTGGTCATGGGTTTTCTTCAGGCGATCGGCAGCGGCTTTCGCAACTACGCCACCTTCTCGGGCCGGGCGTCGCGCTCGGAATATTGGTGGTGGATCCTGTTCACCTTCCTGGCCGGCTTCGTGCTCGGCTTCGCCGAGAATTTCTTCCTCTCCATGACCTACGCGATGGAGCATGGCGGCGCATTGCGTGACGGGCAGAGCCAGATTCTCTCGTCGATCTTTTCGCTGGCGACCTTCCTGCCCTCGCTCGCGGTCATGGTCCGCCGCCTGCACGACGTCGGGCGCAGCGGCATCTGGGTTGCGATCCCCTGGATCCTGACCGCCGCGATGCTGCTGGGCGTGGTGATGGCCGGCATCGGCGGCGTCGGCCTGAGCGGCCCCTACGGCAACCAGCCGAACCCGCAGGTCGGCACCGCGCTGGCGATCGGCGCGGGCATCGCCAACCTCGTGGTCGCGATCCGGCTGTTTTTCTGGATGATCAAGCGCGGCACCCGTGGCGAGAACCCGTATGGCCCCGACCCGCTGGACGGCAACGATGATTATGTCGAGCAATATTCGGCCTCGAACATCCCCGCCCATGCGCGCGGCGCCGGCGCACCGACACAGGCCGCGAGCCACCGCGACGAGATCCACGCTCTCTACCAGCAACGGGTGCTCGGCAAGCAGGGCTAGCCCGCCCGCCGGAGCTCAGTAGCTGTAATCCGCGTAGATCCGGGTGAGATCCCCGTTCCAATCGCCGTGGTAATGCTCGAGAAGCTCGTCGGCCGGCGATTTGCCATCCTCGACGCTGTCTTCGAGCGCGGTGAGGAAGTGGCGTTCGTCCGGCACCATGCCGCCGAAGCCGGGCCGGGCGCGGCGCCTGAGCCCGCCGCGCGAGATGTCGAGGACGGTTTCGGCGAGCTGCTGGAGATGCAGCTTGCCGACCTGGCCCTGCAGCGCGTCGACCGAAGCGGCGACGCGGAGCGCCTCGCGGGTCTCGGCGTCCCAGTCCTTCACCAGGTGCCAGGCCGCGTCGAGCGCGAGATCGTCGTACATGATCCCGACCCAGAACGCCGGCAGCGCGCAGATCCGCCGCCACGGCCCGCCGTCGGCGCCGCGCATCTCCATGAACTTCTTGATCCGCACCTCGGGGAAGATCGTGGTGAGATGGTCGGCCCAGTCCGAGAGCGTCGGCACCTGGCCTGGCAGGGCGGGCAGCTTGCCCTGCATGAAATCGCGGAACGATTGCCCGCGCGCGTCGATGTAGGTGCCGTCGCGGTAGACGAAATACACACATCGAGCGCGTAGTCGACATACCGCTCGAACCCCATGCCGTCCTCGAACACGAAGGGCAGCATGCCGGTGCGCGCCGGGTCGAGATCGCGCCAGATCCGCGACCGCCACGAACGGTGGCCGTTGGGCTTGCCGTCGAGGAACGGCGAATTGGCGAACAGCGCGGTGGCGACCGGCTGCAGCGCGAGGCCGACGCGGAATTTCTTGACCATGTCGGCTTCCGACGACCAGTCGAGGTTCACCTGCACGGTACAGGTGCGGTACATCATCTGTTTGCCGAGGGTGCCGACCTTGTCCATGTAATCGGTCATCAGCCGGTAGCGGCCCTTGGGCATCATCGGCATCTCGTCCTGGCCCCAGATCGGCGCGGTGCCGAGCCCGATGAACCGCGCGCCGATCCGGTCGGCCACGTCCTTCACTTCGCGCAGATGCTCGTTCACCTCG
>JAGRMO010000235.1 GCA_020441205.1 Maritimibacter sp.
GTCCGCCGCGCGCGCTGTGCCGGGCAGCGGACGCGTGCGGCCCCGGCCGGCCTACTCGACCCGGCTCCAGGTCTGTTTCGAGCACAGAAGCCCGCCCGCGACGCAGCCCGCGAGATCGAGCGTGTCGCCCCTGAGCTCCATCTTGCCGATATAGGTCTTGTCGTTCGACGGCCGCCAGACCGAGCCCCGGTAGCTGCCGTCGCCCTGGTTCTCCATGTTGATCACCAGCACCTTGCCGATGTTCTCGCCCTGATATTCGCCCGTGTCGTTGAAGGTGCGCCGGATCCAGCCGCAGACCTTGCCGCCGGAACAGGGCCCCATCTCGACATGGGCATAGGCGCCGTCGTCCGGCTGCGTCTGCCAAATCCCGTCGACCGGATCGGCGGAGGCGAGCCCGGGCGCGACGGCCAGGAGCGCGGCGAACAACAAGGGTTTCATCGGCGGAGCCTCCTTGGCGGATATGCCCCATCCTGATACGCCCGGGGCCACCGGGCAAGCCCCCCGAACGGCCCACCGTACCGCCCCCGGATTGCCCCCGCGAACCCCGGGCCCGAACGGTCGCCGGGGCAGCCCCGGCTGGACGCCCCCGCGCCGCCATGCCAAAAGCCGCCCAAAGCGCCGGCACCTGACGCCCCGGCCGCAACGCAATCACGGGAGCCGCCGATGATCCTCTACCCCGCCATCGACCTCAAGGACGGCGCCTGCGTGCGTCTGCTCCGTGGCGAAATGTCCGCCGCCACCGTGTTCAACGACGATCCCGCCCAACAGGCCCGCGCCTTCGAGGCGGCGGGCTGCGACTGGATCCACCTCGTCGACCTCAACGGCGCCTTCGCAGGCGCCCCGGTCAATGCCGCCGCGGTCGAGGCGATCCTCGGCGCCATCACCGTGCCGGCACAGCTCGGCGGCGGCATCCGCGACATGGCCACCATCGAGCGCTGGCTGTCGGCCGGCCTCGCGCGCGTCATCCTCGGCACCGTGGCGGTCGAGAACCCGGCCCTGGTGCGCGAGGCCGCCCGCGCCTTCCCGGGCCAGGTGGCGGTGGGGATCGACGCCCGGGGCGGCAAGGTGGCCACCAAGGGCTGGGCCGAGGAGACCGACGTCGAGGTCACCGATCTGGCCCGCAGCTTCGAGGACGCCGGCGTCGCCGCGATCATCTACACCGACATTCAGCGCGACGGCGCGATGCAGGGGCCGAACGTCGAGGCGACGGCCGCCCTCGCCAACGCGGTGTCGATCCCGGTGATCGCGTCGGGCGGCGTCTCCTCGCTCGACGACCTGCGCGCGCTGCGCGACTGCGGCGCGAAGCTCGACGGCGCGATCTCCGGCCGCGCGCTCTACGACGGCGCCATCGACCTCGCCGAAGCGCTCAAGGTGCTGAAGGGCTGACCCGCCCGATGGACGGTCTGCCGATCTTTGCCGGGCTTGCGCTCTGGGGCACACCGTTCTGGCTCGCGGCGATCTTCGCGCTCCGCCGGGCGGCCGCGGCGCCGGGCGACGCACAGCCGGGCCGCTGGTTTCGCAACCGCCCCGCCGCGCTCGGCATCGCCCTGCCGCTGATCGCCGCCGCCCTCGTCGCGGCCGCTTTCGCGCTGTTCGGGGTCCTCGGCTGCGACGGCGGCCTGATCGACCCGATCACCTGCCGCCATGCGCCCGATCGCCTTGGCGCCGCGCTCTACGAGGCCGGGTTTCGCGGCCTCTTGGTGACCGAGCTGGTTGGCCTGCCGGGCCTCGTCCTCTGCATTTTCGCCGAGCTGGCAACCCGAATTCGCGGTCGGCGGCACGGCTGACCGGCCCCGACGCCCGGGACCGGACCGCCGAAGTCCCGCCAATGGCGAACACCGCCGAGCCACTCCCCCGGGCGCGGTTGCCCCCTGATGTCGCGCCCGGTTTCTTTGGTCTCCAAATATCCCGGGGGAGCACGAGGGGGCAGCGCCCCCTCGCAAAAGCCAGACTGGCCGCCCCCTACATCGACCCGCCCGTCACCGGAAACAGCGCTGCCGTGCACATCGCCGCGTCGTCCGAGGCGAGGAACAGCACCATCCGGGCGACATAGACCGGGTCGAGCAGCTCGGGGATGCATTGCGCCGCCTTCTGCCGCACCTCGGCCTCCGGCGTCATCCACAGCTCGAGCTGGCGCTGGGTCATCGCCCAGCCCGGGATCACCGTGTTCACCCGGATCCGGTGCGGGCCGAGGTCGCGCGCCATCGTCCGTGTGAGCCCCTCGACCCCGGCCTTCGCCGTCGCATAGGCCGGGAAGTTGCCGACCCGCTCGTGCCAGGAATTCGAGCCAAGGTTGACGATCGAGCCGCCGCCGGAAGCGATCATCCCCGGCGCCACCGCCTGGATCGCGAAGAACATGTGGCGCAGGTTGGTCTGCATCCGCTCGTCCCAATAGGCTTCCGTCACCTCGCGCCAGTCGTGCCGGTCGTCGCGCGCGGCGTTGTTGACCAGCACCTCTGCCGGGCCGTTCGCGGCCGCCAACGCCGCCACCGCGCCCTGCAACGCGGGGATGTCGCGCAGATCGCAGGCCGCGAAACGCGCGGCCCCGCCGAGCTCGTCGACCAGCGCCTCCGCCGCCGCCGCGTCTCGGTCGATGAACCCCACCTTCGCCCCTTGCGCGGCGAAGCCCCGCACGATCTCGGCCCCGATCCCCGAGGCCCCGCCGGTCACCACCACCGGTCTTCCGTCCAGGCTCGGATAGCGTGCGAATGTCTCGGCCATGGTCTCCCCCCTGTCTCGCCAATCTGTCCGCGCGAGCCTACAGGCGCGGCCCGCCGGAGAAAAGCCGCACCAGGCGCGACGCCTGCCGCGCCCCGCAAGCCGCTGGCAAAGCCCGGGCAAACCGTCTATCCCGTCCCCGCAACCGCCAGCCGAATATCGCCGCCCCAAAGAGGCCCCATGCTCAAGACCCGCATCATCCCCTGCCTCGACGTCGCCGATGGCCGCGTCGTCAAGGGCGTGAACTTCGTCGACCTGATCGACGCCGGCGACCCGGTCGAGGCCGCCAAGGCCTATGACGCGGCCGGCGCCGACGAGCTCACCTTCCTCGACATCCATGCGACCCACGAGAACCGTGGCACGATGTACGATCTCGTCACCCGCACGGCCGAGCAATGCTTCATGCCGCTCACCGTCGGCGGCGGGGTGCGCAGTCACGAGGACGTCCGCCAGCTCCTGCTCGCCGGCGCCGACAAGGTCAGCTTCAACTCCGCCGCCGTGGCCGATCCCGAGGTCGTGGCCGAAGCCGCCGACCGCTTCGGCTCGCAATGCATCGTCGTCGCCATCGACGCCAAGACCGTGGCCCCGGGCAAGTGGGAGATCTTCACCCACGGCGGGCGCAAATCCACCGGCATCGACGCGCTCGACTTCGCCCGCACGGTCGCGGCGAAGGGGGCAGGGGAGATCCTGCTCACCTCGATGGACCGCGACGGCACCAAGCAGGGCTTCAACCTGCCGCTCACCCGCGCCATCGCCGACGCGGTCGAGATCCCGGTGATCGCCTCGGGCGGCGTCGGCACCCTCGATCACCTGGTCGAAGGCGTCACCGAAGGCCATGCCTCCGCCGTGCTCGCCGCCTCGATCTTCCATTTCGGCATCTTCACCATCCGCGAGGCCAAGGAGCACATGGCCGCCGCCGGAATACCCGTGAGGCTCTGACATGACCGCACCCGAAGCCGCGCCCGGCAACGCCCTCGACCGCCTCGCCGCCACCATCGCCGCCCGCCGCGGCGCCGATCCGGACACGAGCTGGACCGCGAAGCTGCTCGCCAACGGCCCCGAGAAATGCGCCGAGAAATTCGGCGAGGAAGCGGTCGAGGCGATCATCGAGGCGGTGAAGGGCGACCGCGCGCGTCTGACCTCGGAAGCGGCCGACGTGCTCTATCACCTCCTGGTCATGCTCGCCGCCCGCGACGTAGGCCTCGACGAGGTTCTGGCCGAGCTCGACCGCCGCGAAGGCACCTCCGGGATCGTGGAGAAGCAATCCCGGGGCTGAAACCCCGGCACGCCGCCTCGCGCTGACGGATCGCCCGTCGGCCCGCGCGCCCGTCCACGCGGCGGATCGTCCAATCCCCCGCACCGGCACCTGCACCGGTCAGGCCGGACACGCCGGAGGTTTCCGGTTTCCTGGGATACCGGACCCCCGGAGCGGACATTTCCAGGTGTAAGACCAACGCCTTGCGCGGGAAAGCTGCGCCCCGGCGTCCGGCCGGCCCCACGCGCGCTCAAGCCCCGCGAACCCGCCGGGCGATCCCGCCCGCAGGCGCAGACCTCAGCCCTTCAGTCGCGCGTGTTCGATCTTCGGGCAGCGGTCCTGTACGAAGGCCAGGCCCTTCTCGGCCGCCACGGCGGCGGCCGCCTCGCTCTCCACCCCGATCTGCAGCCAGACGGTCTTGAGCCCCGGCAACTCCGCCAGCGCCTGCTCGACCACCGGCAGCACGAATTCCGAGCGGCGGAACACGTCGAGCATGTCGACGCCCGCATCCTTCGGGATCGACGACAGATCGGCGACGATCGTCTCGCCCATGAAATCCTGCCCGGCGAGCCCGGGGTTGATCGGGATCACCCGGTAGCCCTGCTCGGCAAGATAGGTCGCGACCCGGAAGCTCGGCCGGTCGGGTTTGTTCGAGAAGCCGACAAGCGCGATGGTCTTCGTGCCGTCGAGAATCTGGCGGAGGAAATCGTCGGAATAGCTGGTCATGCGCCCTGTCTAATCCGCCCCGCGGCCGGGGGGAAGCGCGACAAGTTGCCCACTGCGCCCGTACTCCCCGCGACCACCGAAAAAAAGCGCCCGGTTTTGCTCCGGGCGCAGTTTCGTGGAACGAGGGACAGTGAATGGAGATAACGGACGTTCCACAGTCCGCTCTCGATCAGATAGATAGGATGCGCGAACGCAAAGTGAATGGCGAATCCCGATTGCGTGAAGAAAACGTGAACGCTCGGCCAGGATTGGCCGACGCAGAACCGTCGCAGCCCTGCCGCGCCTCAGCTTTCGGCAGAGGCCGCGAACAGCGCCACCGCGGCCGCGTTCGACACATTGAGCGAGCCGAAATCCCGCGCGAACGGGATCTTCACCAGCCGGTCGCAGGTCTCCTTGGTCTTGTCGCGCAACCCCGGCCCCTCGGCGCCGAGCACGAGGCCGATTGGCGCGCCGGGCAGGGCGGCGAGCGCCGCGGTCACGCTCTCGTCCGCCGTGCCGTCGAGCCCGAGCATCACGTAGCCCAGCCCCTTCAGCTCCTCCATCGCCTGGGCGAGGTTGGTCACCCGCAGGTAGGGCAGGCGTTCGAGCGCCCCCGAGGCGGTCTTGGCGAGCGCCCCGGTCTCGGGCGCCGAATGCCGCGCCGGCGCGATCACCGCGGCCGCGCCGAACACCTCCGCCGAGCGCAGGATCGCGCCCACGTTATGCGGGTCGGTCACCCGGTCGAGCAACACCACCCGGGGCGCGGTGCCCGGCGGCGCGGCGCAGACCTCGTCGAGCTTGCCCCAGTCGAGCGGCTTCACCTCGAGCGCCGCCCCCTGGTGCACCGAGCCCGGGTCGAGCGGGGCGGGAAACTTGCGCGGATCGGCGATCTCGGGCTCGATCCCGCCGGCGGCGAGCGCCGCGCCCAGCCGGTCGGCGGCGTTCTTCGTCACCACCAGCCGCAGCTTCTCGCGCCTCGGGTTCTCCAGCGCGTCGCGCACCGCATGCAGCCCGAACAGCCAGACGGTTTCGCGCGCCGCCGCGCCGCGCGCGCGCTCCTTGTCCACCACCCATTTGGGCTTTTTCGCCATCGCTCGCTCCCGGCTGCGGGCTCGCCTCGAAACCCGCGCGGACAATGCGCAAGGACGGCCCCCGGGCGCAAGGATTTTCGGCTTGACG
>JAGRMO010000236.1:0-3504 GCA_020441205.1 Maritimibacter sp.
GCGCCGGCGATCATGTCGTCGACCGAGCGGCCCGATAGCGCGCCGTATTCGGCATAGCTCTCCACCGCGAACAGTACATGGCCCTCGGCCTCGTAGGCATGGCCGCGCGCGATCAGGTCTCCGATCATCGCCACCATGTCGCCGATATGCTGGGTCGCGCGCGGCATCTCGGTCGGGTCGAGCGCGCCCAAAGCATGCATGTCGTCGAGATACCACTGGGTCGTCGTCGCGGTGATCTCGTCGATCGGTACGCCGCTCTCGTCGGCGCGCGCGATGATCTTGTCGTCGACATCGGTGAAATTGCGCACATAGGTCACGTGCTCCGGCCCGTAGACATGGCGCAGCAGCCGGAACAGCACGTCGAACACCACCACGGGCCGTGCGTTGCCCAGATGCGCGCGGTCGTAGACCGTCGGCCCGCAGACATACATCCGCACGTTGTCCGGATCGAGCGGCACGAACGGAACTTTCGAGCGGGTCAGGGTGTTGTGGAGCTTGATCTCGACCATTGGGTCCTCGCGCGCAGGCCATCCGCGGCGGGCTTAGCAACTTACCTTGGGAGAGGAAACAGAAGAACGGCCCGCCTGACGATGTCAGCCGGTAATGCAGCAGATGATGATGCCGTTCGTGTTCATGCCCCTTCCATAGCAGGCTTCGGCGCCGGCGCCAAGCGTCACATCATTTCGGGTCGCGTTCCCGGACGGAAAACCGGTTCCCACTTTTCCTGGGAACGCTCTACTCTGGGGCCATGAGCCGCGCCTTCGTCAACGCCACCTGCGCCGCCTACCCGGGCGCCGAAGTCTCCGACCCCTGGGGCGGCGGGCACGACGCGTGGAAGGTGGGCGGCAAGATGTTCGCGCTGGTGGGCGCGCTGAACGACGGGCTGTTCGCCAAGTGCCCGGACGTCGAGACCGCCGACATGCTGAAGGACGCGGGCGTCGCGGTGCGGGCGCCCTATTTCCACAAGTCCTGGGTGCTGGTGCCGTTCGAGACGGCGAGCGAGGACGAACTCGTCCACCGGATCCGGGTGAGCTACGACACGATCCGCTCGAAACTGCCGAAGAAGGTTCAGGCCGGGCTCGCGCCGGTGAGCGCGTGAATGCGGCGGTGCTCGCGGCCGGCGGTCTGGCGCTCGCCTCCGCCGGCTTCGGATCGTTCGGCTTCCTGCTCGCGGCGGCCAGCGCGGCGCAGATCGCTCTGTCGCTCGCGCTCGGCGCGCTCTGAGATCAGGCGACGGCGGCGTTGGTCTTCGCCGCCAGCGCGCCCTTCAGCCACATCTGCCCCACCTTCAGCGCGATCCAGGGAATGAAGAAGGTGGCCGCGACCAGCGCGAGCCCGCCGACGATGCGGAAGAACTCGCCGTAGCCCGCGCCCGCCAGCATCATCATCAGGGACGAGAAGGCCGCGAGCGGGAAGGTGAAGGCGCCCCAGAACGGCGAGAAGCCGGCGGTGGTGATCCAGCGTCCGCCGGCCAGAAGCGCCGCGAACAGCACGAGGGCAAGGATGCCGAAGGCGAACGATAGGCCAGGCATCCCGAGGAGCATCGCGACGGTGCCGAGCAGCGAGGCCGGCGCGAGGTGGATGGCGAGCAGCGGGCGCAGCGGCGGCGGCGGGGTCTCGCGGGCGAATTGCAGCGCCGAGAGCCCCCAGATCACCAACGCGGCGACGAGCGTGGCCCAGAAGACGGCGGTGGCGTAGCCGGTCCAGCCGAGCTGGATCGCGGGGATCGGGCTCACGATCAGGCCGACGAAAGTGAGGTGGAACACCGGCGTCACCCGACGCGCCTCGGCGGGGCCGGCGAGAAGGTTCCTTATGACGATGGCGAGCACGGCGAGATGCGCGGCGACCGCCAGGGCGAGCGCGACCTTGGCGAGGATCGGCACATAGGGGATCAGCCCGAGCGCGAAGAGCATCCCTGCCATGGTCAGCGCGGCCAGACCGGCGCGGCCCGGCAGCAGTTTCAGATCCTCGCCCACGACGGCGGGCCTCGCGACGGTCTTGGCCACGTAATGGCCGGCGACGTAGAGGTAGAGCAGCACCATCGCGCCCATCAGAAGCTGGCCGATGGCGGGCGGCGTGCCGAAGGCGTCGGCGGTGCGGCTCCAGGCGACCGCGAGGCCGAACAGGCCCAGCACCGGCGGGTAGAGCGCGGGCGGTGTCTGGCGCCAGCGGGGGGCGGATTTCTTCTGCTGGTTGGCGAAGGCGGGCGGCTGTTGGGCCATGGCGTCTCTCCTCGTGGTGTTCGCTTGCCGGCGACATGACAGCCGGGCCTCGGGTTGGGAATGCGCCCGGAGGTCGCGCCCCCGGGGGCGTCCGCGCAACGCGCCGCCGGCCTGCCTTCGCGGCTATTTCACATGGGCGCGCGACGATCCTTCGGCCAGGGTGCGCAGGAACCGGCCGAACACGGCGGTGGGCAGTTCGCGGCCGGCGACGACCGAGCCCAGCCAGTCGCTCGCCGCCCAGCTCATCTTCATGGCCTGGCCGTCGGGGTCGCTGCAGGGGATCAGGGTGATCGCCTCGTAGACCCCGCGGGCGCGGTCCTCGAGCTCGGGGTTCGGCCAGGCGCCGCGACGCAGCTCGTCCATGAAGGTGAGGTCGCAGGCGCAGTTGAACGGCCCGCCGGCGGCGACGATGCAGAGATCGTGGCGCATGCAGGCGGCATCGAGCAGATCGAGCGCGGGGCCCGCGCCGTGGCCCGGACCGCACCAATTGCCGTGCACCGGCACCGAGAGGTCCGCCACCGCCGGTGCGGCGCAGGCCAGGAACCCGGCGATCGCGATGTGCAGCCGCATGATCGGCCCCTCCCCGTTCGGCCGCATCCGCGCGGTCCGCCGGCATGATGCCAGATCGCCCGGGGCGGGTCTACGGCTCGGTCGGGTAGGCGTTCTCGAGGCCGCGCCCGAGCAGGTCAAGGCCGCGTTCGAGGGCGGCATCGGGGCTCTCGCGGCCCCGGGCGACGGCGCCGAGATGGTCGTTACGCACCCAGTCGAACTTGGTGGATTGCTCCTCCGCCGAGCCGAAACAGGGCGCGATGCCGACCACTTCGTAGATCGCGCGGGCGCTGTCGTAGACCGCCCCGCTCGGCCAGCTCGTGCGGCGCAACGTGTCCATCAGCGCGAGGTCGCAGCTGCAGTTCAACACGCCCAGGGTCCCGTAGCACAGATCGTGGCGCATGCAGGCTTCGTCGAGCGCGTCGACCGGTGAGCCGCCCGAATGCCAGGGGCCGCACCAATTGCCGTAGACCGGAAAGGCGATGACGTCGGCGGCCGCGGGCGCCGCACCGCCGGCCGCCCCGCCGAGGGCGAGGGCGAAGACAGCGGCGATGAACGCGCGGCTTCCGGTCATGGAGCCATGGTGGCAGGGGGCGCCTGCGGCGTCCATGACCCCGCGCAAGCGTCGGCCTGTCCCCGCCGGTGCTCAGCCCTGCGCGCGCAGCCGCTTGATCAGCGACGAGGTGTCCCAGCGGCCGCCGCCGAGGGCCTGCACATCCTTGTAGAACTGGTC
>JAGRMO010000236.1:3565-6798 GCA_020441205.1 Maritimibacter sp.
CATCCAGTCGACCGCGAAGCCGTGGTCGAAGTGGTCGTCGGCCATGGTCTCGTAGCGGTTCGCCATCTGCCAGCTTCCGGCCGCGCCCTGGCTGATGACGGCGACCACATCGCGGATGTCGAGCCCGGCCTTTTCGGCGAAGTGCAGCCCCTCCGACAGGCCCTGGACGAGGCCAGCGATGCAGATCTGGTTGACCATCTTGGTGAGCTGTCCGGCGCCGCTCGGCCCCATCCGGCGGATCGTCCTGCCGTAGGCCGCCATCACCGGGTGGGCGGCGTCATAGGCCGCCTGTTCGCCGCCGCACATGATCGACAGCACGCCGTTCTGCGCCCCCGCCTGGCCGCCCGAAATCGGCGCGTCGACGAAACCCACGCCCGCGCTGGCGGCGACGCCCGCGAGTTCCTCGGTCACCATCGACGACACCGTGGTGTGATCGACGAAGACCGCGCCCGCCTGCATCGCGGCGAAGGCGCCGTCGGGGCCGAGGCAGACCGCGCGCAGATCGTCGTCATTGCCGACGCAGGACATCACGAAGGCCGCGCCCTGGGCCGCCTCGCGCGGGGTGGCGGCGCTCTTGCCGCCGTGCTCGGCCACCCAGGCCTCGGCCTTGGCCGGGGTCCGGTTGTAGACCGTCACCTCGAAGCCCTTCGCCGCCAGATGCCCCGCCATCGGATAGCCCATCACCCCAAGGCCGAGAAATGCCACTTTGTTCATATCGCCGCTCCGTCGATTGCGTCCGTTGCCTCGTGCCTTTATTGACGGGGGCTTGGGCGGGGTCAACGAAGCCGGACAATCTCCAGAGGCATGATGGCGACAGTTTTCCGATGGGCGGTGCGGGCGGTTACGGCGGTGCTGATTCTCATCGTGCTCGCGTTCGGGGCGATGTACTACCTCGCCCAACGCTCGCTGCCGGAGTACGACGTGACCCGGCCGGCGCGCGGGATCTCGGCGCCGGTCGAGATCGTGCGCGATCATTCGAACGTGCCGCATATCTTCGGCAAGACCGACGCGGACGTGTTCTTCGCGCTCGGCTACGCCCATGCGCAGGACCGGCTGTGGCAGATGGTGATCCTGCGCCGCACCGCGCAGGGGCGCTTGAGCGAGATGTTCGGCCGGCGCACGCTCCGGACCGACGAGCTGATGCGCCGGCTCGATCTCTACCCGCTCGCGCAGGAAGCGGTGGCGGCGCAGGATGCCGAGACCCGGGCCGCGCTCGAAGCCTATGCTCATGGCGTAAACGCCTGGCTCGACAGGGTGAACGCCGAAGCGTTGGGGCGCGGGGCGCCGGAATTCTTCCTGTTTTCCAACGAGATCAGCCCCTGGGTGCCGGCCGATTCGCTCGCCATCATGAAGCTCATGGGGGTGCAGATGGCGACCCACGTCCAATCGGAGGTACTGCGCGCGCGGGTCGCGCTCACGATCTCGCCGGACCGGCTCGCCGATATCTTGCCCGATGCGCCGGGCAGCGGCGTCGCCGCCCTGCCCGACTATGCCGCGCTGTTCGATGCCAAGCTCACGGATTTTGCCGCGCTCGCGCCGGAGCCGCCGCGCGATCCGCTTTCGCCGGTAGCGCCGCTCGATCTCGCCGGCGCGTCCAACGCCTGGGCGGCCGCGCCATCGCGTTCGGCGCCGGGCGGCACATTGCTCGCAAACGATCCCCATCTCGGGCTCACGGCGCCGACGATCATCTATCTCGCCCGGCTCGAGCTCTCGACCGGCGCGGTGATCGGCGGCACCATCCCCGGCATGCCGGTCGTCATGCTCGGCCGCTCGGAAAGTTTCGGCTGGGGTCTCACCTCGGCCTATCTCGACGATCAGGACGTCCATATCGAGGAACTCGACCCCGACGATCCAACCCGGGTGCGGACCCCGCGCGGGTTCGAGCCGATGGTAGCCCGCGCGTCGATCATCCGGATCAAGGACGAACCGCCGGTGACCATCGAGCTGCAATGGACCCCGAACGGCCCGGTGCTACCCAGCGGCCATTACGGGCTCGACGCGGTCACCCCGCCCGGCCATGTGGCTTCGTTGAGCTGGACGCTGCTCACCGGCAACGACCCCTCGCTCAGCGCGGCGATGAAGCTGATGCGCGCAAAGAGCGTCGACGAAGGCATCGCGGCGGGCGCGGATTACGTGGCACCCGCGCAGAATCTGGTGATGGCCGATACGACCCGGATCGCGATGAAGACCGTGGGGACGATGCCCCGGCGCGACGCCGAGAACGTCACCCGGGGGCGGATGCCCAGCCCGGGCTGGGAGGCGCAGAACCTCTGGCTCGGGCGCGAGGCCTATGCCGCGAATCCCGAGTTCGTCGACCCGATCGGCGGCATCGTCGGCAACACCAACAACAAGATCCTCGACCGGCCGTTCCCGCTGCATGTGAGCTACGACTGGGGTGACACACAGCGCATCCAGCGCTGGCAGGCGCTGATGCAGGGACGCGAAGTGCATACCCGCGAGAGCTTCATCGAGGCGCAGCTCGACGACGTCTCGGTAACGGCGCGCAACCTCCTGCCTCTGGTGGGGGCGGATCTGTGGTTCACCGGCGATGCCGCGCCCGAAGGCACGCCCGAGCGGGTGCGCCAGCGCGCGCTCGAGTTGCTGGCCAACTGGAACGGCGAGATGAACGAGCACATGCCCGAGCCACTGATCTACATGGCCTGGATGCGGGCGCTGCAGGACAGGCTGATCCGCGACGAGCTCGGTCCGCTCGCCGCCTCGTTCACCCATCTCGACCCGGTGTTCATCGAGCGGGTGTTCCGCGATGTCGACGGGGCGGGCGTCTGGTGCGACGTGATCCAGTCGGCGCCGGTCGAAAGCTGCACCGAGATCGCGCGCGCGGCGCTCGACGAGGGGCTGATCTGGATCGACGAGACCTTCGGGGGCGAGACCGAGGCGCTGCGCTGGGGCGACGCGCATCAGGCGACGCACGATCACCCGGTGCTCGGCACCCTGCCCTTCGTGCGCTGGTTCATGAACATCCGCCAGTCGACCTCGGGGGGCGACAATACGCTCAACCGGGGGCTCACGGCGGGCGTGGGCGAGAACCCGATGCTCAATGTTCACGCGGCCGTCTACCGCGGGGTCTACGATTTCTCGGATCCGGATTCGTCGCTGTTCATCACCTCGACGGGCCAGTCGGGGCATTTCTTGTCGCGCCATTACGACGATCTGGGCGAGCTCTGGCGGCGGGGCGAATATATCCCGATGAGCCTCGACCCCGAGCTCGCCCG
>JAGRMO010000237.1 GCA_020441205.1 Maritimibacter sp.
TGTCCTGGCGGTTCCCCGGCTCACCCACATGGAGGTGATCGAGACCAACGCAACGCGCGCCTATTTCGACGACATCCCGCTGGGCCCCGTGGGGTTTCGCGTCAACATGCTGCGCTCGGCCTCGGGCCGCGCCTTCGTCGCCTTCTGCGAGGCCCCGGTGCGCGCGGCGATCCTCGAGACGCTGAGGCGCTCGCCGCATCCCGGCGACCGGCTGGCCCAGCGCGAGGATTACGTCGAGCGGGTGCTCGCCGAGACCCGGGCGCAGGGCTTCGGGCTGCGCGACGCCGATTTCGGCGGCGATTTCGATGCCGGCCGGGCGCAGGTGGACGACGGGCGCGATTCGCTCGGGGTGGCGATCAGGCTCGGCTCGCATGTGCCAGGCACGATCAACATCACCTGGACCCGCCGGGCCCTGCCGCGCGCCCGCGCCATCGCCCAGCTTGCGCCCGCGGTGATCCGTACCGCCGAGCGGATCGCCGCGCGGTACGGCGGGCCCGCGGGTTTCACTGGGTGAAATCTTGGCCAAAGCCCGATTGAGCGCCTGCCCCGCGCCCGCCTAGGCTCGGGGGTGAGCAGACATGCCGGGAGGACATGACATGAGCGGGCTGACGCGGTCGGATATCGACGACATCCTGAAACTGATCGACGGATCCGATTTCGACGAGCTGAAACTCGAAATGGGCGACGTGAAGCTCGAATTGCGCCGTCGCGGCGCGGCGCCTGCCGCCGCCCCTGTCGCCTCCGCGAGCGCCCCCACACCCACGCCCGCCCCTGCCGCGGCCGCGGTGCCCGCGCCCGTCGTGGCCTCTGGCGGCGGTTCGGAAGTGCCCGCCCCGCTGCTGGGCACCTTCTACCACGCGCCCAAGCCCGGCGCCGCGCCCTTCGTCAAGGTGGGCGACACAGTCACCGAAGACAGCGTGATCGGCATCATCGAGGTGATGAAGCTGATGAATCAGGTCACCGCCGGGATCGCCGGCACGGTGACCGAGATCGTCGCGGCCAACGGCGCGCTGGTCGAGCACGGCCAGCCGCTCCTGCGCATCCAGCCCGCCTGATGTCGGCCCCGGTCACTCCGATCCGGCGGATCTTCATCGCCAACCGCGGCGAGATCGCGGTGCGGGTGATCCGCACCGCCCGCGCGCTCGGGATCGAGACCGTGCTCGGCGTCTCCGAGGCCGACCGCGACACGCTGGGCGCCCGGCTCGCGACCCGGGCGATCTGCCTCGGCCCCGCGCAAGCGACCCGCAGCTATCTCAACGTCGGCGCGGTGATCGAGGCGGCGAAGGGCACCGGCTGCGACGCGGTGCACCCGGGCTACGGTTTCCTGTCCGAAAACCGCGCACTGGCCGAAGCCTGCGCCGACAACGATCTGGTGTTCATCGGCCCGACGCCGGCCAATCTCGACGCGGTCGGCGACAAGCTCACCGCGCGGACCCATGCCGAGGCGGCGGGCGTGCCCTTGGTGCCGGGGGGCTCGGCCGACAGCGCCGAAGAGGCGATGGCGATCGCCGATGCGGTGGGCTACCCGATGCTGATCAAGGCGGTCGCGGGCGGCGGCGGGCGCGGCATGAAGCGGGTCGACCGGCGCGAAGACCTGCCGGCGCAGCTCGATCTCGCGATTTCCGAGGCGGCCGCAGCCTTCGGCGACGGGCGGGTCTATCTCGAACGTTTCGTCACCGTCGGGCGCCATGTCGAGGTGCAGATCCTGTCGGACGGCGCCACCGTGCTGCATGCGGGCGAACGCGATTGCTCGGTGCAGCGGCGCTACCAGAAGGTGGTCGAGGAGGCGCCGGCGCCGGCGCTCAGCGACACCCTGCGCGCCGGGCTCCACCAGGCGGCCATCGCCTATGCGCGGCATATCGGTTACCGGTCGCTCGGCACCGTCGAGTTACTCGTCGACGTCGCCCGCGAGGAATTCTACTTCCTCGAAATGAACGCCCGGATCCAGGTCGAACATCCGGTGACCGAGGCGATCACCGGGCTCGATCTGGTGGCGCTGCAGATCGCCATCGCCGAGGGCCGGCCGCTGGGCCTCGCCCAGACCGATATCCGCACCCATGGCCATGCGATCGAATGCCGGCTCAACGCCGAGGATCCGGCGAACGGTTTCATGCCAAGCCCGGGACGGGTGCGGCAGGCGTGGTTTCCCGCGCTGCCGGGGCTCCGGGTCGATACCCATATGCAGCCGGGCGCGTTGATCTCGCCCTATTACGATTCGATGATCGCCAAGCTCATCGCCTGGGGCGAGACCCGCGAGGCCGCCCTCGCGGTGATGCGCGACGCGCTGAGGGTCTCCGAACTCGACGGGGTGCAGACCAACGCAGGCCTCCACGCGGCGATCATGGAGGACGACCTGTTCGGCGCAGGCGGCGTCGACACCACCTATCTGCCGGGCCTCCTTGCCCGGCGCGCGGAGGCGCAGACATGACCGATATCACCCTCATCGACACGACGCTTCGCGACGGCAACCAGTCGAACTGGGGCGCGACCGGGCTCGACACCGGCATGATGCTCGAAATCGCCCCGGTGATGGATCGGATCGGCTTCGAGGCGATCGACTTCACCACCTCGACCCATATGGCGGTGGCGGTGCGGTTCAAGCGCGAAGACCCCTGGGAGCGGATGCGCGCCTTCCGCGCGCTCGCGCCGCAGACGCCGCTCTCGTTCCTTACCACCGGGATGCGCTTCATCTCGTGGGAGATCGCGTCGGAAGAGCTGATGGAGTTCGCCTTCCGGCTGCTGGTGAAGAACGGCATCGCGCGCTTCGCGGTGATGGACCCGATGAACAACGTGCCGGCCATGCTCAACATGGCGGAGATCACGCGGAAGGCCGGCGCGGGCCAGGTGGTGGCGGCCCTCACCTTCACGCTGTCGCCGATGCATGACGATGCGCATTGGGTCGAAAAGACCCAGGCGCTCTGTGCCTCGGGCAAGTTCGACAAGCTCTATGTGAAAGACCCGGGTGGGCTCATTTCGCCCGAGCGGGCGCGCACGCTGTTTCCCGCGCTCAAAGCCGTGGCCGGCGCGGTGCCGCTCGAGTTTCACTCGCACACCACCATCGGCCTCGCCCCCTTCGCCTATCTCGAAGCCGCGACCGACGCGCCCTGCCTGCATACCTCGGCCTCGTCGGCCGCGAACGGTACCGGCCAGCCGGCGATGACCTCGACCATCGCGAACTTGCGCGACCTCGGCCACAGGGTCGATGTCGACGACGCGGCGGTGGCCGAGATGGATGCCTATTTTACCGCGCTCGCCGCCGCCGAGGGGCTCTCGCACCGCGGCCCCGGCGAGTTCGACCGCAGCTATTTCCGTCACCAGATCCCCGGCGGCGTGATGGGCACGATGATCCGCCAGTTGAAGGAGACCAAGCGCGAGCATCTGTTGCACCAGGTGCTCGACGAGGTGGTGCGGGTCAGGGCCGAGTTCGGCTATCCGATCATGGTCACGCCGTTCTCGCAGCTCGTTGCCACCCAGGCGATGCTGAATGTGACCGGCAAGGAGCGCTACGAGACCGTGCCCGACGAAGTCACCCGCTACGTGCTCGGCCGCTTCGGCACGCCGGCGATGCCGATGGACGGGGCGGTCGAAGACCGGATCCGCAGCTCGAAACGGGCCGGCGAGCTCAAGGACGAGGCGCAGATGGCCTCGCTCGACGAGTTGCGCGCGCGGATCGGCAAGCAGTATTCCGACGAGGAATTCCTGTTGCGGGCGACGATGCCGGCCGATCAGGTCGACGCGATGGTCGCCGCCGGCCCCGCCCGGCGCGGCTACGATCCCCGCACCCGGCCGGTGATGGAGCTGATCCGCGAGTTGACCTCCCGCAGGGGTCTCGGGCATGTGAAGATCGAGCGCCCGGGCTTCAAGCTCGAACTGAACGGAGGACGCTGATGGATGCCCGCAAGATCCGTGCCGCGGTGTTCGACATCGACGGCACGCTGGCGTTGATGGACAAGGACAAGGGCACCTATGAGGCCCTGCCCGGCGCGATCGCGGCGCTCGACGCCTGCCGGGCGCGCGGCATCATCGCGGTGGCCTATACCAACGGTACGTTTTTTCCGCCCGCGCATTATTACCCGCTGCTGGCCGACGCCGGCCTCGTGCTCGCGCCCGGCCATATCCTCACCCCCGCGGTGGTGGCGGCGCAGCAGCTCAAGCGGCTGGGCCATGGAAGGGTGATGGTCACCGGCTCCGAAGGCACGGTCGTGCCACTGGTCGAAGCCGGGATCGAGGTTGTCGGTGCCGGGCCCGGCGCGGGCGAGGTGGACGCGGTGCTGCTCGCCTGGGCGCGCGAGTTCGGGCTGCCCGAGCTCGACGCGGCGGCGCAGGCGGTCTGGGCCGGCGCACCGGTCTATGCCACCTCGGTGGCGCCGTTCTTCGCCGGTGCCGGCGGCAAGCGGCTGCTCGGCGTCTCCGGCGCGATGGCGGCGGCGATCCGGAACGCGACCGGGGTCGAGGCCCAGGTATTCGGCAAACCCTCGGTCGCCGGGCTCGAGATCATCGCCGAACTCACCGGCGTCGCGGCCGCCGAGACCGCGGTGATCGGCGACGACCCCAAGCTCGAGATCCGGATGGCGCGGCGGGCGGGCGCGCTCGCCATCGGCGTCACCACGGGCGTGAGCGACCGCGCAGCCTTCGAGGCGTTCGCAGAGGACGAACGGGCCGAACTGGTGGTCGACAGGCTCGACGGGCTCCTCGATCATCCTGTCTTCGCCTGACGGTCCGGCCGGCGAGCCG